>JADFWP010000046.1 GCA_015234115.1 Magnetococcales bacterium
TTAAAAATGTTTTGCTTTTAAAGTCAAAACCCTGGGGGAAGAATCCCCCAGACCCTCTCTTTGCTTTCAATAATGTTGTCATGACCGGTTCGTGCCCGAAAGTTTCATGGGGGGGATTTCTTTTTTCTCAAAAAATGTTTAACCGCGATCGAAATTTTCCGATAAAATAGCAGGTAATGCAACCTCTTTGACCGCTTGCCGGGAGGAAGCCGTCATGATCAATGCTCCGCAAGCCACGATACTCCCCGGAAACACTTCGACCGTTTCCGCGCATGCTTCGCTCCGCCATGCCGTGGATGAAATCCGTACCGACAATGGCCAGGAGTTACAGCCTTATCATGTACAAAAGAGTGCTCCCGGCGAATCGGTCCGCTCCGATGGTCGCGATCTGGGCCGTCCGGGTCGTGGGCACGGGGTGGGGCAGAGGGGGGAACGCTACGAAACCATTGCCGCCCGGCTCGAACAGGCCCGTGTCCAGGCCGAGAAAACGGGCAGCGATCTGCGCGATCTTCCCCGGATCCGGGTCATGTTGCCAGCCGAATCCCTGGCGAAAAATGGCGTGCGTCGGGTGGGTTCGGCCCGTCTGGTTTCGGCCCGCTATCGCATGAGCGGCCGTTATCAATCCGCCGAAGCTCCGGAACTCCCGGAGTGGCGGGCGTAGGCCAGCGCGATCTCTTCTTGCACCTGGGGGTCTGATTCCCGTCCGGCTGCGGCTTGCAGCACGGATCGGGCCATGGCCTCCAGGTCGTGGTGTTGCATCAGATTGCCCACTGCCCAGGCGGCATGCATCCGCACCAATGGCTGCTCGTGACGCAGCAGTTTTTCCAGAGCCGTTACGGCGTCCGGCGTGTGCCCGTTGCCGAGAGCCGTGGCCACATTGCGCAGAAAACGAGTCAAACCAAGCCGTTGCACGGGCGTATGACGGAAGATGGCCTGAAAGGCTGTCCCATCGAGTTGTGCCCACGCGACCAGAGAGCGGCTTGAAACGACAACCGGTTCACGGGTTTTTGGTGTGAACCGGTTCCAGGGGCAGACGGTGATGCAGGCGTCGCAGCCAAAAATCCTTTGGCCCAGCGCCTGCCGGTAGGCGCGCGGAATCGGACCGCGATGTTCCACGGTGAAATAGGCCAGACAGCGGGATGCGTCGAGCTGGTAGGGGTGGCGCAGGGCATCGGTGGGACAGGCCTGCAAGCAGCGGTCGCAACGGCCACAATGGTCGCCTTCCATGGGATCCGGAGGAATGGGCAGGGCCAGAAAAAGCTCTGCCAGATGCAACCAGCAACCGAATTTCCGGGTCACCAGCAGCGCGTTTTTCCCCTGCCAGCCCAGCCCGGCAGCCGTGGCCAGGGGTTTTTCCAGGACCGGTCCGGTATCCACGAAAATGCGTTGCCAGACCGGTTGTCCCAGCTCCTTTTCCAGCCACAAAACCAGTTCTTGCACCTTTTGTCTCATGAAATCATGATAATCGGTGCGGCAGGCGTAGGAGGCGAGCACGCCGTGATCTGCAATGGCCGCATCCGGCAGTGCCGCATCCGGCGCGAGATTGAATCCGATCACCAGAATGATGCCGTTCTTTTCTCCCTCTGTCGTCATCCGGGTGGCGGGATCGCCGCGTTGTTCGGGATGGCGTGCCAGCCAGTTCATGGTGCCGTGATACCCCTGGTCGAGCCAGGGTTGCAGCGCCTCGGCATGGGGCGGAGGGCGTACCGGGGCGAATCCGGCCACGGCAAACCCCATCTTGAGGGCCTGCCGACGCAAGGCCTCTTTCCGTTCTTCCCAAGGATTGGTAAACTTGTCCATGGATATCCGTGCCGAACCTCGGCCTCTGCTCTCTTGAAGTGAAAGAAGGATAATGGCGATGATCCCGTTGGAGCCTTATTATGAACTCTCCGATGCCGATCTGGATAGCCGCATTCAGTTGGCCAAACAGGCTCTTGGTTCTGAATGCGTGATCCTCGGCCATCATTATCAGCGCGAAGAGGTGTACAAGTTCGCCGATCTGACCGGTGACTCGCTCAAACTCTCCCGGTTGGCTTCACAAAAGGCCGATGCCAGGTATATCGTTTTTTGCGGGGTGCACTTCATGGCCGAGGTGGCGGATATTCTTTCCGCACCCCATCAGACCGTGATTCTGCCGGATATGGCTGCCGGTTGTTCCATGGCCGACATGGCCGATCTGCCACGGGTCCAGGCCGCCTGGGATGCGTTGGGGGCGATCATGGACGTCGAATCCCTGGTGACGCCGATCACTTATGTTAATTCCATGGCCGATCTCAAGGCATTTTGCGGTGCGCACAACGGATTGGTCTGCACCTCTTCCAATGCGACCAGAATTCTCGAATCGGCTTTTGCCCAACGGGAAAAGGTGCTGTTTTTTCCCGATCAGCATTTGGGGCGGATCAGTGCGTTCACCCTGGGGGTGCCGTTGGAGCAGATGGTGGTGTGGGATCCCACCCAAAAGAATGGCGGGGTGGAGCCGGAACGGTTGCGGGCTGCCAGGGTGATCTTGTGGGATGGGTATTGTTCGGTGCATCAAATGTTTCAGCCTGCGCATGTCGAGCTGTTCCGGGCGCGTCATCCGGGCATTCGGGTGATCGTGCATCCGGAATGTTCTTTTGAGGTGTGTCGTCTGGCCGATCTGCGCGGTTCCACCGAACTGATCCAAAAGAGCGTGCGGGAGTCGCCATCGGGTTCGGTGTGGGCCATTGGCACCGAGTTGAATCTGGTCAACCGGTTGAAGCACGAGATGCCGGACAAGGAGATTCATTTCCTTTGTCCGACCATTTGCATGTGTTCCACCATGTTTCGCATCGATGCCCAGCATTTGTGCTGGACTTTGGAAAATCTGGTGGCCGGTACGGCCGTGAATGTGATCGCCGTGCCGCCGGATGTGGCGGCTTTGGCCCGGATCGCCTTGGATCGCATGTTGGCGGTGGTGTGATGGCCACGCTGGATCGGGCCATTGCCGTGGCGGTCAAGGCCCATCGGGGGCAGATGGACAAGTCCGGGCGTCCCTATATTCTGCATCCTTTGCGTATCATGATGCGTCTGGAGCAGGACGAAGAGCGCATGGTGGCGGTGTTGCACGATGTGGTGGAGGATACGGCGGTGACTTTTGCCAAATTGCGCAAGATGGGGTTTTCCGAGCGGGTATTGGAAGCCCTGGACCGGCTCACCCATCGACCGGAAGAGCGTTACGAGGATTACATCGAGCGGATTGCCGGACATCCTTTGGCGCGGCGTGTCAAATTGTTCGATCTGGAGGACAATATGGATATGCGGCGTCTGTCCAATCCGATGAGCGAGCGGGATTGGGCGCGTTTGCAGAAATACCGTCATGCCTGGGGCAAACTGCGTGCCCGTTCGGTGGAAAATTATTGAAAAAAAAGAGGGGGTCTGGGGGATTCATCCTTCAGGGTTTTGACTTTAAACAAAAAATTTTTAAAGGGTTTTGACTTTAAATTTCAATATTTTTCGATTTGTATTTTCTAAAGTCAAAACCTTTTAAAAATGTTTTGTTTAAAGTCAAAGTCAAAACCCTGGGGGAAGAATCCCCCAGACCCCCTCTTTTCTTTTAATGGTTGGAGCTTGGTCTTGCCATGATTTTTTTGCCGCTCTTTCTGGGTCTGGCCTTGTTGCAGTGGGGATTCATGGGCACCATTCCGCTTGAAGTCAATGAGATTTTGAGATTGGCCGATCGGGAGTCGCTGACCGAAACCGGACTCATCGATCATCTCTCCGGCCACCGCATTGTCCTGATCGGTGAAGCCCACGACAATCCGGCCCATCACGCGGTGCAATTGAAGGTGATTCAGGCGTTGCACGCCCGACAACCGGACATGGCCCTGGCCCTGGAGATGTTCCCGCGCACCATGCAGCCCCATCTGGATCGCTGGGTGGCGGGTGAACTGGAAGAAGCGGCCTTTCTCGATGCGGTGGAGTGGTATTTCACCTGGGGATTCGAGGCCGAACTCTATCTGCCGATCCTGCGTTTTGCCCGTGACCAGCGCATCCCGGTTTTGGCCATGAATCTCCCCCGCGCCACCGTCTCCCAGGTGCGCAAGCAGGGAATGAGCGAACTGGCCACCGAAATCCGGGACACGTTGCCGCCCATCTGCCCGGCAACGCTGGATTATCGCATGATGCTGGAAGAGATTTTCAATGGCCATCCAATGATTTCCAAATCCGGGAAGTTCGACCATTTCGTCGAGTCCCAAACCTTGTGGGATGGGGTGATGGCCGACACCATCCGTCGCTGGAGCAACGAACATCCCAAATCCGTGGTGGTGGGACTGGCGGGTGCGGGCCATCTGCTGATGGGCTATGGCATTCCCCATCAATTGCGCAGCCGGGGGATGGAAGATCTGGTGACGCTGCTGCCCTGGACCTCCGGCGATTCCTGGATCGATCCTCTGGCCGCCGATTATGCCTGGGGCACGTCGGAAACTCCGGAAACACCTCCTCCTGCCTCCCTGGGCGTGATTCTGGACGATCAACGCCCGGATGGCGCCTGGATCAAAGGGACGCAAGAAGGTTCCCGCGCGGCAAAAGCCGAATTGAAAGCGGGCGACCGGATTGTGCGTCTCAATGATCAGCAGGTCTCCTCCCGGCATGCCCTGGTGCGCCTGGTCCATGGCGTGCCTCACGGCGCCACGGTCCGTTTGCGCCTGGAGCGCGCGGGGGAGGCGCAGGAGATCGAACTGCCTGCCGCCCAACATGGGCATCACTGACGACCCACTCTCAAGATCGAATCTCCGGAGTCCTGACCCATGCGGCTCGATGATCTGCCAATCCGTCTGAAACTGCCCCTTACGATTGGGGTTGGATTGTTTCTTTTTGCTGGTGTGGTGTTGTTCTATACGCTGGTGTTGCGACAGACGCTCGGGGAATACGAATACCGGATTGATCATGAGCTGAGGATTCAGCAAGAGGCCAGGAATATTCATGTCGAGCTGTTGCAGGCGCGGCGGGCGGAGAAGGATTTTCTGGCGCGTCGGGATCCGGCCTTGCTGGAGGGGGTTGGGGAACGGATCGCCCTGGCGGTGCAGTCTGCCCGGGAGATGCAACGACTGAGTGTGGGCAGCGCGATTCAACAGGAGGTGGCAGACCGGATGGTGCTGGTGGATCATCTGGAAGGCTATCACGCCTTGATCCGGGAGATCGGCGCGGATTGGATGGCCAAGGGGTTGAATCATCGGGAGGGCAACCAGGGGGTCTTTCGTCAGGCGGCACACGCTTTGGAAGCGGAGATGCAACGGCTGGAACATGGCGCCGGTCGGGAGCAGCGGGTGGAACGGTTGGAAGCCATGGTGGATTATCTCTCCATGCGTCGCCTGGAAAAGGATTATCTGTTGCGCCAGGAGGAGGAGAATGCGGCGGAAGTGGAAAAACTGGCTGCCGGATTGGGGGGGCGTCTGCAACAGATCATTGCTGTGGTTGCGGAGCGGCAGCAGGTTGAATTTCTTTTGAATCAGTATGTTGAATCTTTCCGCGCCCTGGTCGCGTTGGATCGTTCCATCGCGGAAAAGATGAACCGGTTACGAGATAGCGTCCATCGGGTGGAGCCTTTGGTGGAAGAGATCGATGCCATGGCGGCCCGTCTGGCCAGGGAAGGCGTGCAGAAGACGCGCTGGACGGCACAGCAGTCGGCGCAATGGATTTTTGTGGCCAGTCTGGCGACCATTGTCTTGTGTGGTTGGCTGTCCATGCGCATGGTGCGTGGGTTGGTGCGTTCGATTTCGACCTTGAGCCATTATGCGCGGGAGGTGGCGGATGGCAATCTGGATGTCACCACCACCCTGGTGCGTGGGGATGAGATCGGCCATTTGGCCGAAGTGATGCGCGCCATGGTGCAGCGGATGCGGGCCATCCGGTTGATCGCGGACCGGATGGTGGTGATTCTGGCGCTGGTCGGTCGCGGTGCGGTCCCGGAGCCTTTGCAGGTGGAGTTTCATGGGGATTTCAAAAAGATCACCGATGCCTTGAATGACCTCATCGCCCGCCTGGGGGCCATCCGGCGCATTGCGGCCAGCATGGACGAGATCAGCCAGGGCAAGATTCCGGAAAAACTGGTCGGGGAGGAGTATCAGGGGGATTTCAGGCGGATTCATGAAGCCATGAATCTGATCATCGATCAGTTGCGCGCAATCGGGGGATTGCCCGTGACCGTATCGTGAACCGGATGATGAATATGGACGGCCTGACGCTGATGGTGGTGACTTTGGGGGGGGTGCTGACCATTTTTTTGGTGGCCACCCTGTTGACCTTGCCGTTGCGGTTGCGCAAGGCGGCTTCTCTGAACTTGTCCGAAGATCCCGAAGGGGTGCATCCGGAGTCGTCGGGTTCCGGGGAGGGGAGTTGGTGGGTTGTGCTGCTTGGCCACATCTCCCGTCCGTTGGCGGTTCTGCTGCTGACGGGTCTGGTGGTGCGGTTGCTGGGGGCGTATCCGGGGTGGCTCGGCGGTGAGGTTCTGAATGATCGTTACCTGAACGCCTGGTATCTTTTCTGGTTTTTCTTGTTGTTTTTTAATGGCAACGAGGCTCTGGGACGGCTCTTTTACACGGTCCGCAAGCAGCGTTTCCCGGTCTCGGGCTTGCTGCTGTTTCTGTTCCGGCTGCTGCTGATCGGTGGCGCCACCCTGTTGATCCTCCATTTTGTGCTGGATTTCGACACTTCCAAGCTGTTTGCCTCCACGGCGGTGGTGGCGGCGGTGGTTGGCATCGCCTTGCGGGAGGTGTTGAGCAATTTTCTCTCCGGGGTGTCGATGAATCTGGTCGGGACCGTGGAGCCGGCCCAATGGATCGCGGTGGGCGACAAGGAGGGGGAGATCATCCAGCGCAATTGGCGGGAGACCCGGTTGCGCACCGGAGGCGGTCATATCCTGATCATTCCCAACAACGTGCTGGCCAACAGCGTTGTCCACAACATGACCTGGCCGACCCCGTTGCGGCGCCATCAGATGACCGTGACGCTGACCTTCGACACCTCGCCCCAACAGGTGCGGGAGGCCATGGTCGCTGCGGCGTTGAGTGTCGCGGAGGTGGATCGGAGCAAACTTCCAGAGGTCTGTCTGCACGAATACAAAGATCATGGTGTGGTCTATCAATTGCGCTATTCGAGCCGGAGCTATTTTGATCGCACCCGCCTGGAAGGGACGGTGCGGGAGCGGGTCTGGTATCAACTGCGACGTCGGGGATTGGAGATTCCTTTTCCCCAGGGCGGGGATTTATCGGTAGCCGCAGCGTGCGCCAGTTCGACCGAGGTCGAAGATCCGCTGGAGCGCAATCTGCGCCTGCTTCATGCGTGTGGTTTTCTGGAACGGACCCTCAAACATACGTCGGCACGGCCTGTGGTTTCGTCCGACATTCTGCATCAACTTGCGGCCGCTCTGACCCATCGGATCTATGGTCCGGGGGAGGTGTTGTTTCAGCAAGGGGAGGTCGGAACGGTCTGTTATCTGCTGGTACGGGGACGGTTGCGCGGCATGACCGGTTACGAGGGGATGGCCATGACCTGGGAATTTTCCGTTGGACCGGGAGAACTGGTGGGGGAGATTGCCTTGATGACCGGTCTGCCCCGTTCCTCCACCGTGCGTGTCGAGCAGGGGGAGGCAGAGGTGCTGGAGTTTTCCAAAGAGGTTTTTGACCGTTTCCTGGACCATCCGGCGGTCTCCGAGGCGATCTCGGCCATGGTGGCCAACCGTTCGCGTCAGTTGTTCGAGGATTTGCGTCATCTGGAACCGGGACAGCCCGCCTGGTGCACCCATCCGTTGCAACAGGCCGTGGAGGGGAGCGGAATGCTACGGCGTCTGGTCGGCGCGCTCCAACGCGCCCCGCAGCGACTTGACGCGTAACAGATCCCCATCCAGGGCGGCCTGTCCGTGCCACCACAGTTCGTCCGGGGATTGATGACCCACCCCGAGGGTGAGGTTTTTCAGGTGGTGGCGCAGCGACTCCCGGAGACGCAGCGTTGCTTCCTGGAAGGGGGGACGATCCGGGAGCGTGGCGAGCAGTTCCATGGCTTCCCGGTATTTCATCTCTCCGATGGCGCGATTGCGCGCACCGCTTTCCATCCAGGTCGTCACAAAGCGCGGAGAGTGGCAGTCGCGACAGGGGGCGGTCTGGTCCTGGAGGCTGGCGTGGGCGTTCTGGTGCAGATGGCAATAGGCACAGGTCGGGGCGCGGAGGTTGCCTCCGGTCAGGGGGAGGGTGAAATCCATCCGTTCGGCTTCCAGCGTGGTGATCACGCCGTGTTTGGAAGTTTTATAACTATTATTTTCGTTGATATGGCAGGAGATGCAACTTTCGTTGCGTCTGGCGTGTGCGGCCATCTCTCCGGTGTGCCGGGTGCCATGGCATGCCTGGCATTGCACGTCGGTTTGGTGGTGACGGCTCTGTTGCCAGGAGGGAAGCAGTGGGGCATGGCAATGTTCGCATGGTTCTTCGGCCAGGGCAGGGGGGGCAGCGCACAGACATAAAATGAGGATCGTTTTTCTGGAATGTTTGATCCAGCGTGGCAGCAGCAGGGCCAGGGTCAGCAATCCCAATCCCCACAGTCCGGCCCGGATGGCTTCGACATCGCCGGTTGTGGCGGCCCGTCCGGCATGGCCCAGCCAGGCATAGGCCATGCCGCCGGGGATCATGCAGATCAGCGAGGTGAGGGCATACGGCAGGAAGCGGATGCGGGTCAGTCCGAGGGCATAGTTGAGCAGGTTGAATGGAAAGATCGGCACCAGGCGGGTGAAGGCGACGAAGCGCCACCCTTCGGCATCGACCCCATTCAGCAGGCGCGTCAATTTTTCTCCGGCTTTTTCGGTCACCCAGGCCCCGGCCAGGTGGCGGGCGATGAGAAAGGAGAGGCTGGCTCCGAGGGTGGCGCCGAGCAGGCTCAACAGACCGCCCAGCCATGGGCCGAAGAGTGCGCCCGCTGTCAGGGTCAGCAGCGATCCGGGCAGGAAGAGCAGGGTGGCCAGGGCATAGATCCCCACAAAGGCCGGTTTGCCCATCCAGCCCCAGTCGCGGACCCACATCTCCAGGCGGGTCGCATCCAGGGTGTCCCGGTTGAGAAGCATCCCGGCAATGGCGGCGATCAGCAGCAGGGCGGCGCTCCAACGGAGCCATTTCATGGTGATTTCTCCCCTCAAAGAGATACCATTGAAAGAAAAGAAGGGGTCTGGGGGATTCCTCCCCCAGGGTTTTGACTTTGAAAACAAAAACATTTTTAAAATTTTTTTGTTTTCAAAGTCAAAGTCAAAATCTTGGGGGATGAATCCCCCAAACCCCCTCTTTTCTTTCAATGGTTTGCATGACACACTAATCCTAATTGTGCTCCCGGTTGAAGCGGGTGTACTCCCCTTCCATCCAGATCGGGGTCAGATCGAGCGGTTTCGCGCCCTGTTCGGTCAACGCTCGGGCCTGGGCCTCGATGGCACGAGCCGCTTCCTCCATTTTTTCATGCATGCTTTTGGCATATCCGCCTGCCTGATGGGCCATCCCCTTGTAGGCAGCCAAACTGTTAAAATACCACAACTCGAAATAATCCCGCTCGATGGCGCTGACATTGTAAAAGGCCGAAGCCTGACCTTCAAAAAAACCGATCCGCTCGCGCGGCAAGAGCCTTGCCATGAGATCCATGGGATAAGGGGGGCGTTCTCTGGCCGAGGGCCGCAACAACCCCTGACTGCGCAACTTCTTGAGGAGTGCCTCCACCGGGTACAACAGGTTCCAGGAGGCTTTGCGCTCGGCATCCAATGCCGCAAAGAACCCTTCGGCCACCCCGGAAGGATGACAGTCGGCGCAGGTTTCCTGCCAGCGTTTGCGCTTGATCGTGTTTTCCGCCGTGCGCGGGTTGATCTCCCGAATGCCGAATTTCCAGACCGCCTTGTCCGCCACCTGATGGTTGCCGTTGCGCATGTGGCAATAGGCGCAGGTGGGGGCGGGATAGTTGCCTGGTGCCAGTTTCCGGTTCCAGTCCCAGTTTTTGCCTTCCTGAAGGTATTTCTGGCCGTGAACCGAGGCAAAGAAACTCTCATCATCCGGATGGGGCGGGCCGGAGTGACAGGGGAGGCAGGCCTCGGGGCGACGCGCCTCGGCTGGATCAAAACGGTGACGGGTGTGGCAGGAGTCGCACTTGCTCGCCACCGAATGGCATTGCAGACAGGAGGCCACTTCGGCCTTGGGTTTGTCGGCAAAATGTTTGGCATCCACCACCCGCTCCATGGCCAGGGCGTGGCTGGGAAAACCGTATTTCTTCTCCTCTTCCATCTGGGCCAGTCGCTCCGGATGGCAGGTGCCGCAGGTCTGGGGCGTGGGAAAGATCAACTTCTGGTGATCCTCCCCGTGACAGGCCGGGCAGAGAACCGGAGTTCCGGTCGTGGCGTGGCGACTGGCCTGCCAATCCTTGACAATCCCCGGCGTGATCACCGCATGACACTCCAGACACTCTTTTCCCGCAAAGATTCCGGCCATTCGCCCGGTTTCGGGACGATGAAAGGTGGCCGGATCCCAGTATTCGTGCATGGGATCCGGACGCCAGGCGTCGGCATGCTCGCCGGTGCCCAAAGGGGGATCGGGCAGACCGGACCACGCCGCACCCGGCGTTGCCAGCAGGACTACCAGGACAAGACGGGCAATCCACATAACGCCCCCATGCGGGCTGGAAGTTCGTTCAGGGTGCCGACCTGGGCGGAATAATACCAGGCCCCGGCCAGAGTGATCCCCAGAACCAGCAGATAGCCCGCCGCGCGCAACCGGACCAGAGGACGGCTCCAGTCGTTTCTGGCACGCAGGAAGGGACGGTTCTGGTCGAGACGCGGAAAAATGGTGTTGCGCACGTCGTGAAAGGCGAGGCTTTGGGTGGGACATTCGGTGATGCAGCGGCCACAGCCCATGCATTCGGTGGTCTTGACCCGTCCGCCCGCACTTTTGCCCATTTGCCAGACCGGAATGTTCATGTCGCATACCTTGACACAGAGTCCGCATTCGATACAAGTTTTAGCGTCATGATCGATGCGGAACATCCCGACCTGGTTGAGCAGTCCGAAGGTGGCGCCGTAAGGGCAGAGGAAACGGCAATATCCCCGATTGCCGATCCAGGGGGTGAGCAGAAAGGTGATGAAATAGGGCAGTCCCACCATCAGGCCGAAAAATCCCAGAAAGGCGGTCGTGGTATTGTTGGCCGGGCGGGTGACGGCCCACATGGCGCCGAGATAGAGGGCGAACCAGAGCCATTTGAGATGGCGCAGCCGCCAGGGCCAGGTGCCGCGCGGCACATGGTCGTTGTGGCGAAACGGAAAGCCCACCACTTCGCGGATGGCGACGCAGGGGCAGTTCCAGCCGCAGATCACCCGTCGTCCGAAGAGAAAAACCGCAGCCAGCACCAGAAAAAAGGTGATCGTGCCTGGGGTGTGCAGGGCCGGGAAGGCGGGCAATCCGGCCAGATAGCCAACATGGGGTTCGATGAAGGGAAAAAGCCAGGGGATGGCCCACCAGAGCACAGCCACATTGCCCACCAGCAGCAACAACCGCTTGCGGGTATAGGGATTTTTTTCCGCCCAGATGCGCCACAGGCCGAAGATCAGGATCAGGGCGTATTCGGTATAACGGTTGAGCCAGAGGGGGGTGTTGAACTGGTAAAACCAGGTATCGTTGAGCCAGCCGGCAAAGGCCCAGGCAAAGGCGAGCCAGGAGAGCATCTTGACCCATCCCGCATAGCGTCCGGCCAGGGAGCGTTGCTGGTTGACGGGCATCAGGCGTCGGATGTGGCGGGGAGCGGGTTTTCCCGCGTCGGGTTGGATCGGAATGACGCGATGCGTGACAGCGGTCATGATGGATTCCTTTGGGTGGGTTTTGCCCGATTGTGGCCTTTGTCCGGAAGCATGCTCTGACTTTCGACCACGATTCAACCCATTTCGTTGCGTCTGTTCCATCAAATTCTGTCGTGGCTGTGGCGCAACTGCGGGCTGCGGGCCTGGTCGCGCGCCGCCTGGAGGAGGGGTTTCCGGAGTGGCACCTGGCAGCGTTGCCGGTGGAGGAGGCCATGAGCCACAATTGACGAATTGTGGTCGCGTGTAGGAAAATGCAGCGATAGTGATTGCCGGTCCATTCAAGCATCGGAGGAAGGAAAGCGTCATGAATAAATTATGGCTGGGTATGGTTGGCGTGGCTGTGTTGTTGACGACTGGTCCGGTCTGGGCCGCAGCGGCGAACACTCCGGAAAAGGAGGAGCAGTTCAAGGCGCGCAAGGCGCGGGAGATTCAGAATCTGGAGTCGAAGCTGACCTGTCTCAAGGCGGCCAACACCCCGGCGGACCTGAAGCATTGCCACGATGTCCAGAAAGAGCGTCTCCAGGATGAAAAATTGCAACGGATCCAGGAACAGCGCAAGAAACTGGACGAGCGCGAGCAAAGTTTGAAAGAGCAGAAGGAAGAGAGAGAGAAAGAACAAAAGGATCAGAAAGAGCAGAAAAAGACCCCCTGATCCGGTTGGCTCGGGGGGGTGTTCATCCCCCCCTTGGCCACAGATCCGGCTCTATGGCCAAGGGGCGCATTTGAATCCACAGGCGACAGCCCCTTGCCCATCGTTCACCGCCACCCCACCCCGATCTCCTCCAGCCGTTGCGCCCGGCAGGCATCCAGGGTGCCGTCCTTTCTGGCCTGACGCTGAAACTGCACCCACAATCCCAGCCGGGGAAATTCCTTGCTCTCCAGCGGTACGTCGCAATGACCGTGGCGCTCCTTGAAGGTGCGCAAAAGCTGGATCATCTCTTCGGCCACGGCCTCTTTGGCATCCCAGATCATCCCCAGGGTATCGAGCAGCGCGGTGCGTTTTTCGCCCAGATGCCCCTTGAGACGGGCGGTGCGCTGGGTGGTCACCCAGGTGGCCAGACGGGGATTTTCCGGCCAGTCGGCGGGCACCACCGCATGACCGAACCGGTTGTGGAAGGCCTCCAGGGCGCGGAACGACTCCATCCAGATCACCTCCTGGGCATCCCAGACAAAACCGATGGCATTCAGGCGCTGTACCCGCTCCGGCTCCAACTGGCCCGCCAGATGGGCCTTGCGTTGGGCGGCCACCCACCAGGCCAGTTGCGACTGCTCGGTCTGACTCTCGGAGACCAGACAATCGCCGTGCTGCTCCCGGTATTCGGTGAGCGCGGCGAACATCTCTTCCCAGAAGATCGCCTTGGAATCCCAAACGAATCCCAGCGATTCCAGCCGCTGGATCTGATCGGGTTTCAATAATTTGATCCGGTAATCCCGGCGTTGCTGATCGACCCAGCGGGCCAGGGCCGGATCCTGCGCCCATTGGGCCGGGACCAGACAGTGGTTGCGGGTCTGCTGGAAACGGGTCAGGGCCAGCAGCATCTCCTCCCAGGCCGCTTCGCGCGGATCCCAGAGAAATCCCAAAGCCACCAGGCGGGCCAGTTTCTCTTCGTCCAGTTTCTCTTTTTCCCGCGCCAGTCGTTGCGCCTTGACCCAGCCATACAGCTCCGGAGGGTCGTGCCACTCCCTGGGCACATTGAAATGGCCCTGGGTATGATAGAAGCGGGTCAGGGCGGCGAAAAGATCGTTCCAGAGTTTTTCCGCCGGATCCCAGATGAAGCCCGCGCCATCCAGCCGGGCCTGCAACGCCGGAGAGAGCGCGCCTTTGAGCCAGGCGCGCCGTTGGGCCTGCACCCAGGCCGGAAGCAAGGGAAATTCCGGGCAGGGTTCGACGACGCCCGCATGGCCATGTTGCAGGCAGAAATCCGCCAGTTCCACAAAACGCTCTTCCCAGGCGGCCTGTTCCAGATCCCAGACAAACCCGGCCTCGTCCAGTCGGGCCTGGAGTTTGGGATCGAGCTGGCCCAAACGCCAACTGCGGCGCATCTCCCGGCTCCACTGATCCAACAGGGCCGATTCGGGATGGGGATCCGGCACCTTGCCATGTCCGACCCGTGCGACGAATTGCAAAAAAGCCTGCCACCCCTCTTCCCAGCGGGCCTTTTTGAGATCCCAGACAAAATCGAGCGCCTCCAGACGGGCCACCCGATCCGGGGAGAGCGTGCCCTTGTCGCGCAGACGGCGTTGTTCTTCGGCCCAGATCGCCAGGGTGGGATTTTCCGGCCACTCCTTGGGCACCTTGCCGTGACCCAGGGTGAGGCGATGCTGACGCAACACCTCCAGCATTTCGTCCCAGGCCGCTGCCGCCAGATCCCAGACAAAGCCTTCGGCATCGAGACGGGCCTGACGGGCGGCGGGGAGTTTTTTCTGTTCCAATTCTTTGCGTTGTTTTTCTGCCCATTTGCCCAGCAATGGGTCTTCGGGACAGTGGCTTGGGATCTTGCCATGACCGCGCAGCCCCTTGAACCGCAGGAAGAGTTGAAAAGATTCTTCCCAGGCGGCCTCTTCCAGATCCCAGACAAAGCGCAACGCCTCCAGCCGCGCGTTTCGTTCCGGGGAGAGTTTTTCTTTTTTCCTCAGATGGCGTTGCTTCAGGCACCATTCGGCCAGGGCCGGGTCCTCCGGGTGGTTTTCCGGCACCTTGGCGTGGCCGTGCCGGGCGATGAACCGCTCCAGACCCTGGCAGGCCTGATCCCAGGCGAACGCCTCCAGATCCCAGACAAAACCGATGGCTTCCAGTCGGCTCGTCTGCACCAGATCGAGCGTGCCACGGCTGCGGGCCAGACGTTGACGGTTGGCCCATTCCGCCAGCATGGGATCTTCGGGCCAGAGGGTCGGCACCGCGCCATGACCGTGCTGTTGACAGAAGTGCTGCAAGGCGCCAAACCGTTGATCCCAGGGATCGCCGAGGTGTTTCAGGAGCGCTGCGACCAGGATGTCGCCGGGCAGCGCCAGTTGCGGATCGTCCGTGGCCAGCAGCCGGATGCGGGCGAGCAATGGCTCGGGATCGCACTGTCCCTCCCGGCCCAGTTGTTCCATGGCGGCGCGGATCTCGTTGTGGAGCGTGGGATCCAGGACTTGCAGATTGCGCAGCACCTCCCAGAGCAGGGGGTTGTCCAGCAACTGCCCCTCTTTGACCAGAAGCGGGAGCAGCAGCAGACCCGGCATCGTGGCGGGTGCGGCGGCCAGCAGCGGGTCCAGGGCGGCGGCGAGTCCGGTCAGAGGCGGGGCGGTCAGGAGCAGGAGCAGATCGGCAGCCGGCAGGTGGCCGTTGTTTTCGCAACCGCTCTGGAGCAGCACGGCGCGGCGGGCGCGTTGAAACGCGGTCAGGATCCGATCCCGTTCCGTGGGTTTGGTGCCACAGGCAAGCGGAAACGGCTCGAAACCCGATAGATCGCTCTGGGGCGGCTCGCCGGGCAGATAGGCGTGGATGTGACGAATCTCCTCCCGGCCCGCCATGCTGGCGATCAGGGTGGAGAGCAGGCTGTGCGGTTGTTCGCCGGCCCGATGGCCCGACAGCGGCAGCAGCAACAGCCGCCAGGGGCGGGGCAGGGGGGCGGTCAGCGTGGGGGGGCGTCGGGGATCACGCGGCGCTGGGCAGGAAGGATGGACTGGAGATTGAGGCGACGGGCGGCGGGCAGCGGGTCGCCGAAGGTGCCGAATCCGATGAGGTAATCGGCCTGCGGAAAGCCCATCATGGCGCGCGTCAGCAAGGGAATCATCGCCCGTGTGGCCAGAATGACCCGCACCCCGGTATGATGCCAGGCGAGAAAACGGCGCACCCCGTCCGGATGATGGGTGAGGGGAAAGTCGATTTCCAGCGGGTTGGCTGGCTCCTCGGCGACCTGCAACGCGGCCAGATCCCCCCATCCCGCCTGCTGGCGCCAGTGGCGGATGGTGTGCACCAGTTGCTCCGGATGGGTCGTCAGCACCACCACCACCCGTCGTCCGCCGAGCCGTTGAATCAGGCGCAGGGCCAGCAGTTCCCCTTCGGCGCCGGGCGGCAGCAGCAGACTCGCCTGATCGCTGCTCTGCATCCGGATCTGGAGTTGTTCCAAGGCCCAGGTGTGGAGCGGAGTCGTGGCGGGTCGCTCGACCGTGGTGCCGGCCCCTTGCAGCCAGCGCCGGATCGCCTGGAACGCGCGGCCATCGAGACGGTCCAGATCCACGCCGCGCACGGCATGGCCGGATTTGATTTTCTTCCAGCCATTGGAAAAGGCGTCGCCGTTGGTGAAGAGCAGCGGTTGGGCGCTGACCGCCAGCAGTTGGGCAAAGCGGTCGGATTCGCCGGGAGCGGTCTTCTCCCGCTCCGGGCGAAAGAGCAGTTGATAGGCGTGGATCTCCCCTTCCAGCGAGCGGAACAGTCCATCGGCGCCAGGCAGCGTTTCCGGCAGCCCCAGCCGACGGCGGGCATCGAGGGGCACCACGCCCGTGGGCCAGACCTCCACCGCCCGATGGATGGCGCGGGTGGTCAGCACCCCTTCGGCGAACAGGGCAAAGGCGGCCTGGCGTTCGGTTGGATCTTCCAGGGCGCGGATGCGGCTTTCCAGTTCGGCAAAGCGGGTCACATCCTGGAACAGGCCGCTTTCCACGAATGATTTGGCTTTGGGATGGCGAGGGAGCATGGAAGATCCGCTATTCCAGAAGAAAAAATGATCAACGCGGCGTTGCGTCGGGCAGACCGCCATCCACCGGCAGGGTGGCGCCCGTGGTCGGAGTCTGACGGGTGGCGAAAAAGAGCACGGCCTTGCCTACATGCCGGGCGGTGATGCGCGCCTTGAGCAGGTTGCGGTTGCGGTAATACTCCTGCAAGCCGTCGGCATCCAGACCGCGCGCCTTCATGCGGTCCGGTCCCACTTCGGCCCACAGCCCGGAGGCGCGGGCGCCATCGGCGAACACTCCGTCCGGGGCCACCATGTTGACCCGTACCCCGTATTCCGCCAACTCCAGCGCGGCGATGCGCGCTAGTTGATGGGCTGCGGCCTTGGTGGCGCTGTAGGCTCCGAAACGGGCGCCCGGCGCAAAGACGTTTTTGGTGGAGATCAACACCACATCCCCGCCCGTGGCCTGCCGCTTGAAAATCCGGGCCGCCTCGGCCAGCACCAGCAGCGTTCCATCCACATTGACTTTCTGTAATTTTTGGAAGGTGGCCAGTTTGAGTTCATCCAGGGCCGCGACATGGGCCAGACCGGCATTGGGAATCACCAGATCGACCCCGCCCCAGCGTTCCACGATGGCGGCGAATCCGGCGCTGACCGCTTCGGGCGCGGTGACATCCATGGCCACGGGCAGCAGTTGACCCGGAAAATGATGGTTGAGTTCCTCGGCCAGGGAGTGGAGCGCCTCTCCCGGCAGGTCGGCGGCGGCCACATGGCATCCCTGGGCGAGCAGTTCGCGGCAGATCCCGGAACCGATGGCTCCGGCGGCGCCGGTCACCAGGGCCACCTGACGGGCCAGGGGCGCTTCGTGGAGGTTTTTGAGCTTCTTGACCTGGAGGGGGAAATACTCCATGGCAAAAAGCTCCGGGTCTTCCAACCCCTGATAGCTCCCCCCCATGGCCGCGATCTGGTTCTTGACCGTCAGGGTCTGCAGCAGGATGTCGCGGGTGATCTCCGCGTCGGCATGGGTTGTCCCCACGCAGATGGCCCCGATGCCGGGCATGAAGATCAGCCGGGGGGTGGGATCAAAGGGGGTGGGACGATCCTCCAGGTCGGCCAGCCGGTCGAACCGCTCCCGGTAGGACTCCTGATACCCGGCAATGGCCGCCGGGATGGCCTCGATGTCATCGATCCAGAGCGGCAGAGGTTTGGTGCGGATCAGATGATCGGTGGTGAGCGGCGGGGTGATGGCCAGTTCGCGCCCCTGTTCGGAATCGACCAGATTGAGGGTCTCGCGGCTGATCACCGGCAGCAGGATGAAGCGCTGGAAGGGATGATCCGCCTCGCCGGTCGGGATCGCCAGCCGTCCGCGCAACAGCGGGGCGGCCTCCAGATAGCGTTCCCGGGCCGAAGCCAGCGCCGTCACCCGGCGCAGGGCTTTGGGCGCGCGGGCGTGGCGGGCCAGGTAATTCTCGGCGCGCGACACCAGATCGATGGTGGTTTCGTAGGCCTGACGCGCGGTCTTGCCCCAGGTGATCAGGCCGTGATGCATCAACACCATGCCGACGGCCTCGGGTGCGGCGGCCTGGGCCTGGGCTGCGGCCTTGGCCAGATCGAATCCGGGATGGATATAGGGCAGAATGATCACCCGGTCGCCGAGGGCTTCTTGCACCAGATGCGCCCCGTTGGATTGATTGGTCAAGGCGAGGATGGCATCGGCATGGGTGTGATCGATGAAAGCGTGGGGCAGAAACACATGCAGCAACGCCTCGATCGAAGGGGTCGGGGCGTCGGGATCGAGGCGGCGCACCCGGATGGCCTGAACCATGGTTTCCGCGTCGAGGTGATCCAGTCCGAGCAGCGGGCGCAGCGGGGCCAGTTCCAGAGCGGCATGGCCTGCGGGTTCGATGGTGGCCAGATCCCATCCCGAAGCCTTGACGAAGATCACCGGAATCTCTTCGCCCAGCAGGGTGCGGGCGGTTCCCTTGACCGAGGTGTTCCCCCCCCCGTGGAGGACCAATCCCTTGTCCGCCCCGAGCAGGCGGCTGGTATAGGTGCGCAGAGCCAGGGGTTCGCCATGGTGTGGGGCATAACGCCGCACGAACTCGGCGGCCTCCAGGTCTGACCAGCGGTTTTTCATGGCGGTTATCGGAGTGGTTGGGAGAATCAGGGGCGCGACTTGAGATCCTGATAGAACTCGTAGGCATCGCGCGGTGTAAAGCCGTCGTGGACCACCTTGCCCACGGCCTGGATCATGGCAGCCGGGGCTTCGGACTGGAAGATGTTGCGGCCCATGTCCACCCCTGCCGCTCCCTGTTGAATGGCATGGTAGGCCATGGTCAGGGCGTCGGCCTCGGGCAGTTTTTTGCCACCGGCGATCACGATGGGGACCGGGCAGGCGGCGGTGACGGTTTCGAATCCCTTGGCCACATAGTAGGTCTTGACGAAGGTGGCCCCGAGTTCGGCGCAGATGCGGGTGGCCAGACGCATGTATTTGGCGTCGCGGGCCAGATCCTTGCCCACTGCCGTGACGCCCAGCACCGGCAATCCATAGCGCAACCCCTGGTCCACCAGCCGGGTCAGGTTGTGGATCGACTGGGTTTCGTGCTCGCCGCCGACAAAGACCTGGACCGCCATGGCCGCCACGTTGAGGCGCAGGGCATCTTCGATATCCACGGCGATCCGTTCGTCGGAGAGTTCCTTGAGAATGCTCGGTCCGCCGCTGGCGCGCAGCGAGACCCCTTTGGTGAAGGTGGCCGGGGTCAGGGCGCGCAACACCCCACGGGTGCACATCAGGGTGTCGGCATATTTCAACAACGGATTGATGGTGACATCGATCCGCTCCAGCCCCGTGGTCGGTCCCATGAAATAGCCATGATCGACTGCCAGCATCACCGTGCGTCCGGTAGCGGGCGAAAAGATCCTGGAAAGCCGATTCTTCATCCCCCAATCCAAAGAGTCGCATCCTTTCAAGGGAAAGGGTTCTGCGCGCTGCGGGGTGGCGAGATGGTAATCGTGGGACTCTTTCAGGTCGTCGGTATCGGCCATGGTGGTTTTTTCCTGTGCAGAAGGGCTGGGCGTCAGCGGGCCTTGGGTTGCAAACGGTTCACGAAAGGGCGGACAGCTTGCCCCAAAGAGGCGGAATTGGCAAGGGTTTAAAGTTGCTTTAATCGTGGAGTCCGGATCTGTCCACTCTCCCAGGTCCACCACTGCGGCGCAACGCGGTACGACCGGGCGCAGTCCGGAGATCATGCAGGATAAAAACACTTCAGACCTTTGTTCCACACGTCGAATCGGGTACCCGCCCGACTACCGCGTCAGCTATGTTGGCGCGTGCCTTGCCAGGACGTTTTGGCTTTTGGGTGGCGCGCAGGCTATAAGGACGTTGACGTTGACTTTGCCCGCAGCCCTTTTCGCATGGCGAGCGCGGCCCGCGCAGCGGAAACCGCAGGCCAATGTGGAAGGGTTGCATCTCCCACCCACCAATCCCATTGGCCATGCCTGCCAAAAAATCATTCCATGAGATGCTGGAAAGAGGTATCCTGTTGTTCATTGATGCCCCAAACCAGGAGAGCCGCCATGTCTCACGCCGTGACTTTTGATGATGTCTGGAAAATGTTCCAGGAGAACGCTGTCCAGTTGAAAGAAACCAGACGGCAATTCCAGGAGATGGTTCGCGAGGACCGGGAGCGTCGAGCAGAATGGGAGCGCCGCATGCAGGAGACCGACCGCCAAATGCGTGAGTCGCGCGCGGAGGCCGAGCGCGAAATGCGTGAGTCGCGCGCGGAGGCCGATCGCCAAATGCGGGAGTCGCGCGCGGAGACGGAGCGCCAAATGCGGGAGACGGAGCGCCAAATGCGGGAGACCGATCTCAAGATCAAGGCGGTCACCAAACAGATCGGCGAGTTGGGCGGACGGTTGGGCGAATTTGTCGAGGAGATGATCAAACCCTCTTGCATCGCCATGTTTCAGGCGCGCGGCATCCAAGTGGATGAGATTCTTGGGCGGGTCAAAAAGATCGTCAACGGCAAACAGATGGAGATCGATCTCTTGTTGGCCAACACGGTGGATGCCGTCCTGATCGAGGTCAAAAGTCGCCTGACCGCTGAAGATGTCCAGGAACATCTGGACCGGTTGGCCGATTTCAAAAAACTTTTCCCCCGCTATGCCGATTGCCGGGTTTATGGCGCGGTCGCCGGAATGGTGATCGCCTCGGAAGCGGACCGCTTTGCCATGCGCAAGGGTCTGTTCGTCATCGCCCAAACCGGGGAGAGTGTGCAATTGGCCAATGCCCCGGATTTCGTGCCCAAAAGTTGGTAAACCGCACCTGTTTCGAGATGAGAAACTTTTGAAAAAAAAAGAGAGGGTCTGGGAGATTCGTCTCCCAGGGTTTTGATGTTAAAAATAAA
>JADFWP010000047.1 GCA_015234115.1 Magnetococcales bacterium
AGGATTGGTTGGCTTCCAGAGCCTCTCGCAGTCGCTCTGCCTCATTGCGCTCGTCATCCAGATTGCGAGGCCTTTTCAGCAACAGCCAACGGGTTCCCTTGAGTACACTTTTTCCTTGCTCATCAGCCTTCTTTTGTTCATCTCTTCGTAGTTGCGACAATTTTTCATTGAACAGTTTGATCACATGGAAATGATCAAATACGATCTTTGCCTCCAGCAAATTCTGACGAACCGCATGGATGAAGGCCCGTCCCATACGCTTCCCCCAGAAGAGCCGGAAGATCTCATATTTTGAGCGAACCTTGAGATTTTTGCTTGCAAATTTTGAAAATACAGCAGATAATTAAAAAAATTTCATAGAACCGGCTTGTTAACCGGTTTGGCAAAATAGTATTCACGATCTTGTTAGGGAACGCTCACAATGAAACAAATATGCGTAGAGATGGTTGGCAATTCTGCAACGGTTTCCTTGTCAAAATCATTTGACTATTACTCTATGTATGGCTTTATTAAAGATTCGGAATCGTTGTCCGAATGTGAGATTATTGTGTTAGACTTTAGGAATGTTGAATATATTGACTCGTCAGGCATTGCATCATTATTCCGCTTAAGAGAAATCGTCAAGGGAAGAGATTGCATCAGAGCGATTAACCTTCGGAAAGGTATTTATGATCTACTTTTGCTCACAGGTTGTGTTGAATTATTTGGGGAAAAATGTTTTGAAAGGTGCCAAGAAACATAGCAATACGATATAATTTTTATTGCTTGCTACTTGTTTAAATCATTTCAGTGAGCATAAGATATTATTTAAAATCTTTCAGATCACAAAGATTTTAAATAAAAAAACAAACGGCATACCTCTAGAAACAAGACGCGCGTCGGGCATATTCCCCAATGAAGGTATCGTATTAACCAACGCCGGAGTGGAACAGTCATCAACTGACCACGATCTGAATCTGGATGGCTGACAAGCGGGTAAAAGTAACAGCCTAGCAACAACGACTTGCCACCTGGAAACAAAACGTGGCACGCGCGACTGGTGTGGACAGTCAGGCGTCCATGCCTGTTATTCAAGACAGAAATAGTTTGAGTTTAGTATTGCGCATGGATGCACAACACAGTCACCCAGAGCGTTAACTAAACTTGATGCAGATGCTGGGCATGTCACGCACTCGTTGATATGGAAGGAATGCGCATCGCACCACGAAGACATCACCTCTTTACATTTTTCCGGGCAGTTTATAATCTCAATTTCAACATCATTTACGATTTCACGCATTTCAAGGATGGACGGCATTACAGCAAGAAAAGAAACCATAAAATCTCGCAAACTCTTATCTTTTATCCTCTCTGTACAGATAAACATCTTGTCGAACTCGTCTTCTTCAAGCGATCTTTGCAACGCTGAAAAGGACTCGACAGAAAGAAACTCGCCAATCGACATTATTACGGTGCGGGACTCTCCTTTTATAATCATTGTCTTAATCCTTTCGCACATTCAATGGTGATTGAAACAGCACTGCGGGATCTTGTTCCATTTCCATGTTGAATACGGTATATTATCTTTTGATAAAATCAATATATATTTTAAACTATCATTCGCAGTTCACCCTGGCATCGAGCAGGAACGGATGCGCCCGATGCCACCGCCACCCATGTCACACCGGCTCTGAATCCGGCTCTTCCGGGGGAAGCGCACCTGAGGGGGTGACAAGGCGTGGACATGTGTCTCCTAATACCTGTGGAGTGACACGACAGATATCGCTGCCGTTTGCCGATCCCCGCCGTTCCTACACCCGACGATTTGAGCGCTACGCTTTGGAACTGTCCCGGGTGATGACCATCGGAGATGTGGCCGAGCATCTGGAGATTTCCTGGGATTCGGTGAAGGAGATCCAGAAACGCCATTTGCAGAAACGCTTTGAGAAACCGAAGGTTGGCAAACTGAAATGGTTGGCCGTTGACGAAATTCACGTCGGGAAAAAGACTTTTTTGACCGTGGTGATGGATCTCAAGACCGGCGCAGTGGTCACGGCGGTTCTGGTTGGGTGAGGTCACCCCCTCAGGTACGCTTCCCCCGGAAGAGCCATATTTTGCGCGGCAAGGGAGCCGCCCATGAACTACACCATCGAAATGGGAGCAGGAAGAGGATGACCGCTGGCTTGCCGAAGTGCTGGAACTTCCGGGTGTGATGGCTTATGGGCGTACCGAAGAGGAGGCCATCGCTCATGTGGAAGCCTTGGCCTTGCGGGTTTTGGCAGAGCGGCTCGAAACCGGTGCCATGCTGATGGCGCTGCAACGCATCGGTTGGCGAATCAAACATCAAACCGGCTGTATCGTATCCTGACAAAAGAGGGATGGGGGGATGTGGTATGTGCCTTTCACGACCAGGAGAAGCTCGGTCCTCGCATGTTATCACGCCTGTCCCGTCATACCGGATTGCTATGCATGCCCCATGACAGATGGCCACGCTGCTAAACCATGACCCTTTCGAGATGCACCTCTCGCAATGGTCACGATCACTCCCCTCCCTCAGAAAAAATTCAGCCTCGAAAATATCTGCTTGACTGAATATGCCGATCAAGATATATTCTCCAGCAAGGATATTCAGTTCACAGGATCCACCACTCATTTCCAGGTGCAAAGGGAGAGTTCAACATGACGGTTCGTGTGGGAATCAACGGGTTTGGTCGCATGGGACGGTTGGGATTGCGGGCGGCCTGGGGGCGTCTGCCAGGACTGGAGTTTGCCCATGTCAATGAAATTCTTGGAGATGCCGCCTGTGCGGCCCACTTGTTGAAATACGATTCGGTCCATGGCCGCTGGGATCGGGAGGTCTCCTCGGATGGCACCGGCCTCGTGATCGATGGCAAACGGCTCGGCTACTCCATGTCAGCCACCGCCGGTGGCGTGGACTGGAAAGGAATGGGCGTGGATCTGGTGCTGGAGTGTACCGGAAAATTCAAGACCATGGCCGCCTTGCAACCCTATTTCGATCAGGGCGTGAGAAAAGTCGTCGTGGCCTGCCCGGTCAAGGAACCCCAAGCCCTCAATGTGGTGATGGGGGTGAATGACCATCTCTATGATCCGACCCGTCATGACGTGGTGACGGCAGCCTCCTGCACCACCAACTGCCTGGCACCGGTGGTCAAGGTTATTTTGGAAAAGATCGGCATTGTTCGCGGCTCCATGACCACGATCCACAACATCACCAACACCCAGACCATCATCGATCTGGGCCACAAGGATCTGCGCCGGGCACGGGCCAACTCGCTCTCCTTGATTCCCACCTCGACCGGTTCGGCCAAGGCGATCACCCAGATTTTCCCGGAACTCACCGGCAAGATCAACGGGGTCGCGGTGCGGGTGCCGCTGCTCAATGCCTCTTTGACCGACATGGTGTTCGAGGTGCCACGCCCGACCACGGTGGAAGAGATCAATGGCTTTCTCAAGGCTGCTGCTGCCGGGGAGTTGAACGACATTCTCGGCTACGAAGAGCTGCCCCTGGTCTCCATCGACTACAACAACGATACCCGTTCTTCCATCGTCGATGCCCTCTCGACCATGGTGATCGACCAGACCCATGTCAAGATTCTCTCCTGGTATGACAACGAAGTGGGCTACGCCAACCGTCTGGTGGAGCTGGCTGCCAAGGTGGCCGGGCAGATGTGATCCATGCGGGAGTCTGGGAGCGATGACCGCCCCCGGACTCCTGCCATGACCAGGAAACAATTCCTCACCACCGTGACGGGGGATGCCGTGGAAAAAGAGTCAACACCCGCATTGGGTTTCCGGATCTATCTGATCATCACCCTGGCCTATTGGGCCTTTACCCTGACCGATGGGGCGATCCACATGCTGGTGGTGCTCCATTTCCACGATCTGGGTTTCTCCCCGCTCAAAATCGCCATGCTGTTTCTCTTTTACGAGATTTTCGGCATCCTCACCAACGGGGTGGGCGGCTGGATCGCCACCCGCATCGGCCTCAACCGCACCATGATCACCGGTGGATTCTTGCAGGTGATCGCCCTGGGCATGCTGACCGTCGATCCCCAATGGCTGAGCGTGGAATATGTCATGGCGGCCATGGCGTTGTCGGGCATTGCCAAGGATCTCAATAAAATGAGCGCCAAATCCGGCGTCAAGCTGGTCGCGCCCAAGGGCGAAGATGCGGATTCCAAACTCTTCAAATGGGTGGCGATCCTGACCGGCTCCAAGAATACCCTGAAAGGGGCGGGATTTTTCCTGGGCGGTTTATTGTTGTTCACGATCGGCTTTCAACAGGCGCTGGCCGCCATGGCAGCCGGATTGTGTCTGGTCTATCTGCTCACCTGGTGGGTGCTGCCTTCCGGAATGGGCATGGGGAAAAGCAAGGCCAAATTCTCCCAGATCTTTTCCAAATCGAAAGAGATCAACCTGCTCTCCGGAGCACGCTTTTTCCTCTTCGGCTCGCGGGATCTCTGGTTCGTGGTGGGATTGCCGCTCTATCTGGCTTCGGTCACGGGCTGGAACCATCTGGAAGTGGGCGGATTTCTGGCGTTGTGGGTGGTCTGTTATGGTCTGGTCCAGGCTGCGGCGCCGCTTTTGCTCGGCAAGCATCCCCCGCAAGGGAGCAGCGCCCGCAACTGGGCCTTGCTGCTGGCCGCCTTTCCTGCCGGAATCGCTTTGGCACTGCTGCAAGGACTGAATCCGGCCTGGACCCTGATGATCGGACTGTATCTCTTCGGGGCGGTCTTTGCCATCAACTCGTCGGTCCACTCCTACCTGATCCTGGCCTATTCGGATACGGACAAGGTGGCGATGAATGTGGGCTTTTATTATATGGCGAATGCCGCCGGACGGCTGACCGGCACCGTGCTTTCCGGTTGGGCCTATCAGACCCAGGGGCTGACCGGCTGTCTGTGGTGGTCGAGCGGCTTTGTTTTGGCGGCTTGGCTGTTGTCCTGGTGGCTGCCGCCGGTTGCGGCCCAGGAAAATGTGAAAATCCCGACCGGGGAATGAATCATCCAGGGGAGTCCATCTCATGAGTCAGCAATGCAACCTCACCGCCCAACGCGCGTCGGGTGCCAGATTGGGATTTTTCGAGCGTCATCTGAGCCTCTGGGTGCTGGCCTGCATCGGCACCGGGATCGGATTGGGCCATGCCTTTCCGGCGCCATTCCAGGCCATTGGCGCTTTGGAATTCGAACGGGTCAATCTGCCGGTGGCGCTGCTCATCTGGCTGATGATCATCCCCATGCTGCTGAAAATCGATTTCGGTGCCCTGGGTCAGGTGCGGGAACACTGGAAAGGAATCGGGGTCACCCTGTTCATCAACTGGGCGGTCAAACCCTTTTCCATGGCCCTGTTGGGCTGGATCTTCGTCCGGCATCTCTTCGCCGCCTGGCTGCCTGCGGAACAGATCGACTCCTATGTCGCGGGCCTGATCATCCTGGCTGCCGCCCCCTGCACGGCCATGGTCTTTGTCTGGAGCAACCTGTCGGATGGCGAACCCCACTTCACCTTGAGTCAGGTGGCGTTGAACGATCTGATCATGATCTTCGCCTTTGCGCCCATCGTCGGTTTTCTGCTCGGGTTGTCCTCCATCGTCGTGCCCTGGGAGACATTGATCCTGTCGGTGGTGCTGTTCATCGTGATTCCGGTGATCCTGGCGCAAGGATGGCGCCGCCACCTGATCCACTCCGGAGGCAATGCCGCCTTGCAGCCGGTGCTGACCCGTTTGCAACCCCTCTCTCTGCTCGCCCTGCTGACCACCCTGGTGCTGCTGTTCGGCTTCCAGGGCGAGGCGATCCTGGCGCAACCGCTGGTGATCGCGCTGTTGGCCGTGCCGATTCTGATTCAGGTCTACTGCAATGCCGGTCTGGCCTATTGGCTCTCCCGCACCCTGGGCGTGGCCCATAATGTGGCCGCCCCTTCGGCCCTGATCGGGGCCAGCAATTTCTTTGAACTGGCGGTGGCCACGGCCATCGGGCTGTTCGGGTTCGAGTCGGGCGCAGCCCTGGCCACCGTGGTAGGGGTGCTGGTGGAGGTCCCGGTGATGCTCTCGGTGGTGAAAATCACCCAACGCACCAAAGGATGGTATGAGGATAAAAGGTAATCAATTCACAACCAATCCCCCTTGACACAAATCAGAACCGTGAACGACGGCACCACGCATTCCAATACGGCACAGGTCACGGTCACCATCGTGGCTTCCGACATCACCACCAACCCGGTCACCCAGGGATTGGCAGGGTTTTATCCCTTCAACGGCAATGCCAACGACGAAAACGGCCAGGGGCAGAATGGCTCAGTCACCGGTGCGCTGTTGATCGAAATGGTACGGACAATTCGGCCACTCCCAGACCACGGCACTTTCCAATACATGAACCATCGCGACCAGGGTCAAATCCGGTCACTCCAACACCCCCCCCTGGAATCGTTCACAGCGACCCGAATGCCCGGTCCACCGCGCGCACCAATCCCGGATCCACGGAACCCGCCGTGACCAGATTCCTGAGAATCTCCATGGTGCGCGCATGGGACAAGGAGGCACGATAAGGACGCTCTTCGGTCAGGGCCTGATAGATATCCAGCACGGTCATGAGCCGCGACCAGGGATCCAACTGTTCCGCTCCGAGACGCAACGGATAGCCATCTCCATTGAGTTTTTCGTGATGGTTGGCTGCCCAGTCGGTGATTGATTCGAGTTCCGGAATCTGTTCCAGACATTTGCGGGTATAGTAGGTATGTTCCATCATTTTGGCCCGTTCCGCCGCATCGAGTTTGCCGGGCTTGTCCAGAATGGCGTTGGGCATGGCCAGTTTGCCCACGTCGTGCAATGCCGCCGCAATGCGCAACCGGATGATGGTTTCCGGATCCGCCCCGAAAAAAGCCGCCATGTGCGCGGTTTTCTCCTCCAATCCGCTGGAATGGCTGTGGGTGAAACGGGATTTGGAGTCGATGATACGGCTGAACACCTTGGATATTGCCAGAATTCCCTGCCAATCGGTCTCAATCTCAAAAACAGGCATGGTGCGTTTCAGCGCGCCGGCGAGAAACGGATCCCGCAAATCGAGCCAGAAAGCGATCGAGGCGCTGATCTGATGAAACGCCTCCACCAGATCCGGTGAAAAGTTCCTGCCCCTCCTGGCGTTCAGGAAGGCATAAACCGCTTCCGCTTTGTCAGCCCCCGGCTCTCCGAGTCGCCACTTGAGATCGGTATAGTCCACCAAAGAGATGATCTGGGCCATGAGGGGAATGGCATCCCCGACCTTGCCGAAAAATCCGCCTCCATCCCACTGTTCATGATGATACAGGACAATCTCCCGCACGTCGCTCTGAAACGGGAACATCGCCACATTGCGTTCTCCAATCTCGCAGTGAGCCGGCACATCCTCCACCTGACGCAACCGGTCACGGGACGAAGAGCCGACCGTGAGGTTCTCTTCGGCCAAACCGTTATCATGCAACACCGAAAAGGCCGCGATGTCGAACACCTGTTCTTCGCTCAACCCCATGGTGCGCGCCAGTTGCATGGAGATCAGCGCGACCCGTCTGCCATGGCTGCTGGTCACGCCCAGCAATTCGCTCTCCACGCAATCGATGGCCATGGAAAGTCCCAGCAGATAACGATTGAGATGGAACTTCATGGAGCACCCCCTGCCGATTGGCTTGCATCATTGTCCCGGACCAAGCACCGTGCCTTCGACGCCGACCTGTTTGCTCACCAGACCGGCTGCGAGTTTGGCGCGCACGGACGAAGAGAACGGTCCCAGACGCACCCGGTACATCACCTTGTTGCCCACCTTGATGGGTTGTTGCGCAACCGGCAGCGGCTTGCCTTCCAGTTTGACCGCCGCCAGTTTGGCGATCAGCGTGCCGGCCTTCTCCTCGGTGGAAAACGCGCCCAGTTGAACGTGATAACTCCCTTCGGCGGGCGTGGCCTTGTCCGCAGTCTCTTCCACCGGGGGCTTGGGCGGCGGAGGCGGGGTGCCGGGAGGCGCGGTCAGTGCCGCCAGTCCGGGAATGGCCGGGGCCGGTTTGTTTCTGGCAGGCTCCGCACGGGGATCCCCCCCCTCCCGCAGCTTGACCGGAGAGGTCTGGTTGACCATTCTGGCCACATCTTCCGGCACCCGCGGATCGACTTTGAGCGGTCCGGCTGGTGCCGTTGCAAGAGGCGCGGCAGGTTGCGGGGCAGTGCCCGACGCCGCAGAGGCATTACCCGTCGGCGCCTCCCTGGACTCGACCCGCTCCTGGGCCGCCACCTGACGTTCGCGGCGCACCTCCCGGTCCCGGGAGGAGAGCATCGATTCCACGCCCAACGCAGTCACGATGAACAGAATCAGCCCACTCATGATCATGACCAGCATGAACTGTTCACGATTCGGCGAAATTTTCATTCCTCAGGTTCCTGTATTCACCCGCATAGGCGCAAACATGCCATGATTGATTGTTCACGGCGAATATTTGCACTAGAATCCGCTCCATGGATGGATTGTCGCACTGGTGACGCTCCGATGGCAAGTGACATCCACACGTCCATCCGGCACCCCACCCCGCAGCGCGCCATCCGGCCCAACCCCCCGGCAGGCGGTTTTCGCCAGGCGGAACGAACTCAAATCCCGGCCCACCGGATTTTCCGGGTCGGCTCGTCGCAGGAAATTTCCCAGTGATCCTCATGAACGCCTGTTCTCCTGTCGGCATCACGCTGGTTCACGGCAACCGCATCGAGGCCCTGCGCGCGGATCTGGTGGCGCGCATGCGGGCCGAGCCGCTGGCACCGCTCGAAAACGAAATCATCCTGGTGCAAAGCAATGGCATGGCCCAATGGCTGAAACTCGGCATTGCCGGAGAGGGTCAACCGGGAGGTCCGCCGGGGATCGCCGCCGCCCTGGAACTGCTGCTGCCCGCCCGTTTTTTGTGGCGGGTCTACCGGGCGATCCTCGGGGCCGGGCAGGTGCCGGAGGCGTCCCCGTTCGACAAGAACCGGCTGGTCTGGCGGCTGATGCGACTGGTGGCCGAACTGGCGCCGCAGGATCCTTTCGCACCGTTGCGCCGTTTTCTGGAACAGGACGACGATCTGCGCAAACGGTTTCAACTCGCCGAACGGCTGGCGGATCTGCTGGACGGCTATCAGGTCTATCGCGCCGACTGGCTGGAGGCCTGGGCCAGACAAGAGGATGTGTTGATCGATGCCCGAGGCAACCGCACCCCCCTGCCCCAGGGCCAGGCATGGCAGGCCGCGCTCTGGCGCGCCTTGCGCCAGGATGTCCATCCCGAGGTCGCCGGAGGCCGGGCCGAGGTGCATGCCGCTTTCCTGGACCGGGCCGCCGCACTCCCGCCCCACCCGCGCCCGGCAGGATTGCCCCGCCGGGTGATGATCTTTGGCATCACCACCCTGCCGCGCCAGTCGCTGGAGGTGCTGATGACCCTGAGCCGCTGGTGCCAGGTGGTGATGTATGTCCACAACCCGTGCCAGTATTACTGGGCCGACATCGTGCCCGAACGGGAGCTGTTGCGTTCCGGACGGGGCAACAACCGGCTCCGGCAGGGATTTCCCGATCCCCTGCCCGAGGCGCTGCTCCATCTCCACGCCCATCCGCTGCTGGCGGCCTGGGGCATGCAGGGCCGGGATTTCATCGCCCTCCTGGAGGAATACGCCGACGACGGCTTTGTCGCGGGCCTGCCCTTTCCTCTGGAGGTGACCCGCGAAGAGCGGTTCCATGCCCCCGAATCGCCTCCCGCGACCCTGTTGCAACAATTGCAGGACGATATCCTCGAACTGCGCCCCCTGGATGAAACCCGCGCCCTCTGGCCGCCGGTCGATGCGCTGAGCGACGGTTCGATCCGCTTTCACCTCGCCCACGGCCCGCAACGGGAGGTGGAAATCCTCCACGACCACCTGCTGGCCGCCTTCCAGGCCGACCCCACCCTGACCGCGCGGGACATTCTGGTGATGGTGCCGGACATCAACAGCCATGCGGCCCACATTCAGGCCGTCTTCGGGCTGCACGATCCAAAGGATCCCCGTTTCATCCCCTTTGTCCTGGCCAATCAGGAACGCCGCCCGGTCGATCCGCTGCTGTGCGCCGTGGAACGGCTGCTGGCCCTGCCCCGCTCCCGCCTGACCGCCAGCGAACTGATCGATTGGCTGGAGGTTCCGGCCCTGCGCCAGCGGTTTGCCATTCCCGCCGGGGAGTTGCCACGGCTCAGGCGCTGGATCCACGATTCCGGCATCCGCTGGGGGCTGCACGCGGCCCATCGCCAGACCCTGGGCGTGCCCACCCTGCCCGACGCGCCCGACGCGCCCAACAGTTGGCAGTTCGGACTGCGGCGCATGCTGTTGGGGTACGCGGTCGGAGACCGAGGCGGACCATGGCGCGACATCGTGCCTTACGACGAAATCGATCCCGGCTCCGCCGATCTGCTCGGCGCGCTGCTCGGGCTGGTGGAAAAACTCGCCACCTGGTGGCAGCGCCTCTCCACGCCAGTACCGGTGGCGGAGTGGTGCCCACGCCTGCGGGAACTGCTGGCCGATTTCTTTCTGCCCGAGGCCGACAGTGGCGACGGCTATACCCTGGCGCAACTCGAAAACGCCCTCGATCCCTGGCAGGAGCAGTGCGCCGAAGCGGGTCTGAACGAGCCTTTGCCCTTGTCCGTGGTGGGAGAATATTGGCTCTCCTGCCTCGAAGAGGGGGGATTGACCCGAGGCTTTCTGGCCGGAGCCATCACCTTCGCCACGCTGATGCCGATGCGGGCGATTCCGTTTCGTTACGTCTGTCTCCTGGGCATGAACGACGGGGAGTTTCCCCGTGTCGGCATCCGCACCGATTTCGATCTGATGCGCGACCGCTATCGCCCTGGCGACCGTTCGCGCCGCGAGGATGACCGCTATCTCTTTCTGGAGGCGCTGCTGTCGGCCCGCGAGCAGCTTTACATCTCCTGGGCAGGCCGGAGCCAGCACGACAACGCCCTCTCCCCTCCTTCGGTGCTGGTCGGACAGTTGCGGGACCATCTGGCCGCCGGGTGGCAGGAACAGCGGGGCGGCAGCCTGCTCGAACGGCTCACCGTGGAGCATCGGCTGCAACCCTTCAGCGTGGACTATTTCCCGGCCCATCCCAAACCGGGCACCCCCTGGTTCACCTTTGCCCATGAATGGCGGCCCCAGACCACCTCGCCCGCCACGCCCGCCCCGGCGCCCGCCCCCCTGCCTGCGCTGCCCCGCACCCGACCGGTGACCTTGCGAGAACTGGGGCAGTTTTTCAAGGATCCGGTCAAAGGCTTTTATCAACACCGTCTGAACCTCTCCTTCGATCCGGAAGAGACGCTGCTGGAAGATCAGGAGCCGTTCGCGCTCAAACCTCTGGAAAACTGGCAACTGCTCGATGAACTGCTCCACCCGCGCCAACCAGGCCGGGAACTCGATCCCGGCCTGGAACGGATCCGACTGCAAGGCGCCCTGGCCGCCGGAGGATTCGGTCCGCTCCAGATCGAGGCGCTGCGCCATCCGGCCAGCACGCTGCTGCAACGCCACGCCGAAGCCCTGGCGCTCTGGCCCGAACGGCTGGAAGAGGATCCGGAAATCGCCTTTGGTCCGATTCTCGACCGTCTGACCCAGGTGCGCGTCGGCGCGGACCGGCAGCATGGCCGGGTGATCCTCACGGCGAGCAAACTGGGCAGCGGCAGGCAACGCCGCCTCGACAAGGCCATGCTCCCCTGGATCGAGCATCTGGCCGGACAACGGCTCGGCCACCCGATGACCACACTGATTCTGGGACAAGGGGAGGCGATCCGCTTCAAACCCCTGGATGCAGAGACGGCGCAAACCCATCTGCGCGCGCTGCTGGCCGCCTGGGAGAGCGGGCTGTGCCAACCCCTGGCCCTGTCGGTGCGCTGCGGCCTGGCCTGGCTGAAAAACGGGGACGGCTCGGGGGAATATGCCAAAGAGGTGGAAAACAATCCCTATCTGGCGCGGGCCTATCCGGATTACGCCCGCCTGATCCAGGACGGCACCTTCGCCACCCTTGCCCAAACCCTCCTGCAACCGATGATCGAGCATGTCGATGAATAACCCCCCGACCCCGCCCGAACTCGATCCCTTGCGTTTTCCCTTGCTGGGCCGCCACCTGATCGAGGCCAGCGCCGGCACGGGCAAAACCTACACCATCGCGCTGCTCTATCTGCGTCTGGTGCTCGGCCACGACGGCGCAGGGATCGGACGCGACCCGCTGACCCCTCCGGAAATTCTGGTGGTCACCTTCACCAAGGCGGCGACGCGGGAGTTGCGGGAGAGAATCCGGCTGCGCCTCGCCGAAGCGGCGCGCTGTTTTCGCGCCGCTTCGGACGAAGAAAACACCGATTCCGCCCTGCTCGCCCTGCGGGCGGAGTACCCCCCCGAGCGTTGGCCCGGCGCGGCGCGCCGCCTGCAACTGGCCGCCGAATGGATGGATGAGGCGGCGGTCGATACCATTCATGGCTGGTGCAACCGCATGCTGCGGGAACACGCCTTCGACACCGACAGCCTCTTCACCCAGGAGCTGGCAGCCGACCAGCAGGAGCTGCTGGCCGAGGTGGTGCGGGACTACTGGCGAAGCTTCCTCACCCCGCTGACGGTGGCGTTGGCCCGCGAGGTCCACCCCTTCTGGCCGGGCATCGAACGGCTGCACGACGAGGTGCGACGCTTGCGTCCGCAGAGCGGGCTGCTGGAGGAGTCCGCCACCCCCGAGGCGATTCTCGGTGTCGGCGTGGCGCTCAAGGCGCGTCTCAACGCGGGCAAATCCCGCTGGCCCGCCTGGATCGCGGAGATGCGCACCCTGTTTGAGGAGGGAATCAAAACCAAAAGCGCCGATGGCCGCAAAATCCAGGCGCGCTATTACGAACCGTGGCTGCAAACCCTGGCCGGGTGGGCCGCCGATCCCCATCAACCGCTGCTGGAGTTGACCGACAGCGCCTGGCGCCGTCTCTCTCCGGAGGGAATCGCCGAAGCCTGGAAAAGCACCCCGCCGCACCATCCCGCTTTCGCGGCCCTGGTGACGATCCGGCAGGAACAACAACAGCTCGACACGCTCCATCATCGTCTGCTCGCCCATGCCACGCGCTGGATCGCGACACGCTTTGCCCACGAAAAAGACCGCCGGGCGGTGATGGAGTTCGATGATGTCTTGCGCAAGCTCGACAGCGTGTTGCAAGGCGCCAACGGCGCGCATCTGGCCACCCTGTTGCGCCAGCAGTTTCCCGTGGCCCTGATCGACGAATTCCAGGATACCGACCCGGTGCAATACCGGATTTTCAACGCGATCTATCCGGATCACACCGGCGGGAGGGACGGTTCGGCGTTGATTCTGATCGGGGATCCCAAGCAGGCGATCTATGCCTTTCGCGGCGCCGACATCCACACCTATCTCCAGGCCCGGCGGCTGGAGCCGACCCGCATTCACACCCTGAAAACCAATTACCGCTCCACGCCGGCCATGGTCGGGGCGGTCAATACCCTGTTCGGCGCCGCCGAGAAGCGTGCCGGTGGCGGGGCCTTTCTGCAACGCGGCACGGACGACAACCCGATTCCCTTTGTGGCCATCGAGGCGCGGGGCGTTGCGGAGCGTCTGATCGTCAACCGGCAGGCACAACCCGCCATGACCCTGTGGTGGTCGAATGGAACCGCCGAAGAACTGGCCGCCGGATGTGCCAGCGCCATGGTGGCGCTGCTCAACCTGGGCCAGAGCGGAGAGGCCGGTTTTCTGGAGGCGACGGGTGAATGGCGCTCCTTGAAACCTTCGGATCTGGCGGTGCTGGTTCATGGCCGCCGGGATTACGAGGCGATGCGCGGCGCATTGCAGGCGCGCGGCGTGCGCTGCGTCTATCTGTCCGACAAGGAGTCGGTCTTCCAGACCCCCCGCGCCCACGAGGTGCGCCACTGGCTGGCCGCCTGCGCCACGCCCGAGGATCCCCGCCTGATCCGCACCGCGCTGGCCACCGCCACCCTGGGCCTGCCATGGGCGGCCATCGATGCCTTGAATCACGACGAAACCCTGCTGGAGCGACGCATCCAGCAGTTTCGCGCCTATCAACTCTGCTGGCAGCGCCAGGGCGTGTTGCCGATGTTGCGCCGTCTGTTGCACGACTTCGCGGTGCCCGCCCGGCTGCTGGATCCGGACGCGATCCGGGAGACCGATGGGGAACGCATCCTGACCGATCTGCTCCATCTGGCGGAATTGTTGCAAAAAAGCAGCGCGGCCCGCGCCGGAGAGCTGGCCCTGATCCGGGAGTTGGACCAACAGATCTCCGGCAACCAGGAGGATGCCATGGACGAAAACGATCGGCTGATCCGCCTGGAAAGCGATGCGGAGCTGGTGCGGATCGTGACGGTGCACAAGTCCAAGGGGCTGGAATATCCGCTGGTTTTCTTCCCGTTTGCCAGCCGTTGCCGCCCGGTGACCCCGCGCGACCTGCCGGGAAAGTGGCGCGATCCCCAGGGCCGGGAACGCTTGGCCTTTGACGATCCGGATGGGACGGTGATCGATGCCCTGGAGCAGGAACGGCTGCGGGAGGAGCTGCGCAAGCTTTACGTGGCCACGACCCGCGCCCGGCATGCCACCTGGATGGCCGTTCAGACCACCGGCCCATGGAACAAAAGCGCCCTGCGGCATCTGCTGACCGACCGGACGGAGATCACCCCCGAAGAACTGCCCGCCCTGCTCGCTCCCTTGCAGTCAGAACACATCTTGCAGGCAGAACCGGCCCCCGTGCCGAGCGATACCCGCTTTCAGCCGCAAGCGTCCCAATCCCGGACCATCGGTCGCGGTCGTCACGCCCGTCGTGCCGTGCGGGAACCCTGGTGGATCGGGAGTTACTCGGCCCTGGTCGCCAAAGAGGCCACCCCGGAGGCCCCGGAAAATCCCGAAGAGGAGCGGTTCCGGGAGTTGCACGGACGGGAACGGGCCGAGGCGCTCTCCTCCCTGCCCACGGGCACGGATCAACACGCCTTCCCGCGCGGGGCCAAGGCCGGAATTTTCCTGCACGAACTGCTTGCCTGGTGCGGAACGCAAGGATTTGGCCGGGTGGCGGCCCAGCCCGAAGCGCTCCAGGCCCAGGTCACCCGCCGCTGTCAGGCGCGCGGCTGGAGCCAGTGGAGCGCCCCCCTGACCGCCTGGCTGTTGCGTCTGCTCACCACCCCGCTGGATCTTGCGCCCCTCACCGGCCAGCCAACCCCGCTGCGGCTGGATGAAATCACCACCTGTCAGGTGGAGATGGAGTTTCTGGTCACGATCCAGAACCTGGCCACAGCCCGCATCGATCCTCTGGTGCGCGCCCACCTGCTGCCCGGACTGGAACGCCCTCCGTTGCTGGAAAAGAGCCTGCACGGACTTTTGAAAGGGTTCATGGATCTGGTTTTCGAGCATCAGGGGCGTTATTATGTGCTGGATTACAAATCCAACCACCTGGGTGCGGAGGATGCGGCCTACACCCCCGCAGCCATGCAGGCCGAAATGCTCCACGCCCGGTATGACCTGCAATATCTCTTTTATATTTTCGCGCTCCACCGCCATCTGCAAGCGCGGCTGCCGGATTATGACTACGACCGCCACATCGGCGGGGCGATTCATCTCTTCCTGCGCGGAATCGACGCGCCAGGCCGGGGAGTGTACGCGGACCGGCCCCCCAGGGAGGTGATCGAACTGGTATTTTCTCCGCTTCTGGTGTAGCATCGAGGCTTTGAAACTGCACCTCAGAAAAAACAAATCCGGAGTCCGACCCTGATGAAAATCATCAAACTCTCTGTCGCCAATGGAATCCACTGGCTGGAAATCCCCGAGGCCGGGCTGCGGATTTTGTGCGGCTGTCCCATGGACAGCGTAAAACACCTGATGAAACGGGGCCTGATCATGCCCACCGAAAAGAATGGCGTGCCGTGCGAAACCGGCCCCAATGCCATTCTGCTGTCGGATGTGATGCTCCAGAACGGCGAGTTCGCCAATCTGGGCGAGTTCCCGGTGTTGCAGATGCTCTACAAGCAGGGTATGATCCTGCCCGGCCACCCCAACAACACCGGTCAGAAGCCGTTGCTGATCGGTCAGGCCGAGCAGGTCAACGCCCAGATGCAATACATCTTCCGGGGCAACTATGGCCTGATTTCCAAAGAAGAGATCCTGGCCTGCGGGGTGGACGAAGCCTGCGCCGATGCCGTGATGCGCATGAAACTCCGCTTTGCCTTCGGGGCGATCCGGCCTTCGCGGGATCTGCTCGATGGCTGCATCGTCGGCGACCAGCCGATAGAAATCCGCAACGGCGTCACGGTGCAACGCACCGGCACCAACCTCTACGCCTTCCACTACGCGGGCGAAACCGTCCTGGTCGATCTCAACCTGACCGCCAGCCAACGCTACGAATCCGCCTATCCGCTCGGATATCAACTCCTGCCGCGCGAATACTTCGCGGTGGTCCACTCGGGCGAGGGAGACGGCTGGGATGTCAACCGCCCCAGCATGTCGAGCATCCTGATGTTCCACGGCAAGATCTATCTGATCGATGCCGGACCCAACCTCTTCCACAATCTGTCGGCCCTCGGGATCGGCATCGACGAAATCGAAGGGATCTTCCACACCCACGCCCACGACGACCACTTTGCCGGCATCACCACGCTGATGCGTTCCGGACGCAAAATCCGCTACTACGCCACCCGCCTGGTCCGGGCCACCGTGGAAAAAAAGATCGCCGCCCTGCTCTCCATCGAGGAGGAACGCTTTGGCGACTTCTTCGCCGTTCACGATCTTGCGCCCGAATCCTGGAACGATATCGAAGGGCTGGAGGTGCGCCCGATTCTCTCCCCCCATCCGCTGGAAACCACCATTTTTCTCTTCCGGACCCTGTGGCAGGATGGCTACCGCACCTATGCCCACTTTGCCGACATCGTTTCGCTGGAACTGCTGGAAAAGATGATCGTCGCAGATCCGACCAAACCGGGGGTGGATCGCGCCTGCTATGAACGGGTCCGGGCAGAATACCTGACACCCGTGGAGCTGAAAAAACTCGATATCGGCGGCGGCATGATCCATGGTCTGGCCAAGGATTTCGCGACCGACACCTCGACGCGCATTCTGCTCTCCCATCTGGCGCGGGAACTGACCCCGGCGGAAAAAGAGATCGGCTCCAGCGCACCCCACGGCATGATGGATGTCCTGATCCCCGGTGAATCCGACTTTGCCCGACGCCGGGCATTCTCATTGCTGCAATCCATTTTTCCCACCATCCCGCTGCATCATCTGCGCATGCTGATCAACAGCCCGCTGATCGATCTGCAACCGGGAAAAATCCTGCTCAAGGAGGGGGAGGTGCCTGCCAACATCCATCTGATCCTCTCCGGCGCCGTGGAAAAGATCCGCACCCGCGATGGCATCTTCGGTCGGATCAGCAGCGGCGACATGATCGGTGAAATGTCCGGACTGCTCGAATCCGGCTCCCGGCATACCTACAGCGCGGCCTGTTATGTCAAGGCGTTGGCGATTCCGGTCGGAATCTATCGGGAACTGGTGCAACGCAACGGGTTCATGGAACGCATCCTGCGCAACGCCGAATTCGGCGCCTTTCTCCAATCCACACCGCTCTTTTCCGAAGGCATGTCCCCGCCGATCATGGGACCGCTGCTCGACGAACTGACCCTGCGCAACATCCCGGCAGGCGAAATCCTCTCCTGTCGGGATCTGAACCGGCTCAACATCATCCATTCCGGACGCATCGAACGCTCCATCGCGGGCGCAGGGGTGGATCTGCTCCAGCCCGGCGACCATTTCGGCGAAGAACGGGCGGTCTTCAACACCCCCTGTCTGTTCCGGCTCAAGGCGTTGGATGATGTGGAACTCTTTCAAATCTCCGGGGATCAGGTGCGCGAAATCCCCATCGTGCGCTGGAAACTGTTTGAATCCTACCACAACCGCACCATGCTGGTGGTCCATGGGGGAGATGCGGAATCTGGAAGTTTCCGCTGGGATAATGCCTTCAATATCCAGATTCTGGAAATGGACACCCATCACAAGCGGCTGGTCGAAATCGCCAACGCCATCATGGAAATTCTGCGCCATGACGAGGACCGGAGATCGTTGGAAAACGCCTTCGAATCACTCCTGGACTATACCGAGTATCATTTCCAGGCCGAAGAGAGCCTGATGGAACGTTACGGCTATCCGGAACGACAACGCCACCAGGAGAAACATCGTCATCTGGTCAAACAGGTGCTGGAGTTCCATGCCGGGCTGCGCGAAAGAAGCGTGCTGCAACAGGTGGACTTCCATGGATTCTTCACCCAATGGCTGATCCGCCACATCCTCAATGAGGACCGGTATTACAGTGTCTTCCTGAACGCCAAGGGGGTCTACTGAACCGTACCCGATCCGGGATCCCCGGATTGGGTATATCACATTCAAGGGGCGATCTTGACGAGCCGGAATCCCACGTCCCGCGCTTTGGTGATCGGCAGCACATAGAAACGATGCGCAGGCAGCGCCGAACCATCGGCCAGTCTGGCCGAATAAAGCAGCGCATCCCCATCCGCATCCCGGAAGGTGTTCACAGAAACACAAAAACTTTAAGCCTGGTCGCAATTCCAGGTCTGATCACGAGTCGGATTCGCAACCGTGGGTGCGGCAGCCTGGGCCGTGCCGATGAGCAGCAGCGACAGCACGACGAACAAAAAATCATTATTATGAGAAATCCCCGCAACATCAAGAAATGGAGCCTGATTGCGCCGAACAGGATCGCCATTCTTGATCAAAAGTCAACGAAAATCTCTTGTCAGCGCAACCACTGCCCAAGCTGGGCCAGAAAGGCGGGGGCGTCCTGATAACCGATCACCCGCAGATGGGACTGTTCCTGGCCTTTGGCATCGAAGAAAAGAATCGCAGGCGGACCGAAAAGGCCAAAATGTTTCAACAGCGCTTGATCGGCTGCGGTCTGGTGGGTCACATCGGCCTGAAGCAGCACCACGGATTGCAATTGCGCCTGAACCCGAGGGTCGGCAAAGGTGAATTTTTCCATCTCTTTGCAGGAGACGCACCAGTCGGCGTAAAAATCGAGCATCACCGGTTGGTGGGCGGTGGCCAGGATCTTCTCCAACTCGGCCAACTCCCGGATGCGCTGGAAGGCGAGATGGGCTGAAGCGGCCTGCGGCTGGCCGGAGCCGGAGCGGGTCGCAAACACCTCCAGTGGTTGCAGCGGATCGCGACTGCCCCCCAACAAACCGAGGATCAACGCCAGTCCCAAAGTCAGCAGCAACACAGCCAAGGTTTTGCCCAGACGGGGCCAGCCGGCAGGAGCCGATTCGAGTACGCCCAGATGCACGCCCCAACCCACCAGCAGCACGGCCCAAAGGGCCATGGCCACCCAGACCGGCACCACGGGTTGAATCATCCAGACCGCGACCAGCAGCAAAAGCACCCCGAAAAAGTGTTTGACCCCATCCATCCATCCGCCCGCCCGAGGCAGCAGGGCACCGGCAGAGAGTCCCACCACAAGCAACGGCATCCCCATGCCCATGCCCATGGCAAAGAGCGCAACCCCACCCAACACCACATCGCCACTCTGGCCGATGTAGATCAGGGCACCGGCCAACGGCGCCGCCACGCATGGACCCACGATCAGAGCCGACAGCGCACCCATGGCAAACACCCCGGTGAACTGCCCACCCTGCAACCGGTTGCTGCTCTCTGCCACCCGGCTTTGCAATGCCGAGGGCAGTTGCAATTCATAAAAGCCGAACATCGACAACGCCAGCACCACGAGCAGCAAAGCGCCAACCCCCAGCACCAGAGGCGTCTGCATGGCATTGGAGATCAAGGTGCCGGACAACCCGGCCGCCACGCCGACTGCGGCATAGGTCACCGCCATACCCAAAACATAGGCCAGCGACAGCAGAAAACCGCGCATTTTGCTCAAGGCGCTCTTCTGACCGACAATGATCCCGGAAAGAATCGGAATCATCGGGAAGATGCACGGGGTCAAGGAAAGCAGCAGCCCAAACCCGAAAAACGACAGGATCACCCAGCCGAAATTGCCCCCGGCGAACAACCCCGCGATCCGGTCGCTTTCCGAAAGCGGTTGCGCACGGGGGGGAGTTTTGGCAGGAGCGGGCTGGACCACCGGTGCCTCGGGTTGCGGATCGCTGGCGGTCAGCAGTCGGGTCTGGGGGGGATAACAGAGTCCCGCATCGGCACACCCCTGAAAACGGATATTCCAGCGCAGTTCGGCCACTCCCGGCGTATGGGATGCCAGTCCCTGCACCGGAATTCTCACGGTGAGTTCGTCGTAATAGACCATCACCTCCCCGAAATTCTCATCGTTTTTCGTATGCCCCTGGGGCAAAAGAATCTCGCCCACCGTCACACCCGCCGGAGGATCTTCCAGGCGGATCTTCACCTTGTCCCGATAGAGATAATACCCCTTGGCCAGGGTGAATTGCAGTTCCACGGTTTGCCCGTCCAGCGGGCGCATCCGGGTTTGAAAGGCAACGGCCGGATCGAGAAATTTTCCGGCCCAGGCGGGTGACAGCCACAGCACGGCCAACCCACACAACAGCAGCACAGACAGCAAACGTTTCATGAGGACTCCCAGAGGATCGAGTGCGACGCTTCAAACCGCACCGATTTCAAGATGCGAAATTTTTGGAAGAAAAGAAGGGGTCTAGGGGATTCCACCCAGGGTTTTGACTTTAAACAAAAAATTTTAAAATGTTTTGCTTTTAAAGTCAAAACCCTGGGGGAGGAATCCCCCAGACC
>JADFWP010000048.1 GCA_015234115.1 Magnetococcales bacterium
GAGGTCATGCGGAACGAAGATACGAATATAGTAATTCGTGCGGGGCAGTTTTGACAAGTAAGATGATGTTAGGATCATGGCAAGACCTCCAATGTTGCGGATCACCTCGTCGGATCCCCTGCACATTGAAAGTCTGGCTTGAAAAATCACTCTTTAATATCAAACGGTTACAAAAGAAGTGGTGGAGGTGGCGGGAGTTGAACCCGCGTCCGAAACACCTATTCAGACAAGAGGAATTACGACCATCTGCCGGTCATGATGACCCGCGACCGTTACAGACCGACTGGTCTTGGGACCTCCGTATCCTCGGAGCACTGGGCGACCCTGGATTTAAACCGGCCTTCGCTTTTCCGGGGTGATCCTATCTTGCGATTTCTGTTGCCGGGTCCGGATCCAGACCCCGTTCTGCTACGGTTTAGGCCGCAGCGAGAACTGGAGCGTAGTGCTCGTCGTTGGCGTTTATAACGCGTTGGTCCATTACGGCGGATCCATTCCGAGTCGCCTCCTGATCCTTTCACTGCCCCGTCGAAGCCGTTTCACCCCCATGACTTCCAACGAACTCTCATGGAACCATGATGCATGCGGATTGTCAACAAAGATCTTGCTCTCCCCGCGCTTGCCAGCGATGGCGCCTTGGCCTGTCTCCACGCAACGCGCCCTCCGGGTCATGCGGTTTGGCATGTCCGGTGGAGGCTTGCCCTGGCGCCGGGCCTGGCACCGATTGACAACAGGATCCATTTGGAAGATCCTGCCAAAGGATCGACAAAGAAGATGGATGATCCGGATACAACCTTCGACAACCCAAGGAGAGATAAACACCATACGCTTGGTATTCTGCTCCGGCGTCTGACGGGTCGCATGGATGGATGACGCAGGCATAACAAAGATGGAGGTAATTCCGTGGTCAAAATTGCACTGCTTTTTTTTCTTTCCGGCCATTCGGCCATTCTGTACCAAATCATCTGGCAGCGCTCTCTTTTCACCATCTTCGGCACCAACATCGAATCAGTGACCGCCGTGGTGGCCGCTTTCATGCTGGGACTCGGACTGGGAAGCTTTGCAGGTGGACGCCTCTCCCGTCTCTGGCCGAATCATCTTCTTTTGCTCTTCGCCGGACTTGAAATCACCATCGGCATTTTCGGACTGGTTTCGCTCGCGCTGTTTGCCTCCCTGGGACGCCGTTTCGCCGGAATGGGCATGGTCGAAACCGGAATGGCCGCCTTTCTGCTGGTCCTGGCTCCCACACTCCTGATGGGCGCAACCCTGCCTCTGCTCAGCGCCTGGCTGGTTCCGCGCCTGCGGCATGTCGGCAAAGGGGTGGGAATGCTTTATGCGATCAATACCCTCGGTTCCGCATCCGCCTGCTTTGTGGCCACAGAATTCGTGCTGGGATCGGTGGGACAGTTGGCCACCGTCTCTCTTGCCGGCGTTCTCAATCTGGCGGTCGGTTCGGCGGCATTGTGGCTGCACCGGCAGGGAGAACGCATGATCGTGACCCCGGACCTCTCCTGGCAACCGGAATCCGACCATCCGCTCCACACATCCCTTCCGGAGCCATCGCGCCCGAATGCTTCCTACTATTTTTTTGCCGGGCTCGCGGGCTTCATTTCATTGTCGCTGGAAATCCTCTGGATGCGGGCCTATTCATTTCTTTCCGGAGGATCGGCCAAGGATTTCGGCCATCTGCTGGGATTCTTTCTGATCGGCATCACGGTTGGATCCCTGCTGGGACGAAAAATCACCGCCCGACCCCTCCAGGCCACCGACCGCCGCTGGATTCTCGCCGTACTGGTGGCAACCGCCAGTCTGTGGAGTTTCCTCTCCTTTCCGGCCATGGTGTGGATTGCCGGCCTGAACCCCACCGGTTTCTGGCACTTTCTCTCCGTGCCGGCCACGGGTACGGCGCCCGCGCAGATATCCTCCGTGGCCACTCTCGTGGTGGTCGGCTTTGGCGCGGCCTTGTGGGCCACTTTGCTGCCGGTGATCAGCCATTTCACCCTGAGTCCCGACGGCAATGCAGGCTCCGGACTGGGAAAACTCTATCTCATGAACATCCTGGGATCGGTGGCGGGATCGCTGCTGACCGGATTCGTGTTGATGGACCATTTTGAAACCTCTGCCATCGCCTTCGGTCTCACCACCCTGGGACTCCTGGCTGCCACGCAACCCTGGCTGACCACCACCTCCGCTCCCGGACGGCCTGCGGTCCTGATCGCGATCTTCAGCGCCTGGCTTGGCCTCGTGGCACTCCAACCATCCAGCATGGGCAACCTCTATCAGAATCTGTTCCATCACGGACGCACCCCCCCCGAAGGACAACAGTTCAAGGATGTCACGGAAAACCGCAGTGGCGTGATTGCCGTCACCCGCGAAGGGACGGTTTATGGCGGCGGCGTTTACGACGGACGCATCTCGATTGATTTCATCAACGATACCAATGGAATTTTCCGTCCTTTCGCCCTGGCCGCCTTTCACCCTCATCCAAAACGGGTGCTGATGATCGGACTGGCGGGAGGCGCCTGGGCACAAGTGATCGGCAACCAACCGGACGTGGAAGAGTTGCTGGTGGTGGAAATCAATCCCGGCTACATCGACCTGGTCCGTCGAACGCCAGCCGTTTCTTCAATCCTGAAAAATCCGAAAATAAAAATAATCATTGATGATGGTCGCCGTTGGGTCACCCACCATCCCCAGGAACGTTTCGACGCCATTGTCATGAACACCACCTGGAACTGGCGCGCCTTCATCAGCAACCTGTTGTCGCGTGAGTTTCTGACGCAATTGAGAAACGCCCTCCAACCGGACGGCGTGCTGATGTTCAACGCGACCGGTTCACGGCAGGCCCAACGCACCGCAGCCGTGACATTCCCCCATGCCATGCGCTTTTCCAATCTGATGGTGGCCAGCAATGCGCCGCTGAACATCGATCTGGAACGCTGGCAGCAGAGTCTGTCCCGACATGCCATCGATGGGCAACCCGTTGTCGATGACTCTCCCGCCGCCCTTCAGGCCATCAGCACCTTCAGGAAGCGGTTTCAGGATATCGACCTGCCAAAGGCAAAAGAGTGGAACAGCACGGAATCTCGACAGTTTCTGCTTGACAACTCCATCGGAAACCGGATCATCACCGATGACAACATGGGCACAGAATGGTTAAGCCGTCGTTGAACGGATGACCAGTCCGCGACCATCCTGAACACACGCCTGTGGTTACGACCAGATCATGACCACATCATTGAAAGAAACAAAGAGTGTCCGGGGGATTCTTCCCCCAGACACTCTTTAGTTTCTTCAGAAATTGTGCCGTCCACCCATCCTCAGCAAGGAGATGAAACCACATGATCTTCATCGCGGAAATCGGGCTGAATCACAATGGCCACTTTGGCCTGGCCGGCGAGATGATCCGTCAGGCGAAACTGGCAGGCGCGGATATCGCCAAAATGCAGCTTGGCTGGCGGGATGGGGAGGGCGAAATCAATCGGCTGACCCCCGAAATCATCGCCCAGTTGTATCGCATCGCAAACCACTACGAAATCGAGTTGATGTTTTCGGTATTTCATCCGGCCGCCTGGCAGATGCTGCAACCGTTCCAACCGACCCGCATCAAAATCGCCTCGCGCACGGTCAACGACCACCCGGAGATGGTCCGCGAAATCATTGCCACAGGTCTGCCGGTGATCGTCTCCCTCGGCATGTGGCCGCAGGAGAGCCTGCCCTTCGGCCAACCCGACACCGTGGACTATCTGTGGTGCCGCTCCAGTTATCCCGCCCACCCCTGGGAACTGACCGGCATGCCCAAATCGTTTGCCAACACGCCCTATGCGGGCTACAGCGACCATGCCCTGGGGATCGAGGCAGCCTTGCTCGCCATTGCCCGTGGCGCGCGCATCGTGGAAAAACATTTCACCCTGGACAAATCCGATACCACCATCCGCGATCACGCCCTGAGCGCCACGCCCGCCGAATTCGCCCAACTGGTCATCCTCGGACGCCCCCTGCAACGCCTCGTCGCCATGGGGGTGTAATGAAATCCTTTCTGGTCATCTCCACCGACACTCCCCACCACCGCCACTTTCTGAACCGGCTCGCCGATCAGGGGCTGCTCCCGGTCGCCTGCCTGATGGAGACCCATCATCATGCCCCGCCGTTTCCGGTCGGCCCCCTGTTTGAAGAGGAAGAGGCCCGGTTCGAGGCCGAACGGTTCTTTAAAGACACCCGCGCCGATCTGGAACGAATCCCCTGCCAGGATCACCCCAGCGCCAACACGCCGGAAGCCCATGCCCTGATCCGTCAACTCCGCCCCGCGCTCGGCGTGGTGTTCGGGGCCGGAAAACTGACGGCCGCCACCATCGCCCTCTTTCCGGATGGACTGATCAATGTCCATCGGGGATTGGCCCAGACCTACCGGGGGCTGGATTCCGATCTCTGGGCGATCTACCACCGGGATTACGAAGCCATCGGCGTCACCATCCACCGGGTGGAACCGGAACTGGATACCGGGGAGATCGTGGCCCAGGAACGCATGACGCTGTTGCCGGGCATGCGCTGCCACCAGATCCGTTATTACACCACGGTGATCGCCACCCGCCTGGTCGGCGCGGCGCTGCACGCCTACCTGGCGGGACACATGACCTCCTGCCCCCAGGAGAGCCTGGGCCGCTATTATTCATTCATGCCCCTGGCGCTCAAACAGATCGTCGCCACCCGTTTCGACCGCCACTGCGCCTCCCTGACCCCCTGACGGCCCGCCCATGACTCCGCATATCGTCACCGATCCGCCCCATCTGCGCCCCTTGACCATTCTGCTCTATCACGGGGTCACGGCATCCCGCCCCCACGGCATCGAAAACCACTCCGGCAAACATATCCAGGTCGCAACCTTCCACGAGCAGATGACCCTGGTCAAGCAACACTGCACCCCGCTCTCCATGGACGAAGCCATGGCGATCAACCAGTCCGGCGCCGACTTTCCCCGCCATGCGGTGGTGATCAGCTTCGATGACGGGTTCCGCAACAACTACACGCTCGCAGCCCCGATCCTGGCCGAACTCGGGCTCCCGGCGGTCTTTTATCTCACCTCCGGCATGATCCATACCGACATGATCTTCTGGGTGGATCGCATCGAGGCGGCCATCAATCACACCCGCCTGACACACCTGACCATCCCCCTGGGTGACGCGCACCCCACCCTGCCACTCGCCACTTCTGCCGAAAAAATCCAGGCGGTGACGCGGATCAAAAGCTTTTGCAAACAGGCGCCGCAGGCCGAACGCGACCAGGTGCTCGCCACCCTGATCGCGCAGACACAGGTGGACCCCTCCGCCGATCTGGCCGAAAATTATCGCATGCTGACCTGGCCTCAGGTCAAAGCCATGGACGCCGACCCCCTGTTCACCATCGGCGGTCACTCTCTCTATCACGACGTGCTCTCTTCCCTGCCCCACGCACGGATGCTGGCCGATCTCGATCTCTCCATCGGACTGCTGGCCTATGGCTGCGGCCACCCGATTCATCACTATTCTTATCCCGAAGGGCAAGCCAACCACTACAACGCCACCATCGTGGAGGCGCTCCAGCAGCGCGGCATCCGCTATTGTCCCTCCGCGATCCACGGGGTCAACCCGAAGGGGTCGGATCCGTTTCATCTGCGCCGGATCATGGTGGGCTTCCAGGAGATTCCCTTTCCCTTCTTCCCGTCAGAATGACGCGGCTTTGACGTTCAATTTCCGGTCATAAAGCGCCACCTCCTCCTGATTGCGGGTGCGATTGGCCGCATGGTGGCGGTATTTGTAAAAGGGAAATTCCAGCCGACCGATCCGGTATTTCTGCTCGAAACGGCGGCGCAACTCGTGCCCCTCGCGCATTTTGAATTCCGGGTCATACAACCCGACATCGAACAGACACTCCTTGCGGAACATGATCCCGCAGGCGATCTGATCCTCCATGCAGTTGAACCGCCCCAGGGTGTTTTCCAGGTGGTCCACCTTGACATAATCGACCGCCACGGCCTGATAGTGACGGTTGACATCCAGAAACAGCTTCATGATCTGCAAGCAACTGCGATTCAGATAATCATCGGCATCGACCCGCACCACATAGCGCCCCCTGGCCTGACGGATCGCGTGATTCAAGGCTGCGGGCAACCCCTGATTGGTCTCGTGGACCAGCACGCGCAGATTTTTCAGGACCAGCAGATTCTGGAGCACCTCGCGGGTGTGATCCGGGCTGCCGTCATCCACCACCAGAATCTCGAACGCCCCCTGGGCCAGCCCCTCCTGATGGCTGATGCTGCGGATGCAGCGCTCCACCCATCCCCCCTGGTTGTAACAGGCGACGATTACCGAAATATCGGGCAGATAGTGCAACTCCTTGCTCATGGCGCTCCCCTGCCCGCCGCGAACTTGCATGATGGGGGGAGATCCCCCTCACCCCCCAACCGTGGGTCTCCCTGGCGGGAGTTCCACGGTAAATGGTCACGCACCGCAGCCAGGGCGTAGCGGGCCGCCTTGAGTTCCGAATCGCGGGTCAGGCCGGCGATATGCGGGGTGATGACCAGATGATCGTGGGCAGCGGCATAACGGATCAAGGGGTGACGCCGCTTGTCCGAAAGAAATTCATCGGTGATCACATCCAGTCCCGCCGCCGCCAGATGGCCCGATTCCAGGTGGGCCAGCAGCGCGCTCTCGTCGATGATCTCGCCACGGGAGACGTTGATGAACACCGCGCCCGGCTTCATGGCGGCAAACCAGGAGGCATCCACCATGCCTGCGGTGCTGGCGTCGAGATGCACCGCGATCAACACGATGTCGGCGACCGCCAGCACCTCGGAATGGGTCGCGCGTTGCGTCACCCCTGGCGCGGTGATGGTCTTGAAAGGATCATGCGCCACCACCCGCATCCCGAACGGCTGGGCATAGCGGGCCACATTGCCGCCGATGCGGCCAAATCCGATGATCCCCAGGGTGCGCCCCTGGAACTCCACGGCCCGCAACTCATCCTCGACATCGCGCCAGTACCCCTGTTTGACCCGTTCCACCGCCAGGGGCAGCTTGCGCACCGTGGCCATGATCAACGCCCAGGTGAACTCCGACGAGGCGAAGATGGTATGGACGAAATCGCTGTCCTTGAGGCGGGAAATGGCCACGTCATGCTGCGCGCACCAGGCCAGATCGATGTGATTGGCGCCGGTGGAGGGGGTGGCCAGGATGCGCAGCCGCCCCTGAGCGCAGGCCAGCAGAGCGGCGTCGATGGTGTAGGTGGGACAAGGCGAGCAGATCCAGCCATCGACCTCGGGCAGCAGCCGCATCACCTCGGCGCGACTGGCGCCGTGGGCAAAGATCACGTCGGCAAAATCGGTCAACTCCTGCCGGATCTCGGGCAGAAAATGGACCGGAGTCGTCACCAGCACCACGGGCCGTCCGCCGGTGATCACCCGCTCCACGGTGCTCTCTTCCACCGGCACCGGACGGTTGTTGCCAAAGCCGTGGCGCAACAGACACTCGGCCAGGGTGAAATCGAGCCGTTCGTCGATGTTGATGGAACGCTCCGGTTCCATGATGAAGGGACGGCTGTCGGCACCGTGACGGCTGCCCTCCTCGACGATCACCCGGCGCGTCATGGCATAGATCGCCCCGTTGCGGATGAACGACGGCGGCTTGAGATCCTGACGACGGGAGCCGATGGCCGGTTCCGGGTACTCCCGGGTGAAATCGACGATCTGATCGTCCACAATGCGCTTCAGGCGGATCGGATGTTTTTCTCCGGTATCGACCATGCTGATCACCGAATCGGCACCCGTGGCAATCAGTTTTTCCAAAGCGCCATCGATATCCCGGCCATCCCGCAGCGGAGAGACGCAGGGGAGTTCCACCACATAATCGAACACGATGCCCAGAAATTTTTCGGTCTCCAGCACCGCGAACCGCAACGATGGCGCCGAAGGCACCAGATCACCCGACAGCTCTGCCGGTCGCAGAAAAGGGGTCAACGCCCCGTAACGCCGGGCAATGGCCGCATAGCGCGCGCTGTCGGTGGAGACCACCACCGTATCGACCAGCCGGGAATCGAGTCCGGCCCGGATCGAGTAGGCCATCAGGGGATGACCGAGGATCGGGTGGATGTTCTTGTCCGGAATCCCCTTGGAACCGCTTCTGGCCTGAATGACGGCAAGAATTCTGGGGGCGGCGGAAGCGGAAGTGGTCGAGCTGGACATCGTGCGACTCCCCTGAAACGGGTGTGAGTGATGCCACCATCATAACGCAGATCACCGGCACATTTCCACCCCGACCTCCATGCCTCCCTCATTGCAGGCCACATATTGACAAACCGGCGAAACCATGGCGTCATCACTGGATATGTCGTTGGTCAGTGGGGTCCAGGGGCGAGAGCCTCCTGGGACTTTGGCCTTGCGCGCTTTGCCGCAGGCGCGCCCTCTGGTCGCCGCAGGCGATGCCTGGGCCAAAAACGCATTATCCCGAAATGGTTGCGGTTTATCACATCACGGATCAAAGTCACGCCTCATGAACCCGCTCCCCTCCCCGTTGGCAGAGCGCACCTATACGGCCCGCTCCGGCATCCACCATCCCGCGCGCCTGATCCGCACCCTGGCCCGCGATCTCTGGAACGCGCGCCATCTCTCCGGACAGCTCTTCATCCGCGAAATCCGGCAGCGCTATCGCCAATCGATTTTCGGGCTGCTCTGGGTGCTGGTGCCCCCGCTGGCGACCACGGCGGTCTTTGTCTTTCTGAATGCCCGCAAGATCCTCAATATCGAACCGACCGCCATCCCCTATCCGGTCTATGTGCTGCTCGGCACCCTGCTGTGGCAGATCTTTTCCGAAAGCCTGCTCGCGCCGCTCTCCTCCTTCAATACCTGTGTGCCGATCCTGATCAAGATCAACATGCCCAGAGAGGCCCCGATTCTGGCCGGACTGGCCCAGGTGCTCTTTTTCGCCGGCGTGCAACTGGTGCCGGTGATCGGAGTGATGATCTGGGCCGGAGTGCTCTTCACGCCGGCCATCCTGCTGGCTCCCCTGGCCATCCTGATGCTGGTGCTGCTGGGCACGGCCATCGGGCTGGTGCTGGTTCCTTTGGGCGGACTCTATCGGGATGTGAACGAAGGAACCGCCATGGCCCTCAAGCTCGCCTTCTTTCTCACGCCGATCGTCTATCCCCCGCCCCAGGAGTGGCCCTGGTCCATGCTGGTCGCGCTGAATCCGGTCTCGCCGCTGCTCCAGGGGGCGCGCGACCTCATGGCCACCGGCACCATGCAGGATCCCGGCGCCTTTTGGAGCATGAGCCTGATCACGCTCGGCCTGCTGCTGGTCGCCCTGCTCGTCTATCGCCTCGCCACCCCGCTGGTCCTGGAACGAATGGGAGCCTGATCAAGGATGGCCAATGATCTGCTCATCGAGGTGGAGTCGATCTCCAAGAAATTCTGTCGCGGACTGAAACGTTCGCTCTGGTACGGCCTGTGCGACATCGGGCGCGAACTGACCGGACGCGACCGCCACAACGCCTTGCGCAAGGATGAATTCTGGGCCATCCGCAATCTGTCGCTGCAATTGCGCCGGGGGGAGCTGCTGGGCATCATCGGGGCCAACGGTTCGGGCAAAACCACGCTGTTGCGGCTGATCAACGGCCTGCTCATGCCCGATTGCGGTCAGGTCACCATCCGGGGTCGGGTCGGCGCCCTGATCCAACTCGGCGCCGGCTTCAGTCCGGTCCTGAGCGGTCGGGAAAACATCGCCATCAACGCGGCGGTGCTCGGCATCTCCCGCCAGGAGCTGGCGGCCAGCCTGGAAGACATCATCGAATTCGCCAATCTGGGGGAGTTCATCGACGCCCCGGTGCAAAGCTACAGTTCGGGCATGCGGGCCAGACTCGGCTTTGCCGTGGCAATCCACATGCGACCCGACATCCTGCTGGTGGACGAGGTGCTCGCCGTCGGCGATCTGACCTTCCGCAACAAGGCCCTGGAGCGCATGCATCAGTTGGCCAACTCCGGAGTGGCGGTGGTCTTCATCTCCCACAATCTCGGGCAGGTGGACCGGCTCTGCACCCACGCTCTCTATCTGCACAAGGGAGAGATCATCCACGCCGGCACCCCGGCCCAGGTGATCGCCCGCTATGTCGGCGACAACACGGCCCTGGAGAGCACCATCCGTCACCATCCGGGCACCGAGGTCTCCTTCCGGGTGCGCGCAGCCGGCTTTCGCACCCTGGAGGGCCAACCAATCACGCAATGCATCTCGGGTCAACCGGTGCTCCTCTCGCTGGACCTCGACATCCGCGCGCCGCTCGATGCGCCGCTTTTCTGTTTCATGTGGGAACCGGTGGGCCGTTCGATCATTCTGGCCTACACCCATCAATCCCGGGAGGCGGCGGCACGCCCCTCGCTGACGCCGGGTCACCACACCCTCGAAACGGTGATTCCGTCCCTGCCCTTTCTGCCCGGTCGTTACACGGTGCGGCTCTCGGTCTCCGGCAAAATCGAAACCCAGTTGCTGGGCAAGGTGGACAATCTCGCCACCCTGGAGGTGTTGCCCCGTCCCGGACAATACATCATCACCAACGAGGCCGGATTCCTGGAACTGGACGGCCAATGGCGGGTTCACCCCTCCGCTTGACAACGCGGACAGAAAAAAGCCGAGCGTTGCCCGAGACGCAAGAGCGCAATCGGCGTGGCGCAGACCCGACACGGTTCACCGCTCCGCCCGTACACATTCAAATGAAGCGCGAAATAGCCCGGCGTGCCATCGCTCTGGCGATAATCGCGCAAGGTGGTGCCGCCCTGAACGATCGCGGCTTGCAGCACCTGGCGGATGGCGCGCACCAGGCGTGCGCCATCGTCGCGTGAGAGGGTTTGGGCCGCCCGCGCCGGATGAACACCCGCCAGAAACAGCGCCTCGGCGGCATAGATGTTCCCCACCCCGACCACCACGCGAGGATTCATGATCAGAGTCTTGATGGCGACCCGCCTGCCACGACAATGCGCATGAAGATGGTCTGCGTCGAACCTCTCCCCAAGGGGTTCCGGTCCCAACCCGGCAAGCAATGGATGATTTTGCCAGGCGCCGTCAATCCACAGCAGCGCGCCGAAGCGGCGGGGATCGTGCAGGCAGATGCGCACCCCGTTCTCCAGGGTCCAGATCGCATGATCGTGCGCGGCCCGCGCTCCCTGCTGGACGAACAGCCGTCCCGACATGCCCAGATGGATCAGGATATGGCCGCTTCCGCACCCCCACAGCAGGTATTTGCCCCGGCGTTCCAGGGTATGGATGATCTGGTTGCAGGTTTCCTGCTGGAGTTGCGCGACCGGGATCGGCCAGCGCAATTTGGGGGCGTGGATCGCCAGATGTTGGATCCTGTTTCCGATCAGCACCGGCGCCAGTCCGGCGCGGATGGTTTCGACCTCCGGGAGTTCGGGCATGCATCCATCCCTCTGACCTTGTTCAGCATGACACGATTGAAAGAAAAGAGAGGGTCTGGGGGATTCTTCCCCCAGGGTTTTGACTTTAAACAAAAAATCTTTACAATGTTTTGACTTTAAAAACAAAACATTGTAAAGATTTTTTTGTTTTTAAAGTCAAAGTCAAAACCCTGGGGGACGAATCCCCCAGACCCTCTCTTTTTTTTCAATGATTGGCGTCTGGATCCGGTCTATGGCGTGAGTTCCGCCAGCACGGCAGCGGCATGACCTTTAGTCTTGACATTGGCATAGACCTTGCGGACCACGCCCGCCCCATCGACCACAAACGTCGAACGGACAATGCCCATGCTGGTCTTGCCACAAAAAACCTTCTCCTGCCACACCCCGAACGCCTCGCACAACGCCCCGTCACCGTCGCTCAACAGGGTGAATTCCAACCCCTGCTTGGCGCAGAAACCGACATGCGACTTGACCGAATCCTTGGAAATCCCGATGATCGCATACCCCCGTTCGGCAAACGCCGCACTCAGGGCCTGGAAATCGTTCGCCTCCAGCGTGCAACCCGGCGTGTTGTCCTTGGGATAGAAATAGACGATCCCACCCTGCGGCCCAAGCCGCTCCCGCAGAGACTTCGCTTGATCGTGCTGATCCAAAACCGCAAGATCCGGAATGGTCGAACCTGGTTGCAACATGACAGACTCCTCGTGCCAAAAAACGGAATGGATGAACCTCCGGTGAATCCCAACCGATCCAGGAAATAGAACACCTCGCCTGCCGTGTCAAACCTCTTTATTCGGTTGCCCGGACCGCACCGGTCTCGAAACGACTCACCAACTGACCCAACAGCCCGGAAAATGCCTGAACCGCAACCATTTCAGGATCATGCTTTGTTTGGCGCAAAGGCGTCGCCTGCGTCAAAAAGCGCCAAAGGACAAAGCCCCAAGGGCTTCTCCCCTGGACCCCACTGACAAATGAGCTATCCCGAAATGGGCGCGGTTTAAGTATTGATTAAAGAAATGGACAGTGTTATGGTTGCTACAGGGGGATTGACTGGATGAGCACGCCAAGGACGACCGGTTGCCATGGGCCAAACAGGCACGACAGGGATTGATCATGATGATCTTTTGAAAAGATCAACTTTTGACTGAAACCGTTAACATCTAAAGATTTTTATTTCAAAATCAAAACGTTTTTAAGATTTCTTTATTTGTAAATTGCAACTTGACCATTCGACACGAAATTCACAATCTTTAGCTTGGAGCGACGACGATGAACAATCTGAAACTTGCTGCAAAACTGGGGCTTGGTTTTGCCTTTGTGCTGTTGATGACCATCTTTGTCGCCCTGATCGGCACCAACGGCTTTTCATCGGTCATCAAACGGGTAGCCAACAGCACGACCATTGGTGAAATCGAAAATGGATCGATCCTGATCCTGCGTGCGGAGCGCAACTTTATCGGAGAGCGGGACGCCAAACATGTCGAAAGCGCCACCAAGGCGGTGGAAACCATCCGCAAGGAGGCCATCGAAGCCAAAGAACGCCAGTTCAAGGATCCAACCGATCAGGAGAGCCTGACCAAAATCGCCGAACTGGCAGAACGGTTTGGCAAGAGCTTCACCAATCTGTTCAAGGAAGACAAAGATTTGGAACAGATATTGACCCAGGTGCGGGACGTCTCCCGCAACCTGATCACGGCCATCGACAAACTGGAAGAGAGCCAGTTCGAGAAACTCCGCGAGATGAGCCGCGCCTCAGGTCAATCCGAGGAGCAACAAAAACAACTGGACGCGCGTCTCAAGAAAATTGCTCACGCAACCGATATCAACAAACTCTTTCTGGATGCCCGTCTGGGCGAAAAAGAGCTGATCATCACCAATGGCAACGATACCAAATCGGTCAAGCGGGTCGAGGATGGGCTGGCCAAATCCCAAGCCCTGGCCGAAGAGATGACCGCCTCGTTCCGGGATGCCAAGGATATCGAGATCGGCAAGGGGGTGCTGCAAGCCCTGGCCGACTATCGGAACGCTTTCAAGGGAATGCTTACCCAGCTTGAAGATCAGAGCAAGGCGGAAAAGGAGATGATCTCTGCCCGCCGCGCCTTGAACGAAACCGTGGATCAGATCAGCGAAGGCCAGAAGAAAAAACTGCAAACGGAAATCTCCTCTTCCGAAACCTTGATCCTGGTGGGCAGTCTGTTGGCCGTGCTGCTCGGAGCCGTGCTCGCCTTCACCCTCTCCAAGAGTCTGGTGGCCTCCATTACCGGCTGCATCGGCAACATGGTGCGCATGTCGGAAGGAGATCTGGCGATCCGTTGCGTCACCAACCGGAAGGATGAACTGGGCGACATGTCCCGCGCCATCGATACCATGGCCGTCAAATTGCGCGAAGTGGTGGAAAAAATCAGCGCCGCCTCGATCAGCGTCACCACGGGCGCCTCCCAGCTCGCCTCTTCGGCCCAAACCCTCTCCCAGGGAGCCACCGAGCAGGCCGCCAGCATCGAAGAGACCTCCTCGGCCATGGAGCAGATGAGCAGCAACATCGCCCAGAACACCGACAATGCCCAGACCACCGAAGGCATCTCCCGCATCGCCTCGCGTGACGCCGAAGAGGGGGGCAAAGCGGTCTCCCAGGCCGTGGGCGCCATGAAGGAGATTGCCAGCAAGATTTCGATCATCGAAGAGATTGCCCGCCAGACCAATCTGCTCGCCCTCAACGCCGCCATCGAGGCGGCACGGGCCGGTGAACACGGCAAAGGATTCGCCGTGGTGGCCGCCGAGGTGCGCAAACTGGCCGAACGGAGTCAGACCGCTGCCGGCGAGATTGGTCATCTCTCCTCCACCAGCGTGCAGGTGGCGGAGCGGGCCGGATCGATCATCGGCAAGCTGGTGCCGGACATCCAGAAAACCGCGCAACTGGTGCAGGAGATTGCCTCCTCCTCGCGGGAGCAGAGCCAGGGGGCCAGTCAGATCAATGCCGCCATCGGTCAGTTGGATCAGGTGATCCAGCAGAATGCCGGCGCCTCCGAAGAGATGGCGGCCACCGCCGAAGAGATGAACAATCAGGCGCAGCATCTGTCGGAGACGATCAGCTTCTTCCGCACCGGGCAGCAGCAGAGCGCGCCCGCACCACGCGTCCAGAAGAAGGCGACGCACAAACCGCAGGCCCCGGCCACCCATGCCCCGCGTCTGGGCAAACAGACCCACAAGGCGCTCCCGGCTCCGACCTCCAAGGGTGGTGTGGCGTTGCACATGGCTTCGGACGACGAGTTCGAGACTTTCTGAAAAGTTGCCGGATCGGGCCGGGCGCGCCTCGGCCCGATCCATGGCCACCAGTAAAAAAAAAGAGGGGGTCTGGGGGATTCATCCTCCAGGGTTTTGACTTTAAAAATAAAAACTTTAAAATGTTTTGCTTTTAACGTCAAAACATTGCAAAAATTTTTTATTTAAAGTCAAAACCCTGGAGGATGAATCCCCCAGACCCCCTCTTTTTTTTCAATGGTTTCCCTGGTCAACCGGCAACCAGCACGATCTGACTGTTCGACAACGACCGGACATGATTCAACGTGACCATGGTCACCGCAGCCGCAGCGCCACTGCCATCCGGATCATACCGGAGCACCCCGGTCGAGGTGTTGAACAGAAACCGCTGCGCCAGCGTGGTAGCCGTTCCCGTGCTGCTGGCACGAAACCGCGTCACACCCAAGGCACCCTCCGGCAGATTGCCGAAATTCGGACTGACAAAAACCAACGCATCCCCCTGGACGGCGTTGAAATCGGTCACCGTGTCCCCTCCCTCCCCGGCATTCAACCATTTGAAACGATCCGCCTGAATGCCGCCGGTGAGCTGATCCCGTCCCGCTCCGCCGATCAGTTGATCGGCCCCGGAACCGCCGTTCATACTGTCATCCCCGGCCCAGCCATACAGACGATCCGCGCCCCCCAACCCGTTCAGCACATCCCCGCCCTCCAACCCGTGCAACGCATCCGCGCCCGAGGTGCCGCTCAGAGGATCGTTCCCGGAGGTGCCAACCACCGCTGCCGTGCCATCCACCACCAGAATGGCCGTGGAACGGGCCACCACACTCCGGTTCCCGGCCTCGTCGCTCTGCCGCACCTGCACCGCCCCCAAACGATAGGTGCCCACCGGCAGCGTGAACCGACTGCCCGAACCGGTGGCCCAGTGCTGGCCGCCATCGATGCTGTATTCCCAACGCGCTCCGGTTTCCAACGTACCCACGGCAATCGTGCCCGTGATGCTGAGACTGACAGCCACCCTGGAAAGGGTGGCCGCAACGATCTCGATATCCGCCACCGGCACATCGTCATAATAGCCCACGGAGGTGGTGGGGGTCTGGGCGATCTCATCGATCACCGACATCCCCGCCACCACCTGACCAAAAACCGCATAACCCGGTGACGCAGTGCCGGCATAATTCAAGAAGGTGTTGTCCACCTGATTGATGAAAAATTGCGCCGTGGCCGAATTGGGACTGCTGGTGCGGGCCATGGCGATGGTGCCGCGCAAATTGGACAGCCCGTTGTTGGACTCCAAAGGAATCGGGGCATAGGTCGGGACTTTGTACGCCAACCCGCTCCCGAATCCCCCGCCCTGCACCATGAACCCTGGAATCACCCGATGAAAGAGCAGATGGTTGTAAAATCCATCCCGGACATACCCCACCATGTTGGCCACCGTCACCGGGGCCGCATTCGGATTGAGTTCCACCGCCACGCTGCCCAGCGTGGTCTTCAGGGTGACCCGTGGATTGGCCAGCGTGTCGAACGAGGCGTCAAGCCGCAAGGTCGGCGCATAGGGCGCACTGGAATCAGAGGAGGAGTCAGATGAAATACTCATGCGCGATAGTCCCGACGAAACGATGGAAGCTGGCGAGCGGATCACGAAATTCGGTTACAACAGGGAAAATTGACGCAACACGGCAGAGAGTCTGGGTTCGTTCTGTGCCCACTGACGCAACACGGCAACCACCTGATTCAGGAGCGTGGCCTGTTGATCGAGCTTCGCTTCCATCGGTTTCAGGATGGTGCGACGATCCCAGAAGATGAATCCGACAAAAGCCGTGATGATGCCGAGCAAAGAACCAAACAGGGTGAGAATGAGATGGTGGAGGTCATCGATCCGCTTGTTGACATCATCGAATCGTTTATTGAGATCATCGAAACGTTTATTGACATCGTTGAAGCGATTGTTGACATCATCGAAACGTTTGTTGACATCATCGAAACGTTTGTTGACGTCATCGAAACGCTGATTGGTGGCCTGTTGATTCGCCCTGATGGTCGTGAGTTCCTGAATGATCTCCCGATCCGTGATACGCGGGGCGGTCTCCAGGGCGCGGGCGGTGGCGCTCCAGAAAAACAGCGTCAGAGTGGCAGCCAGAAAAGGAAACCGAAACGCAGGCATGATTGGCATCCCCGATCGGAGCAACATGAAGAGGATCTTGACGGCAAAAGGATAACACGGACCCGGAGCGGATACCATTTTTTTTCGATGGCACCGGTTGTGGAAGCGGCAATTGGCGCGCCCGGCAGGGGTCGAACCTGCAACCTACGGCTTAGAAGGCCGGTGCTCTATCCATTGAGCTACGGGCGCGGGCGGCATGCTGCAAGATGGGAAAATGAAGATGGTCGGGGCGAGAGGATTCGAACCTCCGGCCCTCGGCTCCCAAAGCCGATGCGCTACCAGACTGCGCCACACCCCGACATCTGCCGCCATGTTAACCCGAAACCGTGTGGCCAGGCAATGGCTGGATGGAAAAAATCACGACGAAGCCGACCGGTACGGCAGGGAAACTTGGTATTCGGGCACCATTCGGGCTATGATGGGCGTTGACCAAGGCCACACGCCATGGACCCATGATCCATAAAACGGAGCATCCGAACCGGGAACCAGTGCCACTCCATGAAGATCGTCATTGTCGGCTTGAGTCACAAAACCGCACCCGTGGCCATTCGGGAACGGCTGGCCTTCACCGCCGAGGAGCTGCCGCGCTGCCTGGACGAGTTGCGCAGCGCGCCGGTTGTCCAGGAAGCGGCTTTGCTGTCCACCTGCAACCGGGTGGAAATCTATGGCGCCGGCCAGACTCCCGAGCAGGTGACCGAAGCCATCGGTCTGTGGCTGGCCCGCTCCCGTGGCCTGGAGACGACGCAACTGGATGCCCATCTTTATCAACTGACCGGACGGGACGCGGTACGCCATGGCTTTCGCGTGGCCGCCAGCCTCGATTCGCTGGTGGTGGGCGAGGCGCAGATCCTGGGCCAGATGAAACAGGCCTATCAACAGGCCGGCGAGGCCCACGCCTCGGGCCTGATCCTGGACAAATTCTTCCAGCACGCCTTCCACGCCGCCAAGCAGGTGCGCAACGATACCGGCATCGCCCGCAATCCGGTCTCCATCGCCTCGGCGGCGGTCTCCCTGGCCCATCGGATCTTCGGCGATCTGCACGGCTGCCGCTGTCTGCTGATCGGCGCAGGGGAGATGTGTGAACTGGCTGCCCGTCATCTGGTCACCGCCGGCGTACACATCCTGGTGGCCAACCGCACCCTCTCCCGCGCCGTGGCGTTGGCCGAAACCTTTGGCGGCGAAGCCTTTTCCCTGAACGAACTCGAAACCCATCTCGACAAGGCCGACATCATTCTCTCCTCGACCGGAGCCACGGGACATGTGGTCACTGCCCCGATGATCAAGGCCGCCCTCAAAAAACGTCGCCAGAAGCCGCAATTCCTCATCGACATCGCGGTGCCGCGCGATCTCGACCCGACGATCGCCGCCCTCGACAACGCCTATCTGTACGACATTGATGATCTGACCCGAATCGTCGAAAATAACCTCAAGGACCGCAACCACGAGGTGCATGCCGCCGAAGCGATCATCGAAAAACAGACCGATCTGTTCATGCGCTGGCTGGAAACCCTCGACATCTCCCCGGTTCTGACCGCCCTGCGCACCCGGTTCGAGACGATCCGCGATCAGGAGGTGGCCCGCGCCCTGGGAAGTTGGCCCGATCTTTTGCCCGAAGAACAAAAACGGGTGGAACAATTGGGTCGGTTGCTGGTCAATAAATTATTGCACGCACCGTTGAGTCGCCTGAAACATCTGGCCACCGAGCCGAATGGCGACCACTATGTGGATGCGTTGCGCCAACTGTTTCAACTGGATCGGGCATGAGCCACTCCTTTTTGCGCAAATTCGATACCATGCGGCGGCGTCACGCGGAACTCGGTGCGCTGCTCGGGCAGGCCGAAACGCAAGCGGATGCCGCAGAGTATGCCCGCCTGAGCAAGGAATACGCCGACCTCGACCCCCTGGTCGAAGCCTGGCTGGACTACCTGAAGCTGGAGCAGGAAATCCGCGACACCGAAGCCATGCTGGAAGATCCCCAGAGCGATCCGGAGATGAAACGGCTGGTGCGGGAGGAGGTGGACCGCCTCAAGACCACGCTGGAAGAAAAAATCCCGGAATTGCAACGACTGCTCGCTCCGCCCGATCCCCACGAAGGGCGCAACGTCATCCTGGAGGTGCGGGCCGGCACCGGCGGCGAAGAGGCCGCGCTGTTCGCCGCCGATCTGTTGCGCATGTATGGCCGCTTCGCGGAACAGAACCGCTGGCGCATGGAGCCGTTGTCAAGCAGTCCGACCCCGCTGGGCGGCTTCAAGGAGGTGATCACGATGATCTCGGGCAAGGGGGCCTGGTCGGCCTTCAAGTTCGAATCCGGGGTCCATCGGGTGCAGCGGGTGCCGACCACCGAAGCCGGCGGACGGATCCATACCTCGGCCTGCACCGTGGCCGTGCTCCCCGAGGCCGACGAGGTGGAGGTGACCATCAACGAGCGGGACGATCTGCGCATCGATGTCTTCCGTTCCTCGGGTCCGGGCGGCCAGAGCGTCAACACCACGGATTCGGCGGTGCGCATCACCCATCTGCCCACCGGCATGACCGTCACCTGTCAGGACGAAAAATCCCAGCACAAAAACAAGGCCCAGGCCCTGAAGGTGCTCAAGGCGCGGCTGTTCGACCTGGAACAGCGCGCGGTTGACAACGAACGCTCCAAGGATCGACGGGATCAGGTCGGTTCCGGGGACCGTTCGGAGCGGATCCGCACCTATAATTTCCCCCAGAACCGGGTGACCGATCATCGGGTCAATCTCACCTTGCACAAACTCGATCAGGTGATGACCGGAGACCTGCGGGAGCTGATCACCACCCTGACCGCCCATCATCAGGCGGAGCAGTTGGCTCGTCTGGGCGAGGAGTGACACCGATGCACCCCCGGTCATCCCGGTCGTCTGCAACGCGCACGGTTGATGAACATTCATGGCGACGGGTATGGCCATGGCTTGCGCTGCTCGGCTGTCTGCTGGTGCTGGATCCGGTTCTGGCCCGCGCCAAGGCGCCCAAAAGCTACCGGCAACCGGCCTATATCGCCAACGCCTATTTCTCCGACCGAATGACCCAAAAAGGGGAGGGGGCCATGCAGCCCATGTCGGTGGTCAAATCCCTGCGGGCCGGATCCGAGGGGGTGGCGGGATATTTTGTCCTCGATCTGGTCCTGACCGCCAGCGGCACGCACCATTTCAAGGTGGACATCCTCGATCAGGAGGGAACCGTGGCCACGCGGCTCGACTATCCGCCGGTCAAGGCAAGCCGCGAAGAGCAGTTCCCGCTGTATGCCGCCGTGGGCACCCTGTCGGGAAAACTGGCGCCCGGCTTGTGGTTTCTCAAGGTCTATGATCAACTCGACAAGCATGGCTGGGAACATCTGGGCATTTTCGGGATCCAGGTGGTGGAGCCGACCGGGGATTAAACCGCACCCATCTCGGGATATGTGTTTGTCAACGGGGTCCAGGGGCCAGGGGCCTCTGGTGGGGTCCAGGGGCGAAGCCCTTGGGACTTTCGCCTTTGGCGCGCTTTGCC
>JADFWP010000049.1:0-7989 GCA_015234115.1 Magnetococcales bacterium
AAAAAAAAGGGGGGGGGGGGGGGGGATTCCCCCCCCAGGGTTTTGACTTTAAACAAAAAAATTTTTAAAAATGTTTTGTTTAAAATCAAAACCCTGGGAAACAAATCCCCCAGACCCCCTCTTTTTTTTCAAAAGTGTTTCTCTTTAAAGCAGAGCCACCAAGCCGCTGCCGGTCGGTGCGGCCTGAAAGAGGCTACCTTCCATATAGACGGCTGTCAAGAAGAGTACCAGTTGAATGAGCGACGCGCGAAAATTGATCATCGCCTGGGCCGTGGTCGGATTGCGCACCAGCAGAATGCTCTTGACCAGGAAAAAAGCGCTCCCGGCCATGGCTCCGAGCAGATAGACCCACCCGAACCCGAAAAAGGCGGGCAGCAACGAGGCCAAGGCCAGCAGGATCGTATTGAACAGCACCACGCGCGCGGCATGCGCCTCTCCTGCGACCACAGGCAACATGGGAATGCCGGCCTCGACATAATCCTTCTTGAGCGCGATGGCCAAACTCCAGAAGTGAGGCGGGGTCCACAGAAAGAGAATAAACGCGAGCGCCATGGCCAACGGAGTCGGTTCCGGATGAAGAATGGCGGTTCCGGAGAGAATGGCGAAGCTGCCCGCCAGACCGCCGATGACGATGTTGAGCCAAGTGCGACGTTTGAGCCAGATGGTATAGACCACGCCATAAAAAAAGGCGCCCATGAAGACATGAAAAGCGGCGACCGGGTTGATGTAATGCCAGACCAGAGCCACGGGAACCACGACCAGCAGGGCGAAGAAAAACAACCACCAGGGAGAACGGGGCAGCGTGCCGGTGACAAACGGACGATGGCGGGTCCGCGCCATGCGGGCATCGATGTCGAAATCGTGATAGTGATTCAATCCACCCGCCGCACCCGCCGACAGAAGTACGGCCAGGATCAGCAATGCGCTCTGTTCGATGGTCGGGGAGTGACCCGGCATGGCGATGATCCCTGCGCCGGCGGTCAAGGCCATGGCCACGCCGATACGCAGTTTGAACAAAATGAGGATCTGCCTGATCAAAGAGGATATGGCCATGTTCCGTGCATTCCCGATGTCACAAAAAAATGAGGCGATCAAAACGATTCAATGGATACGCGGAAAAATCCGGGGCAGGCCGCAGCCTGCCCCGGAAATGACCAGCATCAGCCCATCGGCCAGATGGACGAAAGATACTTGGCGTTGATGAAGAAGTAAACCACAAAGGAGGCCAGGAAGACCAGGGCCAGAACGAACGTGCCCGTAGCCTTGACGCCGCCATCGCCGGTCTGCTCGATCGGAGCGAGACCCAGCTTGCCGGGCCGCTCGATGTTGTAGCAGGAAGCGGCCATGGGGAAGCCGAAGCTGCTGAACAGGCTGGCGCCCGGATCCAGACGTTTGCCGAAGACCAGGGAGCCGACGGCGATCAGGCAGAACATGGCGCCGCCCACCGCAGCCAGGATGCCACCGAGACCGGCGATTCCCAGCATGGTGATGGCCGTACCGGCGAACTGGAACTGAAGGGCCGCGTCAGAGAAGTTGACATCCCAGTGACGACGGGGCACGCCCAACGTACCGGCACCCAGCAGGAAGAGGATCAGGATCAGCATGCCACCGCCAAAGATGTAGGGCTGCCATTTGCAGGCATTCGGCCAGATCAGTTGACGACGGAACAGCACCGGGATCAGGAAGTAGGAGATGGCCATGAAGGCCAGGGTCGTACCGACTGCCACGGTGGCGTGGAAGTGACCCGGCACGAAGATGGTGTTGTGGATGATCAGGTTGATCTGCTCGGTTCCCATGACCACGCCGGTGATGCCGCCGATGAAGCCGAAGATGATCAGGGAGATGAACATGCCCGAAAAGACCGGATTGGCCCAGGGCGCCTTTTTCAGCCATTCGAACAGACCGTTGTTGAAGCCTTTCTTGCGTTGGGCGATTTCAATGCAGCCCGGCACCGTCAGACCATGGACCATGCTGGCGAGCACGGCCAGATACATGGCATAGCTGGTGTTGAAGACCTTCCAGGTGGAGCTGACGCCAGGATCGGCCAGGATGTGATGGGCACTGGCCAGTTGCAGGAAGAGGATGTAGAGCAGGAACGCGGTACGGCTCACTTTTTCCGACATGGGCTTGGCGCCGAACAGGATGGCGGCAATGGCATACCAGATGGAGACGTGGGCCGAAACGTTGATCTGCTGGGAGGAGTGACCCAAGGCCCACCAGACCGTGCGATACATCAGAGGATCGATGTGGTTGATGAAGCCCAGCGACCACAGCAGGGTCGGGATGAGGATCACGGCACCGGAGGCGATGGTGAAGATGGCGATGATGGCAGCGGTCAGCGCGCCGAAGGTCACCAGCGGGATGGAGCCGTCATAGGTCTTCTCCTGCTTGGCGATGACCAGCGTGCCGAGGAAGATGAAACATCCGATCAGCGCGCCCACGGCAAACAGAATCAGCCCCAGGTAGAAAATCGGCTCGGCAGGCATCGGCACATAGGAGGTGAACATGACGCTGGAGTTGCCACGCAGGAAGGCGACCATCACCAGCACGGAACCGGCCACCATGAGCAGGAAGCCGAGCCAGCCAAGGCCCGGTGTGGCCGGACGACAGCGCAACAGCGTCGAGGCGGCGAAATAGAGCACCGCCATTTCGAAGAAGATGATCCAGAAGATGAGGATGGCCGTGCCATGGATGGAGAGGGCCAGATAGAAATCTTCGGCTTTCAGGAGATGGAGAGAAGGCATGCGGGTCAGAGCGACCAGCAGACCGAGAACGCCACCGATCAGCAGATAGACCACGCCGAGCACGGCATGGGCTTTCATCAGCGATTCAGCGGACTTGTGGAAGAACAATCCCGAATCCGGGCATTGACGAAACATGGCCATTGTGTGATGACTCCCTATTTCACGAAGATCTTGCCCAACATGGTGTGGTGACCGACGCCGCAAAATTCATTGCAGACGACGGCGAACTCACCGGATTGGTCTGGGGTAATGGTCACCACCGTCTCGTATCCTGGCAGGATTTGCAGATTGATGTTGGTGGGTTGAAGAGAAAACCCATGCTGCCAATCCAACGAGGAGATATGGAGACGATAGGTTTTGTTTTTTTCCAGTTCCAGGATCGGCCACCACTGCCACAGCCGCCCGAGCATGTAGACATCGCTGCCCGCCGGAGGATGGACCACCGGGATGTTGGATTTGGGTTCGGTCCGCACGGTGTGGGCTTTGGCCATGGCGTTGGCCTTGGCTTCGAAAACCTCGGGAGGCGTCTTGTAGGACTCGTTGGAGAGGTTCTGCTTGCCATAGATGTGCCAATAGGGCATCCAGGCAAAGAGGACCAGACACCAGATCAAGGCGATGATGATCCACATCATTTCGATGCCGTGGATCGGCTCTTTCCACCAGATTTTCTGCGAGGGAGGCAGAATGCTCATGCGGGAACCCTCCTTCTTTGTGTGTTGTGCATAGAAGTTCCTTGTTTTTTGTGGTTCAATATTATTTAACCGCTGGAATTGAAATGATCTCCATGATTCCCCACAGGATGTAAAAAACCGTGGGAAAGAGCACACCGGCAAACAACAACATGAATGGATTGTCCAGGAATTGTTGCATTCCGGGTACTGCTTCCTCGCCTTGATTTTCGTTTCTTTGCATGGTGGATTCCCTCGCCCTGGCTGTGTTGGATGCAGACTGAAAAAAACAATCAATCAGGAATGGCGACACGCCGATCCTCACTCTATCCGTTGCAATCTAATGGAATCATCCTTCATGTTCCTTGACCTGTATCAAGGAAATCAAAAAAATCGTGACGGGTTCGACACGGATGAAGCGATGCCCGGTGACTTGACGGACGATGGCGCTCTTTGCGACACTGCCTGGAGAATTCTTGCCTCGTCCAGAAATTTAAGTAAATGTGAACAACGCCATCTCACACAGCCATGGGAAATCCCACAGTGGACCAGCCACCTCATGAAGTTCCGCTTCTGTCCCCGCGCGCCCTGGGACAATTCTTCCTTCCGGTCGCCGCCACGCATCTGGCCCTGACCGGCGCCATCCTGCTCTCCTGGGGGGAGAGCCTGCACCACCATCCGCTCTTCCCGGGTTCGGTGGCCACGGTCCATCTTTATGTCCTGGGCGTGCTGACCATGGCCCTGATCGGCATCGCTCTGGGACACCTGCCGCTCTGGACCGGAATCCCCCTGCCCTGGCCGGGCCTGAACCCCTGGATCCGTGGTTCGCTGGCGCTCGGCGCCCTGACGGTGTTTCTGGGCGTGGGGACCAATCTCCACCCCTGGATGCTGCTGGTGGCCTCGGCGGGGGTGGGCGTGGCCTGCACCTTTTTCCTGCTTCAGGCCGGAGTGATGCTGTTCAGGACCACCCGACGCAACCGCATGATCGCCCTGTTGTGGCTCTCCTGGAGCGCGTTGCTGGGGGTTTTCGTGCTGGGAGGGATCTTCCTGGGAGAATATTCCCATGGCTTCCTGGCCGCCTACGACCGGTTCGCCATGGTGGGCACCCATCTGACCTGGGGTGTTTTCGGTTGGGCCGGGGCGCTGCTGCTGGTGATGCGGCTGACCGGCATGCAGGATTCCGTGCCGCCCATTCCGCTCTGGACCGTGATCGGAGGATGGCTGTCCATGCTGCTGGTGCCACTGGCACTGTTCTATCCCGGCCTGGATCCCCGCTGGCTGTGGCCGGCTGCACTGCCCGGTCTCGCCGCCCTGGTGGCCCTCACACGAATTTCCTGGAGCCATTCCACCCGCCCGATCAACCCCTATTGGCGCGCAGCGGATCTGTTTGGCGCGGTGGCACTGCTGGTCTTGATGATCTGGCCCGTCTGGCCGGACGAACGGTGGCGCTTTCTGTTTGGCCTGTTGATGCTGCCGGGATGGAGTCTGAGTCAGTTGTTCGGGGCTTATGAACAGATGCAACCGGGTCGGCTGGAACTCCCCCACATGATCGCCCATCTTTCCAGTGTGCTGCTGCCCGTTGCCGGGCTGTTTCTGCCATGGGAAGGAAGCTGGCGCGCAGGCGGCGGCATGATGGTCATCTCGGCAGCGCTGCTGCTGACCGGCGGACGCAAAGGAAGAAACATACGATGACCCACACCCCACCCGCCGTGGCAATCCGACAACTCGGGCATTGCTATCCGGGCCGTCGCCGTCAGGCATCCCGCGTAGCCCTGGAACGACTTGATCTGGTGATTCCGCACGGCGCCTTTTTCGTCCTCACCGGTCCGAATGGCAGCGGCAAATCCACCCTCTTCAAGATCCTCTGCGGACTGACCCGACCCAGCACCGGCACCATTCACATTCACGGCCATGACCTGATCGCCCATCCCAATCAGGCACGCCGCGACATGGGGGTGGTCTTCCAGAAGCCGGCTCTGGACAAACATCTGACCGTTCTGGAAAATTTCCGCATTCATGCCGATCTGTACGACATCCCGCCTGCCGTGTTCGCACAGCGTCTGCACGAGGCCCTCCCCTGGAGCGATCTGCAAACCCGACTCAACGAACGGGTGGAGACCCTCTCGGGCGGCCTGGCGCGTCAGGCCGAACTGGTCAAGGTGCTGTTGCACGATCCCCGACTGCTGATCCTGGATGAACCGACCGTGGGACTGGATCCGGGCGGACGGCTGGCCTTCATGTCCACCCTGCTCAGGCTGCAAAAAAAACGCGGGGTCACGATTCTGATGACCAGCCATATCTTTGCCGAAGCGGAACAGGCCGATCTGGTGGCCATCCTGCGTCAAGGCAGGCTGCTCGCCATGGACACGCCAGCACGGTTGACCGCTCAACTGGGAAACGAAATCCTGATCGTGCAAGGGGAGCATCCCGAAGCCCTGGCGGCTGCCCTGGCCGACCATCCGGAGCTGCACATGCAGATCCAGAACCACGAGTTGCGCATCCAGGGCCAGGATCTGCTGCAACGCATGGCCGACCTGCTGCGCGACCATCGGGCGTTGGTGCACTCCCTGTCCATCAAGCAACCCACTCTGGAAGATGTCTATATTCATCTCACCGGTCGCGCCCTGGCCAGCGATGAAGAGGAGAACCACCGATGATCCGTCCTGCCCTCTCTCTGGCCAGGCGAGAGCTGGTCCGTTTCTTTCGTCAGCCCCACCGCGTGGTGGGCAGTCTGGCTCAACCGCTGCTGATCTGGGCATTTCTGGGCGCGGGTTTCTCCCCTTCCTTTCGCGCGCCGGGCATGGCGGCCCAACTCTCCTATGCCGAATATTTCTATCCCGGCGTCCTGCTGATGCTGATGCTCTTTGCCGGCATCTTTTCCTCCATCACCCTGATCGAAGACCGTGCCCAGGGATTGATGCAAGGAGTGTTGGCCTCTCCGGCCCCACGCATGGCCATCGTCTTTGGAAAAGTGATCGGAGGAATCGCCATTGCCATGATCCAGGCCGCGCCCTTGCTGCTGGCAGCCCCCTTTCTCGGCATTCCGCTGGGCTGGGGAGGATTGGTATGGGTGCTGTTCGGTTTTCTGGTCGCCTGCCTGGGATTCACCGCGCTGGGCTTTCTGATCGCCTGGAACATGGAAAGCACCGCCGGATTCCATGCGGTGATGTCGGTTTTTCTCATGCCCCTGTGGATGCTGTCGGGTGCGTTGTTCCCCATGGATCACGCCCCGGACTGGCTGTGGGCCTTGATGATCGTCAATCCGGTCACCCACGCCCTGACCCTGATCCGCACCCCGCTCTATCATGCGCCGCTGGAATTTCTCGCAACGCCGGCTTACTGGAATGCCTTGATGATCGCGGTGGGATGGGCCGTGGTCTGCCTGTGGCTGGCTTTGTGGCGGGTGAACCGGCTGGAGCAGGGAGTCAAGATGGACGGATGAGGGAGAGGATCTCGCCCCTCCCCCATCCATGATTCCTGACCCAAAAGAAAAGGTCAGCCCGCCACGATCTGAATCTGATCAGCCGACAGACGGGAAGCGCCATTCAAGGTGGCGATGGTCACGGGCGCGGCAGCGCCGTTGCCATCCGAGTCGTACTTGAGCAGATGTGATTTCGTGTTGAACAGGAACCGTTGATCAGCCGTGGTGGCCACACCATAGCGGCTGGACGAGAAATTGGCCGCAGTGAGCGCACCCACCGCCAAACCGCCGAAATTCTGGCTGACAAACGCGAGCTTGTCCCCCTCGGAAGCATGGAAATCGGAAATGTTGTCGCCGCCTTCCGTCGGCTGGGTGAACTTGAACTGATCTGCCCCGTTTCCGCCCAGCAGCCGGTCACGCCCTTCGCCACCGACCAGCACATCGTTGCCGGCATCGCCTTGCAACTGGTCGTCGCCCGCATCGCCATACAGTTCATCGGCGCCCGCCCGCCCGGCCAGCCGATTGGCCGCCGTATTGCCACGGATGACATTGGCCGCATCGTTGCCCGTGCCGTTGATGCGACCGGTGCCGGTCAGGGTCAGATTGGTCTGGTCCCGGCCCAGAGTGGCGCTGACCGCACTCTCGATCACGTTCGTGGTGGTGGTCGAAGCCACATCATCATTGGTGATCGTGGTGCGGACCGTACCCCGGTCGATCTTGGCCCCGCTGCTGGGACGAGAGAGCACCACCGTGAAATTCTCATCCCGTTCCACCACCGCATCCCCCGTGATTGGCACGACAAAGGTGCCGCTCAGGCTGCCTGTGGGAATGATGAGACTGCCGGTGGTCCGGGTATAATCGCTTCCCTCCGTGGCCGTTCCATTTCGGGTGGCATAGTTCACGGTCACATCCCTCGTGGCCGCTTTGGAGAGCCGCACCGTATAAGTCGCGTTGCTCGTGGCGCTGTTCCCCTCGGCAATTGTCGTGGGGCCGGAGAGCGACAGAGTCACCCGACGACTGCCCCCGCCACTCGAAGTGGTCGTGACCGTTCCATGATCATCTTCGTCATCGTGTTCATCATCATCATCATCTTCTTCCATACCGGTCGTCCCGGTCGTGCCAGTGGTGCCAGTGGTGCCAGTGGTGCCAGTGGTGC
>JADFWP010000049.1:8088-19551 GCA_015234115.1 Magnetococcales bacterium
CCAGTCGTGCCAGTCGTGCCAGTCGTGCCAGTCGTGCCAGTCGTGCCAGTCGTGCCAGTCGTGCCGGTCGTGCCGGTCGTCCCGGTGGTATCCGTCGTGCCAGTCGTGCCGGTCGTGCCGGTGGTGCCGGTCGTCCCGGTGGTATCCGTCGTGCCGGTGGTACCGGTGGTGCCAGTGGTGCCAGTCGTCCCGGTGGTATCCGTGGTGCCGGTGGTGCCGGTGGTGCCGGTGGTATCCGTCGTGCCGGTGGTGCCAGTCGTGCCGGTGGTGCCGGTGGTGCCAGTCGTGCCGGTCGTATCCGTCGTGCCGGTGGTGCCAGTCGTGCCGGTCGTATCCGTCGTGCCGGTGGTGCCGGTCGTACCAGCCGAACCACCCTGATCGGTCGTACCGGTCGTGCTGGTGGTTCCGGTCGAGCCGTCAGCCGTACCGACCTCTGCGCTGTAGTGATAACCAGAACCTGAAACCAAACTTAATATTGAACCGAAAGAAAGTCCCATTGGTGTTCTCCTTAGCTCAAGAGGAACGAGCACCTGAGGGGGTGATTCTCGTCCCGGTGGAAAGTCACAATCCGTTCAGATCCCATGGCAGCCGATATTCTGACTGATAGCCACCATTCGCCTGACTTTGCATTAAACAGAAGCTTGCCCCAAAGGCCAACACTTTGCAAGCAAATTATACGAAATCAGAAGACAAAATTTACCGATGCCTAGCACTGTAATTAATTATCGTTAGTTTGTATTATTTTAATTATAAACTGTCGGAAATTCCAATTTTTTCTTGCAATGATTGCTACAATTTTGTAGATCATATAACAGATTCATTCATCAACCATGGAGCCGCTTTCTTGAAGAGTTCCCCCTTTCTGGCCCTGATTTTCAGCCTGCCCGCACGCCACTCCACCGAACGGATGCGGGCCTGGCGGGCACTGAAATCCATGGGCGGCGCGGTCCTGCGCGACGGAGTTCATCTGCTGCCCTCGGGCGCCGGACGGGATCAGACGCTGCAAACACTGGCCCACGCCATCCGGGATGCCGGAGGCATGGCCGAAGTGGTGGGCGTGCTGCCGGAATCCGCGACACAGCACCAGACATTTCGCACCCTCTTCGACCGCCAACCCGATTATCTGGCGCTGCACGACGAACTGGCGCAACTCGATCCGGAACGCCAGGAAATCGTCTCGTTGAAACGGGCCTTGCGGGTGCTGAAACGCCGTTTCCACGAAATATCCACCATGGATTTCTATCCGGGCGCGCCCCGGCAACGCCTGGAAGAGGTACTGACCCAACTCGAAGCCCGACTGCTCAGACGCCTCGATCCAAACGAACCCTCCCCGGAAGAGACCGGCACGATCCCCCGACGGGATCGCCAGGCATTCCAGGGACGCCTCTGGTTCACCCGCGCCCACCCCTGGGTGGACCGGCTGGCCTCGGCCTGGCTCATCGTGCGCTTCATCGATCCCGCAGCCCGCTTTCTCTGGCTCGAACCGGGAAAAGAGGCTCCGCAAGAGGCCATCGGTTTCGACTTCGATGGTGCCCTCTTCACCCATCACGGCCAGCGCGTCACCTTTGAAACCCTGCTGGCCGCCTTCGGGCTGGAAGACAATCCGGCCCTGCGTTCCATGGGTCAGATGGTCCATGCCCTGGATGTGGGCGGCACCCACCCCGAAGCCCCCGGTCTGGCGGCTGTGCTGCACGGAATGCACGCCCGCGCGCACCACGACGACGCCCTGTTTCAGGCCAGTCAAATTGTCCTCGATGACTTCTTTCACTATTTCTCTCAACAGGAGCCACAGAATGGCTGATCCCGCACTCCAACGCCCCCCGCATCCATCGTTCCGGGAGGCGTTTCTCTACTGGCTGAAACTCGGTTTCATCAGCTTTGGCGGTCCGGCAGGACAGATCGCGGTCATGCATCAGGAACTGGTGGAAAAACGGCGCTGGATCTCCGAACAACGTTTTCTCCACGCCCTGAACTATTGCATGCTCCTGCCCGGCCCCGAGGCCCAGCAACTCACCATCTACATCGGCTGGCTGCTCCATCGCACCTGGGGCGGCATCGTGGCCGGCACCCTCTTCGTGCTGCCTTCGCTTTTGATCCTGATCATCCTCACTTACGTCTATATCGCCTTTGGCGAGGTGCGCTGGGTCCAGGGGATCTTCACCGGCATCAAGCCTGCCGTGGTGGCGGTGGTTTTGTTCGCGGCGTGGCGCATCGGCTCCCGCGCCCTGAAAAACCGGGTGCTGTGGGGATTGGCGATCCTGTCGTTTGTCGGAATTTTCCTCTTTCATCTCCCGTTTCCGGTCATCGTCCTGGCTGCCGGAATCCTCGGGGCCATCGGTGGCCGCATCCGTCCGGAGTCGTTCAAGGCTGGAGGGGGACACGGCAGCCATGGCAAGGATTACGGCCCGGCCTTGATCGACCACGACACCCCGCAACCCGAACACGTCACCTTCAAATGGAGCCGCCTGCTCCTCATGGTGGCAACCGCGCTCGCGGTCTGGGGCGGCATCATGGCACTGCTTGCCAATCCGACCCTCCATGAGATGGGCATCTTCTTCACCAAGGCCGCCCTGGTCACTTTTGGCGGGGCCTATGCCGTACTTCCCTATGTCTATCAAGGCGGGGTGGAGACCTTTGGCTGGCTGACCGGCGCGCAGATGGTCGATGGCCTCGCCCTCGGCGAAACCACCCCCGGTCCGTTGATCATGGTGGTGGCCTTTGTGGGCTTTGTCGGCGGCTGGACCAAGGAGATCTTCGGAGCCGAGTCCCTGCTGCTCGCAGGCATGGCCGGGGCCACGGTGGCAACCATCTTCACCTTTCTGCCCTCTTATCTCTTCATCCTGGCCGGGGGACCGCTGATCGAAGCCACCCATGGGGATCTGAAATTCACCGCTCCTTTGACCGCCATCACCGCTGCCGTGGTGGGCGTGGTGGTCAATCTGGCGGTCTTTTTCGCCTGGCATGTCTTCTGGCCCCATGCCAGCGAAGCCGCTCCCTTTTCCGGAGGGTTTGCCGGATTGCAGGCCGTGATCGCCATGGCCGCCTTTGTGGCGCTCTTCCGCTTCAAACAGGACATCATGCGCGTCATCGGCGTCTGCACCGTCCTTGGCCTGATCCAGGTCTTCGCACTCGGGTAAATGGCTTTCAACAAAACAAGGAGTCCATGATGTCCAGTCTGGAAATTCACACCCAACGCAGTCTCGCCCGCACCGGCCAGGAGTACCGCGACATCCACGAATGGATCGATGAACCGGGCAGAAAGGCCGAACGCCATGACCTCGGCAGAATCCTGGAATTTGCCGCCATGTGGCGCGAACAACATGGCGACGAAGGAGCGCGGGAGTATCTCCACCACTTGCAGGATGATGTGGAGGCCAGATTCAATTATCTGGCCGCCGAAGTGCAAAGACTCACCAACGACAACCTGAACTACTTTGGCTGCATCACGGAGAAAACCCCATGAAATGGATCACCCGCTCTCATGTCCATGTGGACCGCGTGGCCTGTCCCTGGCTGATCCGTCGCTTCATCGATTCCGAGGCCGAATTTCTCTTCGTGCCCAAAAGCCAGGTGCTGGAGGTGGCCAGGGAACAGGAAGCCATCTCCTATGATGCGCCGGGCGCGCGCTACGACCACGAGGGAGAACTCTGCACCTTCGACGTGCTGATCAAAGCCTATCAACTCACCGACAAACCCCTGCTGCGCATGGCCCGGGTGGTCAATGGCGCCGACACCCACCGCTACGACCAGGATCCTTTGGCGCGCGGGCTGGAGGCCCTGGCCACAGGCTATGGATTGCGCTTCCCGGATGATCGTGAGAACATTCAAAAGCAATTCGAACTGTACGACGCCCTCTATGCCTGGTGTGCCCTGGAAGTGGCCAAAGAGACCCGATGACCCGATCCGAACGCCTGTATGCCTTTCTGGCTCTCAAACCGGAGACCGTGGGACTGTTGCTGCTGGTGATCCTCGTCGGACTGGGGGAGCGACTGGCCGAACGGTTCCTGCCGATCTATCTTCTGGCCCTGGGGGGCGGTCCATGGGTGATCGGTCTGCTCGGAGCGATGAACAACCTGCTCTCCGCGCTCTATTCGGTGCCGGGAGGCTATCTGGCCGAACGCTTTGGCGTGCGCAAGAGCCTGGTGATCATCAATCTCACCGCCATGACCGGTTATCTGGTGGTGATCCTGATCCCGCGCTGGGAGGCGGTGCTGGTGGGGACCGTGCTGTTTCTCGGCTGGAGCGCCCTGTCGCTCCCGGCGAGCATGGGACTGATCGCCAAGGTGCTGCCCTCCAACAAACGCACCATGGGCGTGACCATGCACTCGCTGGTGAAACGGATCCCCATGGCTCTGGGACCGGTCATCGGCGGGGTGTGCATCGACCACTACGGCGAACTGGTGGGCATTCGGGTCTCATTCGTCATTGCCCTGGGGTTGGCCCTGGTGGGACTCTTTGCCCAACTGCAACTGATCCCCGATGACCGCCCGGCCAAGGCGCCCCCCAACTCCCTGGGCAAGATGCTCGCCCTGCTCACTCCGGAGATGCGCCGCCTGCTGGTGGCCGATATTCTGATCCGTTTCTGCGAGCATATGCCCTATGCCTTTGTGGTGGTGTGGTGCATGAAAGTGATCGCGCAACCGGTCTCGGCCGTGGAATTCGGTCTGCTGACCACCATCGAAATGGCCACGGCAGTCCTCATCTATCTGCCTGTGGCCTGGATGGCGGATCGCACCGGCAAAAAACCGTTCGTGGTGATCACCTTCCTGTTTTTCACCGCCTTTCCCCTGGTCCTTTTGAACGCGCACTCCTTTCCGGTTCTGGTGATCGCTTTCGTCGTGCGCGGACTCAAGGAGTTCGGGGAACCGGCCCGCAAGGCTCTGATCCTCGACCTGGCCCCGCCCGACCATCGCTCGGCTGCCTTTGGGGCCTATTATCTGGTGCGGGATGTCTTCGTGGCCCTGGGTGCCCTGGGTGGCGCCTTTCTGTGGCAACTCGGACCCGAAGTCAATCTCATCGCCTCTGCCCTGTTCGGACTGGCTGGCACGCTCTGGTTCGCAGTCTGGGGCCGGGATGAAAGCGCCGAAGAGGGTCAATATAAAGCATGAAAACAGATCATTACATCTCCACGGCTCATAAAAATAACGCCCCCGGCTTTTCCGGGGGACACTTGCTCATTATTTTCTCCACGATCCCCAGGAATGGCCTCCAGTATGATCGCTTTCCAACAGATGATGCTGTTTCATTTTGCCGATGAGTTTCTCTTGATCAACGGGTTTTGTCAGATAATCTGTACATTCTCCATAGAAAAAAGCTTCAACGACTTGACTTTCTGTCGCCAGAGTGCTCAACATAAACACAGTGCATAATTTTCTCTTATCGTATTGATCCTCTTCCGGCAGATTATCGCGTTCCAGTTGTCGAATCTTTTTTAATGCCTCTTGACCATCCATCTCTGGCATTTGGATATCCATGATGATCAGATCATAGTGCCTATGATTGACAAGTGCATTATGAAATGCCTCCACCCCAATTTTTCCATTATTGGCCGTGTCGATACTGCCGTACTCTTCCAGGATGAATCTCAATTCTTCCTGAACCGACAATTGATCCTCTATGATGAGAATTTTCATTATTCCCCCATCTGATTGTATAGGTTTGATTTGATTTCGAGAGTTTTCACTATCAACGCCTGTTCTATTTCAAGTTTTTCAAACATCAAGACCATTTCAAGTTTTTCAAACATCAGGAAAGATTCTTGAATCTCACCACGCCTTCCCATGGACTCCAGTTCACCACACATCTGCGCCATACGGACAGCATGAACAACGCCACAACATCCTTTCAATGCGTGCGCTGATTGCGATATCTTTCCGGCGTCCCCTGTTGTGACCGCCGTATGAAGTTCATCCATGTTTCTCGCCAGATCTTGAGAGAAAGCGTGAATCAATCTGCCAATACGTTCTTTTCCCATTTTTCGCGCTTTTTCGGCAAAGAGCGATTCATTCAAAGGAGAATCTGGATATGGCACAGAAGAGACAGGTGTCGTGATGGACTTTTCTTCCGGATCAGAACTGTTGTGTTGGGGTAAGTGTGAGGCTGGAACAAATCTTAGCCAACGCCTTAATTCTGCAACCAACATCTTCTCCTCTAAAGGTTTTGTCAGAAAGCCATCCATGCCCGCATCAAAACAATTCAATCGGTCTTCTTCCATAACATTAGCAGTTAGAGCGATGACCGGGGTATGGAATTTACTTTCTCCTGCTTTTTCAAGGCGACGCAAAGCACGGGTCGCCTCAAAACCATCCATGACGGGCATCTGGCAGTCCATGAGGACGAGATCAAAAGTCCCTTTTTGTAAGTATTCCAGAGCATCTTGTCCATTACAAGCAAAATCAACGGAACAGATCCCAAACGAAGATAAAAGCTCTTTAATATACAAGCGGTTAACTTCGACGTCTTCCACAACCAATAGACGATTATCATTATTGAAACATCCGTCTAATGTTATGTTGTCTGCGATATGATTCGTCACCTCAATCATCTGTGGAGCGATGACAAGATAAGCAGTAAAATAAAAACAGCTTCCCTTGCCTGGTTCGCTTTCCACCTGGATTTCACCCCCCATCAACTGTACAAGCTTGGCACAAATGACCAGTCCCAATCCAGTCCCACCAAATTGACGGGTAGTGGATACATCGGCCTGGGTAAAAGGCTTGAATAAAGTTTTTAATATGTCAGCCGAAATACCAATCCCTGTATCCCGAACCAAAAATTGCAATAAAATTGCTTCATCCACCTGTTTTACGAGACTGACCTCCAAGTCCACCCGCCCTTTGACGGTAAACTTGATTGCATTGGATCCCAGATTCAACAATACTTGGCGCAAACGATTGGGGTCTCCGCAGAGATCCGTTGGAATCGCCTCTTCACACCGCCAGGAGAATGTGACACCCTTGTCATGCGCAGACAATGCAAGCAGATCAGAGACTCCAGATAAAATTTTCCTAATATTGAATGGAATCGATTCAAGAGCAATTTTGTTTGATTCGATTTTTGAATAATCAAGAATATCATTAATAACAACGAGCAGATGCTGGCCAGAATTCCGGATAATATCCAAAAACTGGCGCCCTTGTTCGTTTAATGGTTGCCGGGTCAGCAGATTGGCAAATCCTATTATGCCGTTCAAAGGGGTGCGAATTTCATGACTCATGAGTGCAAGAAATTTACTTTTTGAATCGGCCGCCTGGATTGCACGCATCTCAGCTTCTTTCAATGCCATATGTGTTCTAATGCGCGACAGGACTACAGGTGGGTTGATGGGTTTGACGATGAAATCGACCGCCCCAACACTGAGACCATGCACTTCATGTTCTGGATCATTTTCTGCTGTAATGAAAATCACAGGAACGTTACATGTTGTTTCATTGGCCTTGAGCCTCTCACAGACAGTAAAGCCGTTCATCCCTGGCATCCTGATATCCAGCAGAATCATATCTGGTAACTCTTCCGCAACAATTTGCAATGCTTCTTCACCATTGATGGCTGCAATAATTTCATAGTCCTGCATCAAGGCATGGGAAAGCACTCTTATATTGGCAGGGATGTCATCGACAATCAAAATAGTCGATTTTTTCTCGTTGTCAGGCATGCTGTTTTCCTTCTGAAGGAACCGGGATATTCAGATTTTTAAACACCTGCATCAAACGTTCCTGAGCTTCTTTGAAATGATAGTCTTCAAGAGACTCCGCCACCTGTTTCACCAATTCTTCAGCCGTGGTGGCGCGGAGCATATGCAGTATTGAATCACAATATTCAGATGATTTTGTCTTGCGTCCAACAATTGACTTGGATAATTCTGTCAAGCAGGCAATCAGTTCCTCAGTGACAACGGGTATGACTGCTACGTTCTGTGATATTATCTTGCCTGATTCTGACGTCTGTTCCAACATGGAAATGGAATTCAACAGCCGATTCAACTCAAGTTTGAAATGATCCATCAGCATCGGTAAGGCTTCTGGCGACCCTTGTTTGATTCCACTCTCCAGGGATAAAGAGGCTTTCACCAACTGTTCAGCAGAGATGTTGCTGGCCACCCCTTTAACGGCATGCGCCCAGTATGCTACAGACTCTATATCACCCGAATTGAGGGCGTTGCACATCGTCTCTGAAATCCCGCCAAAGCTCTTCTTGAATTTCATCATAAGAGAACGATACAAATGGCGATTTCCCCCGAGACGTTCCAATCCCTTAGCGACATCAATGCCCGGCAGGAAGTGCGGTAAGATCGACCCGTCCTCCTCTGGGCTTTCACTGGTGGCAGAAAGAAGATCGGAAGGAGAACAGTCAGCTTCTTCCTGGATGTCGTATGGTTGGTTTGATTCCTTTCTTGGCAAAGGCATCCACTTTTTCAACATGAGGTCCAACTGACCAATCACTAAAGGTTTTGACAAAAAATCATCCATACCAGCCTGTTTACACTTTTCAACCTCACTGCTCATAGCACTGGCTGTGACCGCGATGATCGGGATATGCTGATCAGGTTGCTCCTCCCGATGAATCGCGCGGGTCAGTGCAAATCCATCCATATGGGGCATATGGCAATCCGTCAACAGCAGGGCATAGCGTCCAGTACGCCACATTTCCAAGGCGATCAGACCATCCTCGGCCATTTCGGCAAGATAACCTAATAGACGCAATTGTTCCTGAATGACCTCACGGTTGATTTCATTATCCTCAGCCAACAAGATCAGTTGGTTGGTGGCCAATGCCTCCTCCATGGTCGGAACTTTTGCTCTGGGCCGTTGGCGTCGATCAGAAAGATTGGCCCATCCAGATGCAAGCATACGCTTACACGCAACCGCCACGCCACCAATCAAATTATCATAGATCAGTGGAGCCCCCCCCACCGGAACAGCATTGGGGATGGAGCTTTTCTGACCGTGCAGAACAATTTGCACAATCTGCACATCTTTCGGGACAAAATACTGATTTTCTGCACTCCAGTTTATACTGGTCACCAATACCGATGGATCGGGAAAACTCTGCCAATCCACGGCCGACAGATCGGTAACTGTGGTCACCTCAGCTCCCGCCGCACCACAGTAAGCAGTAATGATCTCTTGATTTAACGCATCTTCGACCATCACCAAAACCCGCACGCCTGTCAAATTGGGTTCGGGATTTATGGGTTGATCGGGTACAATCTCTTCCAGAGGTATTTCAACGATAAATTCTGTTCCTTCTCCTGGTGCACTGCGTACGATGATGGTGCCGTTCATCAATTCCACCAGTCGGTATGTGATGCTCAGGCCAAGCCCAGTGCCACCAAACTTTCGGGATGTGCTCTCATCCGCCTGTGTAAACGGTTTGAACAGCTTTTCCACGGTTGTTTCATCCATGCCGATACCGTTATCGATAATGCGGATTCGCATTCCCAAGACATTACCGACTGTCGCACAATCGACACGCAACACAACTTTTCCGGGTCGTATCATCTGGTTGGAGCTGAATTTGATCGCATTGCTCAGCAGGTTGAACAGGATCTGACGCATACGGGTGGCATCAGAAACAATCCTGTGCGGCAGTTCTGGGGAGACAAAGAGAGACAATTCTACCGACTTTTCTTTTGCACTGTTTTCCAAAAATTGTGCCACGCCCTCGACCACTTCTCTGATGTGAACCGAGACATGTTCGATCTCCAACCTGTCTGCCTCGATTTTGGATAAATCCAGGATGTCATTCAGGATGTTCAACAGACCTTGCGAAGAATCTTGAATGATCGTGACCATTCGACGTTGCGCCTGCGTCAATTCACTCCGACGCAACACTTCCACCATGCCAATCACGCCATTCATCGGGGTACGGATTTCATGACTCATATTGGCCAAGAAATTACTTTTTGCGTTACTGGCCTGCTCTGCAAGGGCTTTGGCCGCCAGCAAATCCTGTTCTGCCTGTTTGCGGTCGGTGATATCGGTCATGATACCGACAAAAAGAGTCTCCCCTCCCAAGACCATCTCGCCGACCGTCAGTTCCAGGGGAAACTCGGTTCCATCCTTGCGCAATCCAGTCACCTCGCGACAGAGACCAATGACTGTCGATTTTTTACTTTTCGCATAGTTATTTAAATAAGCATCATATTGCAGACGAACATTTTTTGGCATCAACTTCTTTATACTATTATCCAACAATTCAGATGCATTGTAACCAAAATAAAGCTCAACTGCCGCATTGATACTGATGATCTTACCTGAAGCATTAATAGTGATAATTGGATTGGCCGCAGTATGCAAAATCGTGCGGACAGTAGTTTCACTGTGACGCAACTCCCTAGTCATTGTTTCCGCCAATTGCATGGCTTTTATTCTGCCAATGGCCAGCAAATAAACCAGCATAGACAGTAAAACACTACCAATCAGCCCGGAAAGCAGAATAATTTGTGGTCGTCGCAAATCGTTGGAATACCCAAAATTGGGGAGCGTGCTGATTTCAAGGGTCCAGGCATGTCGTATGATTTCGATAGGTTTTCTGAACAGGAATCGAGAAGAAAAGTAAGAATCCGCTTCCGGAACAACGGGAACTGTTGGCGCCGTGTCCAACATCAGCGTATCAGCTTGCCCGGTAGGACCATCAAAAATTCTCAAGCGTAGAGTTTTTATTTGTCGACCAAGGATACCATCCATCAAATCATTCATTCGAAAAGGCGCATAGGTCCAACCAATTAAATTTTGCTGTCTTTCTTCAATGGTCTTGATGGAAGAACCATTCAGATAGATTGGAATATAAAGCAGGAACCCTGCTTGCACATTTTCCTCATTCTCCTGCACCAGCGTTACCTTGCCGGACAGGGTTGGGAGTCCAGTATCCCTGGCATTGGTCATGGCTCTTGCGCGTACCGTTTCGGAAAACATGTCGTAGCCAAATGCGCGCAGATTCCGTTCTGCAAAAGGTTCAATATAAATGATCGAGGTGTAGGTCTGTCGATTTCCTGACGGCTTGATATCATAGTCAAGAAATCCTTCTTGTCGCATCGCCTGAACGTGTCGTCTCTTTTCCTCGGACGGAACAATCTGCGAAAAACCGACTCCTTGCACCCCCGGATATTCCGCAAGATTCAAAGAATCTATATAGCTTTTAAAACTGATGCGATTTACATTCTTTTGAGAATTGAACAACCCTCGAACACCTCGCAGCACCTCCAGATAGATGGACATTCTTTGTTTGATATTTTGTTCGATCGTTCTGATTTGGAAATCAAAATCTTCTTGCAAAACCGAATGCATCTCTTGATTAGACCATTGGTACAAAGAAAATGTAACAAACACCCCAGCAAACAGTGTTGCCAATGATAATATTTTATATAATATTATTTTTTTCATGACTACACTCACCTTTGATTGCGTTTTGCCACGACCCATCCAAAAAATAAAAATATTTTTTTAAATTATTTTTAAAATA
>JADFWP010000004.1 GCA_015234115.1 Magnetococcales bacterium
GTTTAAAGTCAAAACCCTGGGGGAAGAATCCCCCAGACCCCTTCTTTTCTTTCAACAATGCCACAACAACCGATTCGTACCGGAAAACTTACACGGATTGGGAAACCCGCTCAAAATCTCCCAGAATCTCCCGCGCCATGGCCACCCGATGGAGACGTACCGCCTCGTCACATTGATGGGAACGGATGGACTCGCCCTGTTTGTCTTCCAGAGCCGGATTTTCGAACAAGGGATGCTCGGAATCGATCCGATAGGCCTCGATCAGACTTTTCAATCCGTGCAGCAGATCAACCTGGGTACGACAACGATAGGTGCGGACAAATTCGGTCAGAAAAGTCAATTTATCCAAAGAGAGTGCGCTCCCCTTGGCCATGACCGGCAAGACCAGCAACAACAAATCACGCCCGGTCGCACTCCGCCAGACCGGTCGACGGGCCAGACTCATCCCCATCCACAGCTCCGCCCCGGTGAGTTGCGACTGAATCCAGGTGGCTGCCTCGGCTGGCACCGGCTGGTCCAAACCCAACAGCCGGACATAACGCACCAACACCACTTCGGGAATGGGACAAAATCCACTCCGCTCCCCTGCACTCACCGGACAAGAGAGCGTCTCTTTGGCCAGATGGGCCATCAGACCTGCCAACTCATCGGCGATCAGTCCGGCAACAGGCAAAGCCGCCTCGCAGGCGGCACGATCGTTTTGATCCGGTGTGAACAAGGGAGAGAGGAGGAGTTCCTGTTGGAACTCCTCCATTTTCAGAACCGCCCCATACACTTCGCCAGGACGGGAATCCTCGGAATTCAGAGGAAGATCGATCCGGGTGGGCAGGGTGCGTGGCCGTTTGAGTTGGTCACGCACAATGGAGAGCAGATCGATGGTGTCGTTCATGGTCAGAAGATCTTGTCTTCGTTCCACTCCACATCACAGCACAGAACATAGGCATGACTTCCCTTGCGGATGGAAACCGACAGGGTTGTGCAGATGTTCAAACTGGTATTGGAACGGTAGGGAGGCGAAAACTGCACCACGCCCGGATTCTGGATGGCGCTATGGAAACTGGTGCGACGGGTCCAGGTGGCGCCATACGAATCCCACAACGGCTTGTGACGGGGATCGACCCGTTTCAGCTTCTCTTCCGGGAAGACGTTCTGACTGACCTGAAGCCCTTTGTGATCCAGCAGATAAACCCGCTCCACGCCCCGCATTCTCAACAGACGGATCGCGGCCTCTTCCAGAGGCAGATCATCGGCCACTGCCCAGGCACACTCCATGAATTCGTTGGTGTACTGGCCCATCTCCAGATTGTGGTGATGCACCTCCTTGAACACCTCCCGCTCGCACTGCGAAGCGAGATTGCGGAATGCGCCATCCCAGTCCACTGCGCTGCGCCGCGTGGCACGGGCGTCCATGTTGCCGAAATAACGCCCCTGCACGAAGTCGGCCTCCAGACGCATGACCAGATAGGCCTCCTGCTCGGTTTCGATCTTTTCCATCAACACCAGACCACCCGAGGCGTGAATCAACGACACCAGCTTGAAGAGCATCCGCTTGGCCCGCCCGCTCTTCAAGGCGTTGTCGATGAGCGAATGATCCAGCTTGACGATGTCCGGAGACAACCGCCACAGACGATCCAGATTGGCCGACTCGGCCCGGAAATCGTCAAACAGCACCAGACAACCCAGTTCCTTGAGCTGGGCCATGGTGCGGGTCAGAACGGTTTCGAAATTTCCGGCATGCTCCCGCAGGGCGATCACCAGCTGATGGGGCGGGAAACCGGTATAATCCAGCACCTCGGCGAGGAACTGCACATCCGGATCCTTGACCCCCAGCATGACGCGGGGATGCAGATTGGTGATCAACCAGCGATCATCGATCTCCGCAGCCATGAAATTCTTGAAGTGCAACAACAACCGCATGCGATCCATCTGCGCGGCAGCATCCGGATCGGAGATGGAAGAAAAGATCGACGAGGCCGAACGGGTCGAACCATCCGGTTCAACCGCGCGACAAAAGGCCTCGAATCCAACACCGCGCTGATGGGTGGTACTGTAGACCCGTTGAAAAAAGGTTCCCACACGCCAGGACTGGAAATCTGCCTGAAAGACACCGTTGCGCTGAATGATCTGTCGATCCAGGGTCTTCAATTCCATGGCCTTGAGGCCGCCGGCAGCCTTGCCGTTCGGGGTGGTATGGGCCTGATCTTCCATTGCTTTCGCTCCTTCCCCATGATCCGTCGCTGATGAAATGGCCTCATGAGGCCCTTGGAAAAAGATGATACACGATTGCGGAACGTTTATCCATTCCGTTCGAGTTCGATCATCCAATCCTCGTTCTGAATGCGCGCCAATTCCTGAAGCAGGCGCCAGTTCATCAGACGATCTTTCTGGGACTGCATCAAAACCTCGCTGGGTTGGCCATCGGCGTCAAAATGTTTCTGGAAACGTCCCTCGCATTTGGCAAACGCAACGAAGTCCACCGGCTTTTCCACGCCATTGGCGTCCTTCTTGACGTGCCAGTCACGACGCATCGAGGGGTTGCCCTGCAACGACAGACGCGACGCCAGCGTGGGACCGGCATCCGGATCGTAGATGAAAACCGGAAAGGCGCGGGATTCCACGGCCATCAACGCCCGGACATTGGATTGATCATCCGCCACCTGATGCTCGGGCTGACAGGTGGTGTAGACATTGATCAAGGCCGGTCCATCGAACTCCAGGGCCTGCTCGATCGATTTATAGAAGTGGCTGGTCATCGGTCCCACGGTCTGGGCCACGAAGACGCGCGGATGCATCAGGGCGATGTTGGCAATCTCCTTGCGGCGTTCCAACTTGCCGGAGATGTGCGAACCATGCACCGACATCTTGGCGTCCTGACCGATGAAAGTCGCGGTCGAACACTGTCCACCGGTATTGGAATAGACCTGGGTATCCAGCACCAGCACCTTGATGTTCATGCCCGAGGTGAGCATGCGCGACAGAGCCTGGAAGCCGATATCGAGCATGGATCCGTCACCGCCCACCACCCAGATGTGGTGATCCTTCTTGCCGACCTGATCCCAATGGCTGCGGATCCCCATGGCCACGGTGGCGGCATTCTCGAACAGCGAGTTGACCCAGGGCGCCCGGAACGGATTGAACGGATAGGTGGAACCATAAACCGTGTTGCAGCCGGTGTTGGCCACGATGCCGTATTTGTTGCCCACCTTGGCATGGGTCATGGCGAGAAACTGCCGCAACACCGACGTTTCGCCGCAGCCCATGCAGGAACCGGCGCCGCCCACATACTGATTGGCCCCGTCCCGAAGCATGATGTCCACCTTGAGCTTCGGATTGATGTACATCTCCGGGGTGGGGGGAGCGTTCTTGTAAAAGTCCCAGATGGTGAAATAGGACGGCAGATTCACCGGGGTTTTTTTGATCATTTTCAAGGCGTTGTGGCTGCCGCACGCCGTGACGCACTCGCCGCACCCTTTGCACTTGGTAGGATCGACGAAAATGCCGAACCAAGCGCCGCCCGGAGAATCCGAGCTTTTGCTTTTTTTCTTGTCGTAGGTCTTCCAGAATTTGGTGGTCTGGACGAGTTGCTCACGCAACAAGGTCTGGTCGTTTTCCTCCTCGAAATTGGCCAGAGCGGTTTCCAGGTTCTCCGGAGGCAACACCTTGCCCCAGATCGCCGAGTCGGGACAGTTCTGGACACACTCCATGCAGGCCACGCAGTGGCTGGCATCGTATTCGGGCAGGTCGGGCGCGATGTAGGAAAAATCGCGATAGGAGCCGCTGGCCGCAGGCACCACGGAACAGGCCACGAATGGATCCGCCGGTTGCCCGGATCCGCCGCCTGAATTATAGGCGCGCAGGATCTCCCGGGCACGATTGGCATCGTACCATTGAGGAGTGGCCTCGGAATAGATTAACGTTCTCTGAGTCATGACGATCCTCCCTGGGGCGCGGGGACACCCGCTCCCGGCAAGTCCCTAAATGAAGAACGCGTTCACGTCCTTGCCTTTTGCGTCCCATTCCTCCTTGCCCTGGGCGAGCAATTCGGCGGGTGTGGTTTCCATGATCGCAGGAGTCACCTCCATGACCTGGTAATATCCCTTCTTGACTGCGGCCAGGTTGTCTTCGACCACCTTGGAACCGCGCTTGCCGAAATATTTGGTCAGGGGTTTGGCCACCTTGGCGAACAGATCCTCTTCGCTCATGCCGGCGTTGACGCGGAACGGCGTCACGCGCAGGAACACCCCCAGCAAGACCACACCCTGGAAGCGTTGGATCAAGGAGGAGTCGTTTTTGCAGGATTCGCGGGCAATCTGGATGGTATCCACCCCATAGAAGCGAATCCGGTTGCTCTTCATGAAATATTTGGCGTACGATGGCAAAGAATCCCACAACGCCTGCGCCGAGGTTTCGTCGGTGTGCTGGAACACGATGCCACCCTGTTGCAGCCCCACCAGAGGATTGCCCATGTGCCAGGTGGTCGGATCCATCAACGGCACGAACTCCACCTGCTTGAGTTCGCAGTGGGTGAGGATCTTGCCTTCCGGGATCACCGTCAGATAGGTATTGGTCGGCAGACCCTTCTTTTCCGAGCCGTACTTGGGCGCGGCCTGAACCTTGAAGCCGAAGATGTCGCCGAGCATGGTGGCGATGATCTTGTTGGTGGTCACCGAACCATAGCCACCCACCGAGTGGGCGCGCACCGAGAACGATCCCTTGGGCCGCACATCCGGTTCCTCTTCCGTGGCCAGGGCCGTCGGATGGTCGATCCCCAGGGTGAAAAACCGCTTGCCCTGCTCAGGTCCGGTGATCATGTTGCGGACCACGGCCAGCATGTGACCCGGCGTGACATCGCGCGAACCCAGACCCGCTGCCCCCGAAAAGACGATCGGCATCCGGTCGATCTTGACAAAACCCGGCAGACCCATGGCTCCCTTGGCCAAAGAGGCCTCCACATCGGTGGTGAGCGGATTGTCCACCATGGTGGGAATGTCGCACCGCTCCAGCACCGCGACCGCCTTGCAGTTGCCGAGTGCCTTGGCGATCTGGGCCGCGGGGAAGGGACGAAAACTGGTGACGATCACCACGCCCAGTTTGACCCCCAGTCGCTCACGCACCATCTCGATCGAGGAGATGGCGGTTTCAGCCGTGGTTCCCATGGCCACGATGGCATATTCGGCATCGTCCATCCGCACCGGCTCGATCAGATGATAACGTCGTCCGGTCAACCGGTAATATTCATCCATGGAGGCTTCGATGATGCCGGGCAACTTGTCGTAGAAATAACGCTGCGCGATCTTGCCCTGCATGTAGGCGTCCTGATTCTGCACCACACCGATCTGGACCGGAGTCGCGGGATCGAAAATGGCCCGCATCCTGACCCTGGGATCGCCCAGGTATTCGCGGATCAGTTCGTTTTCCGGGAAATTGAGATTCTCGATGGTATGGGTGCCCAGAAAACCATCCTGGACATTCATGATCGGCGTGAAGGCCTCTTCGGTGGCGCGCCGGGCGATCAGGCAAAGATCGGCTGCGGCCTGGACGCTGTGGGCAAAAAGGATCCCCCAGCCGCAATCGGCCACACCCATCACGTCGTCATGACCGGCATGAACGTTCAGAGCCTGAGAGGTGAGCGCACGAGCGCCGATGTTGAGCACCTGGGGCAGACGTTTGCCCGCAATGGTGTACAACACCTCCTTCATCAGGATCAACCCCTGCCCGGAGGTGAAGTTGGTGACACGACCGCCTGCCAGGGCAAACCCTTCGCAGGCCGAGGCCGACGAATGTTCGGACTCCAGTTCCATCCAGGCCAAAGGAGTACCCCAGACATTTTTCGCACCATTGGCCACCGCCACCTGATACAACATGCCCATGTTCGTGGACGATGTGATCGGATAAGCCGCGGCTCCGTCCGTGGCGCGGGTCTCCACATAGGAGACAGCATCGGAGCCATCTCCGGTTCCGGGAATGCCCGGATAGGGAAATTGCGCCTTTGATTGGGCTGCTTGTTCGCTCATTGAAAACGCCCTCCAGGGGTTGAAGTTCCATGCGCCAAGGAAAAGATCCGGAAGCAACGAACCTTCCCCGGTCGGCACGAGAACCCATTATATTGCACCGCAAAAAGATTTTCAAGGCTTTCCATCACACACCGATTCCACATCTGAAATCCCTGCGTCCGACCAGGGCCTGATACAGCGTGGACTCATCCAGATATTCCAATTCTCCGCCCATGGGCATGCCATGGGCCAGACGGGTGACGCGCGCCACATGCGGTTCGGCCAGTTGCGCCACGAAATGGGCGGTCGCCTCCCCTTCCACCGTGGGATTGGTGGCCACGATCAATTCCACGAACCCGCTGTCTGCCAAACGCTCTTCCAGGGAGGCCAGATGCAGCGCATCCGGACCCACCCCGTCCAAAGGACTCAACCGCCCGCCCAGCACATGATACACCCCTTTGAACAACCCCGCCTTTTCCATGGCCAACAGATCGGACGGCTCCTCGACCACGCACAACCGGGTCGGATCCCGTCCCGGATCCGCGCAGATCCAGCAGAGCGCGCCCTCGGCGAGATTGTGACACCGCTCGCAGGCGCAAATCCGCTCCCGGATTCCTTCCAGCGCCTCGATCAGTTCCCGGGCAGCCTCCGGACCCCGACGCAACAGATGATAGACCATGCGCCGCGCACTTTTGGGACCGATGCCGGGAAAACGGGACAACACCACCACAGCCCGTTCCAACGAGGGCAAGCCCTTCATCACGCCCAACCCCGCAGCGCATTCATATGTGTCAAAAGGGAAGATTCAATCCGGGGATCTTGAGACCTCCGGTGAGCTGCGCCATGCCATCGCGGGTCAGCTCCTGGACCTTGCGTTGCGCGTCGTTGAAGGCGGCAGCCACAAGGTCTTCCAACATTTCCAACTCATCCGCGCTCACCACCGAAGGATCGATGGTCACCCGCAGCACCTCCTGCTTGCCGTTCATCGTCACCTGAACCATGCCGCCTCCGGCCTGTCCGGTGACCACCTGCGCAGCCAACTCCTCTTGCATCTTGGCCATTTTGCTCTGCATGGCCTGTGCCTGTTTCATGATCTCGCCAATGTTCTTCATGCCCTGCCCTCCTGTTGTCTGCCTGCAATTGGATCACGTCTGCCGCCCAAAGGTTCCACAGCAATCAGCCTGGCCGAAAAAATGGTGATCAATCGCTGCACATCGTCACGCTGACGCATCTCCTGCTCCAGTGTCTGACGAAAATCCCGTTCCAGACGTTCCTCCCGTTCCTGAAGCGTTTCGGGTCTCGGAGCCAGGGAGGGGGCCTCCACGACCAGACGAACCTCCTGCCTGCCCTGCTCTTTCAGCAACCCCTCGATCCGCTCCCGCATCCGCTCCGGGGTGCCAAAACAGTCATCCACCAAACGCAAACGCAAGACCGTGCCCTGCCCATCCTCCGGCACCCCGAAAAAAAGACACGCCACCTGCCCGTGCATTTTGCGCGCCACCTCGGGCGCCGAGACCAGAGCCTGACCATACAACCGCTCCCATCCCTGCCAGGTTGCCTCGTCCGCATCTCCGGGACGCACGGTCGGTTTTGTCTCTGGCATCCCCTGGACCGGAGCGGCAACCACCGGTTCGATCCGGGGCGTCATCGCAATCGCGCCGGGCGTGGTCACCGCAGCAACCGCAGCCGGAGCCGCCCACGGGGCACTCCCTGGTGCCGGAGCCGAAGCCGTTCCCGCCTGACCTCTGCCCGGCAGCATCGCCACCGGAGGAGCGCCGGAACCCGAGGCCAACGAGGCGATCAGCTTGTCCAGATCCGGAATGGGCTTGAGATAGGCCGCACGCAACAGAACCATTTCCAACGCCTGGGCCGGTTGATCCGCCTGTTTGATCTCGGCTTCGCCTTTCAGAAAGGTTTGATAAACCATCTGCAACTGCTCCAGGGTCGGCCCTGCGGTCATCGGCGGCGCAGCCGTCACCCTGGCCCGCGCCCGACGGTGGACCCGATCCAACAGATCCCGCATCAAAGCCACCGGCTCCACGCCCGCCGCATGAAACCGCTCCGCGGATTCCAACACCGCCGGCCCCCGTCCATCCAGCACCTCAACGAGCAGACGATCCACCGCCTCCAGATCGGTCAATCCCAACAGGGTCTGGACCGCCTCCAGCCGCACCTCTCCATTGCCATGGGCAATGACCTGATCCAGCAGGGAAAGACCATCGCGCACCGAACCATCCGCAGCCCGCGCCACCGCCTCCAGGGCCGGGCCATCCCAGGCGATTCCCTCTTTTTGCAGAATCGCTTCCAGATGTCCGATCAACTGTTCGGCGGTGACTCTTTTCAGATCATGCCGCTGACAGCGACTGAGAATGGTGGCCGGAATCTTGCGCGGCTCGGTGGTGGCAAAGATGAATTTCACATGGGCCGGCGGCTCTTCCAGAGTCTTCAGCAATGCATTGAAGGACTGGGTGGAGAGCATGTGAATTTCGTCGAGAATGAAAATCTTGTAAGGCGATGAAGAAGGGGCGTACGGAGCCAGTTCCAGCAACTCGCGCATCTGTTCGACTTTGGTGCGGGAAGCGGCATCGATCTCCATCACATCGGGATGAGATCCGGCGATCACCTCCTGACAGGAGGGACAGACGCCACACGGTTCCGGGGTTTGGCTCTCGCGACAATTGAGCCGCATGGCCAGAATGCGGGCCAGCGTGGTCTTGCCCACCCCGCGCGTGCCCGAAAACAGAAAAGCATGAGGCACCCGTCCCGAGGTGATGGCGTTCCTCAAGGCGCGCACCACATGCTGCTGACCGATCAGCGCATCAAAATTCCTCGGTCGCCAGCGGCGCGCCAGAACAACATAAGAGGACATAGGGCGCACTCAAGATTAAGGGCGGCTCCGGTCAGGTGGCATGCGGCACCCAAAAGCTCCCGCTGCCGCTGCTACCTTCCGGTCCTGACGGGGTTCACGGGTTTTTGTCGCGCAAGACCTGACCATCAACGCCGCCCACAGGTCAAAAAAGCCGGAAAGAACGGCTTTCCACGAGGAGGGTCCAGGGGGTGTGATACTGGCGGAGAGAGAGGGATTCGAACCCTCGGTACTGGTTAGAGTACACACGCTTTCCAGGCGTGCACCTTCAACCGCTCGGTCATCTCTCCGCACACCGCAATCAGGGGATTAAAACAGATTCTTCTCCGGAATTCAAGTCCGCGCGTCTGGCTGAGAAAAAAAATTGCAACAAGGCCACGGCGACCGTCTCATAGGTGGGATCCAGGGAGGCCATCGGATCCTGGAGCGACGCGGCAGCCGGGTTGCGACGGGCGGCGTAACGGATTCCGGCGACTCTGGCCAGTCCGGCGGCCTGACGGCACATGGGACAGGGTTCGAGCGAGACGGTGAGCCGGGCCGCGCAGAGCCGATAGTTGCGCAAACGTCCGGCAGCCTGACGCAGCACCCGCATTTCGGCATGGCCCACCGGGTCGGAGCCGGCGATGCAGTCGTTGCCGCGCACCGCGAGCAGTCGTCCCTGATCATCGGTCAGCACGGCGCCGACCGGCACCTCGTCCCCGGCGCCCGCCTCGGCAGCGGCCACCAGAGACAACAGCAAGACCGCCCGCTCCGCAGGCAGCCACGCGCTCATCGCCGCTCGGACGGACTGTCGCCACTGCCCAAAAAGGTCAGATCGAAACGGGGATGATCCCAGGCGGTCTGGGCCGAATCCCGCGCAAAAAGCCATCCTTCATAGAAGGATTTCCGGTCCTGGTTTTTCAACTCCACCCAGACCGCCGGATTGACATGCCCTTCGGGTCCATGCACCGCCTCGCCATCCCGGATCACCAGATCCGGCGCATAGGCCCGTGGCAGAATCCATCCGCCCCAGGGCGTGGCATGGAGTTCGCCCACGGCAATGACCAGTTGATCGATGCGCATGGTCCGTTTGTCCATCAGACGAAAGCGCATCGGTTGTCCCATGGTGGCGCGGGCCATGGCCTCATCGGGGCGGGCGCGCAACTGGTGAACATGGGGGGCCAGGGGCAGACGGGGGGTTTTGTTGGTGCCCATGTCCACCGAGACGAATTTGGATCTGGTCGAAGGCTGGGGCAGCCCCTTGACCACACCCACCACCCCGCCGATGACGAGCATCAGCAGCAACCACGGCCAGATGCGAAAGGATTTCTTGGTATTGGTCATCGTCATCGTCTCTCTTCAGAAGGGACGCTCAGAGCGGCGGACGGGTCGCATCGTTTTTCAGCAACAGCCGCTCGACCCGCTCGCCCGCCACGATATGCCGATCCAGAATTTCATCCACATCCTCGGCGGTACGGTAGTGATACCAGACCCCTTCGGGATAGATCACCATCACCGGTCCCAGTTCGCAGCGATCCAGACAACCCGACTGGTTGATGCGCACGCTGCCGATCTGCGGCATGGCCTTGACGCGAAATTTCAGATGGCCCTGCAAATCCAATGCTCCCTTGCGCGCGCAATCCCCGCGCGGATGGGCAGGATCACGGGAATTGACACAACAGAAGACGTGAATATCGTAAAAATGACCTTCAGAACGGATGGATTCCATGCGCCAATCTCCCGGAGCCAGAGGGATGGAGAGTTGAAAAACCAGATTTTTCAGACCAGGAAAAGCGATCCGCGCCCGGTTGGAACGACCACCGGGAAAAGCCTTTCGGCAAAGGGATCCGTGATTCGGAAACAGGAAGATGAATATTCATGAGAACATACGGTGCGGGAAAGGCTGGCGGAGAGAGAGGGATTCGAACCCTCGATACCCTTTCGAGTATAACACCTTAGCAGGGTGCCGCCTTCAGCCGGCTCGGCCATCTCTCCGTTGGGGTCGCTGCATAGTTTCTCCCGACGCGCTCTTTTTGTCAACCTTCTCGATGAACCACCCCCGGAAAAAAAATCGACCTTCCCCCTTGACCTGCTGCGCAGGGCGGTGTATAAATGGTCCTGTTACAGAGCAAGGGCCTATAGCTCAGATGGTTAGAGCGCACGCCTGATAAGCGTGAGGTCAGTGGTTCAACTCCACTTAGGCCCACCATTCTTTGATCAAGATAATGTCTCCACAAAAAAAGCCGCCCTTCCTGGGCGGCTTTTTTTGTGTTACAGATCCAATAACTACCACCTTCTCCTCGCGTCAACCCAAAAAAACAACACGACGCACGCGACGGTTGCACCAGGGTCAAACGCCCAAAGGGTGCGTCCCCAGGCCAAGATGACTCATCTGACTCGGCCACGACAGTCGCACCACGTTCAAACCGATGAAATTGGCAAATTCTGGCCGTTTTGCTATTGACTTTTCACCCAAAGGGCATCATTTTTAAAATGTTTGAAATTGAATTTTTCACAAATGTTTACAACAAGTTAACATTTTTCGACACACACAGGAAAAACAAGTATGCTCGTAAGCACATTCACTCTGGGAGATATTTATCTGGGAATAAATATTCGCATGGTGCGAGAAATTAATCGTTCCGCAGAATGCACTCCGGTTCCCGGATCCCCTGATTACATCCGTGGGATGTTGAATATTCGAGGCAGGGTCATCACCTTGTTTGACATAGGAATCCGTTTGGGCTGGTCAAAACAGGATCCTGGCGCAGGAAAAGTCAAACAGTACAATGTCATAATGAAAACGCGGGATGAAGTTTCTAAAATCGACAACAATCTTGCGATGACTCAATGTCCATGGGAAGACCCAGTAGGTCTGATCGTAGATCAACTTGGAGATGTGCTGGACATCCCGGATGACAATATTTTACCACCACCCGCCAACCTGACAGGTATTTCGGTCGATTTCATCCAAGGTGTGGTGACGTTTGAACAAAACCTTCTCGTTATTCTGGATATCGCCACGGTTCTGGGATTGAATGACCAGGCTTCGAGTTGACCGCGATGAACATCGGCACCGAGTCGTCCCGCGTTGCGGGTGATTGGCTCCCGAATCACCTTCTTGGCAGAGTTGCCCTTGATACGCCAAAAATCCGCGCCACGGTAACATTCCCGCAGCAGAACAGTGGAACAAAATTTACAATCAGGAACTTGTTCGACATGCCTGGGTTTGATTGTAGCGCATGGAACTCTCCGGCAATAATATAATTTGAACATCTCCTGCATATTTAATTTTATTTTTCACCGAGAATAAAATTTCATTTCTGATCGTGTCAGACTCACAGAAAGAACACTCTCCCGAGACAAACAATTCTATATCTATTTCATAAGAGCTTCCCATTCGTCGTCCTCTCAGACTTTTCAATCCAGAAATCTTTTGAGAGGAGCAGCAAACATGTTGAACTTGTGATTGGATATCGTATGGAAGCCCCATATCCAGAAGTCCATGCACAGCCTCGGTCACAATGGAAGAACCAAACTTGACAACCAGTAAAGAAACGAGCAATGCCATGATGCGATCTGCGGTCAGAAAATCAAAATGGGTCAACAAGGCTCCGACCAATACCATGATCGAAGACCAGGCATCGACACGATTATCCAGAGCCGCAGCGCGAATGGCCGGGTTGTTATTGTGGTCCGCCGTGCAACTCATGATACGATACATCATCCAGGATGAAGCCGCCAGCAGCAAAGAAGAGAAGATGGCAACAATACCGGTACGTTGCATTTGTCCATCTTGAATATCCTGAATGTTATGAACAAAAAACAGAACCCCACCAATGATCAACAAAAAACCGATCAACAATGCAGAGAGAAATTGAATCTTTCCATATCCATATGGGAATTGCCTGGTGGGAGGCTTGTGTGAGAATCGAATGGCCATCCAGTTGATTCCCTTGGAAAGAATATCGCCTATCATCAACAATCCAAGGGCATGCAAACCGGCGCTGCCTGTCAAGGCCCCCATCATCACGCTGAAAAAGGCCTCGCACAACGTCACGATGAAATCAAGCCGGGCCGCCTGATTGGCACACAGACGACACTGAGCCACAGAGTGCGCTTCCTCTGCTTCAATCGGCTGAATGGGAATGAATGGTCTTGGACAGGATTTTGCGGATGGTGCGGTCACAGCAGAATTTTCCTTACAGATCAGATCAAGAAGGCATCCACATCATTGGCCGTGGAAGGCAAACCCCGGAACATCCCGGATCGCGTCCTGCAAGCGTCCGTGCTGGAGCAGTAATTTTTCGATCCGTTCCGGGGTGACGGCAAGGGTTTTGTCACGAATTTGCAATAAAAGCGACTCCATGGTTTGGCACAGGCTGACCACCTCGTGCAACTGAAAAAATCCCGCCACACCCATGATGGCGTTCAGACGTTGGATGGCGTGTTGCAAAACATTCATTGAAACACTCTTGGGCTGATTTTTCAACTGATACAAAACGACTTCCAACTCTGCCAATTGTTTGTTGGCCTCCTGGACGAACATCCACAATTTGTCATCGATCCGGGCCGGTCTTCCGGACAGCCAATTCAGGATGACTTGACGTACCTGCGGATCCACAGCCTGCCAGGCAGCGGGATGGGTGCGGGGATCGCCCAGATTCTTGACCAGAAAGTCACGCAACAGGTTGCGCAAGCGGGTTTCGGCTTCCCGGTTCTGGAAGGGACGCAACAAGACTTCGGCCAATTGGGCCGTGAAACCCGCGACGATCTGCATGAATCTGCCCTGCTGATCACGAAAACCGTTCAGCAAAGTCTGGAGTTGTTCCGTCTGCAAACCGTGTGGAGCGGCATAGCCCTCCAGTCGGGTCAGCAAACGGTGCAACGCCTTTCGGACAAAACCACCCCGCGCCAGATCACCCACCAGACCGGCTTCCTGACAGGCGGCCAGAAAAGTGACCTCGCCACGGTACAACCGTTCGGCAAAAAATTGTGCTCCTTCTGGCTCCAACAGGTGAAACCGTTCGCAACGCTCTTTCCAGGCGATCAGATTGGGTTGCCTGCTCGCCTGCAAATGATTCCGCAGCAAGTGGTTCCAGAAACTCTTCTGGGATTCCGGAGGATCATGCAGCAGCACGTTGTGCAGCAAAGCCGACAGCGTGCCACTCCCCGGATGATCCGCAAACCACTCCCCCCATTGCCGAACCAACTGCGGATCTTCCGCAAGGATGCGTCCATCCTCCATTTCTTCGAACAGAAACCAGGGCATGCGCTTCAGATCCCGTCTTGACAAACCGGCCAGACCGCCTTGTTCCCGAATCTGTTGGGCAACACGTTGCAAACCAACCTGCAAATCTTCCACAGCCGGCGTCCGGGTCAATGGCAGATCCGCCAGCAAAGCAGCAAGGCTCTCTTCGGCCCGCGCGGTTTTCCCGCCAATGGGCAACACTGGAAAGACAAACGAGAATTGATGCTGCATCAAGGCCCGGTTCAGACTCATTTGAGAGCATCCAATTTTTGATTCAACCGATCCAATTTTTCAAAAAGCTGCGGAATCCCTTCCGGCGGTTTGGGATTGATCAGAAAGAATCGGATATCGATCCGACGGTTGGCTTTTTCAGCCGTGGGTTCGACATGCGCCACCACCGGTCTGCGTTCTCCATAGCCGCTGATCCCGAAAACCGGTTGTCCCTTCTGGTTGCGCAACCCGCCCAGAAGAGAATCCGGTTTGTCCCGACCCAGCAAGGTCTCGAACGTCTGAATGGCGCGCATCCCGGAAAGGTGCAGATTGTTGCTGTGCGGATTGGCACGGCTCAAGGCGATGTTGTCCGTGTGCCCTTCGATGAAAACAGCATCCAGAGTGCCAGGATTCCATTGGCGCTCCTCGCAGAAGACAGGCCGTTTGGAGGAACCTTCCACGGTGCCCGCATAACAGGGCAGATGACGGGCCAGAACCCGTGACAACTTGTTCAAGGTCTCTTCGCCACCTGGGGCAAACTGCGCCGATCCGGAGGGAAAAAGAATTTCATCGGGCAGACGCAGGATGCCATGATTGAAATCCACAAAGACCTTGAGATTCTCCTGGGTTTGCAGATCATGCTGGATGTCGGTCAAGAGTTGCAACAAAAGCTGGGCCGTTTTGGCCATGTGCTGATCCAGATCACGTTTCAGTTGTTCGGCCAGATCCCGAAGTTCCACGACACCGGTTTCCAATTTTTTCAGTTTCTCACTTTGCTCCTCGTTGATCTGGCTCATCCGTTCCCGCTCTTTCGCGACACGCAGATATTCGGAGCGAAAGTCATTTTCCGAACTGTTCATATTGAACGAGAAAATGATCAGAATAACAATGAAAACATACAACAGCGCAGACATCACATCGCTGATCGAGATGGAATAGTCATGGGCCGTGTATTGGGGTCCTCTGGTATCGCGGCGGCGCTGATACATGGCGTTACTTTACGCTCGACAGAGTTTGGATAAAGAAGGACATGGAATCGTTCAGGTCGTCCAGCTTGGTATTGAAGTCACCAATCGTATCGCGCAACTGCTGTGAGACGCTCTCCATATGTTCATCCACCCCGCCGATGAATTCCAAAACCTTCTCGGACGAGAAGTCCTCCAGATCGCTATTGATGGAGGCCATGGTCTGTTGCATGGAGGCATTCACTTGCTCGAAACGACTCTGATGGTCAACCCAGGTCGCTTGCAACTGATTTTGCATCACGGCAATGGTGTTTTTCATCCGCTCCTGGGCCTCCTGGAAGGCGGCCAGGGTTTGCTGGGCACCATCGTGCACCTTTCCTTCACTGATGGAAACGGTATTGGAAATCTCTTCCACGCTTTGCATGGTGGCGTGAATTCGGTTGCCGGCCAGGGCCACCTGACGGGCAGCCTCCTGGATCGGCTTGATCAGAATCGAAGACATCTTTTCCAGAAATTCGCTTAAGTTGTCATTCATCTCTTCCAGTTTTGAACCGAAATCGCCAATGCTGTATCCCAGTTTTTCGCTGATGCCGCCCATATGGTCATCCACCCCGGAGATGAAAGCCAGCACCCGTTCGGAAAATTCATGCAACCCGTTGTTGAGATTCACGAAGGTGCGTCCCAGGGACTCATCGACCTGCACGAAGCGGGATTCATAATTGTGCCACAGGGTGCGCAACTGCTCGTGGGCCTTGGTGATGGCGGCCAGGGTCTGCCGGGCGGTCTCCTGGGAGGCGGTCAAGGTGTTGGAGGCCAACTCCAGCTTGTCGCTGCTGATTTGCAATTTCTCTCCAGCCACGGCGATCATCATGGCACCCGATTCCATGGCGTCGATCAATTGACCAAAACGGCCCTGGGCCTGATCGAAACTTCTGGAGAAACCGACCACCCCTTCGATGGCATGGCGACTCTCTTCGGTCCAGCGGGTGGAGTTTTGCAGGGCCTGGGCCATCCGGTTCGCAGCCTGGTTGATTTCGGAAGCCGACTGGTGAAAGGAGACGGCGGTGGCCTGAAGCAGGGTTTCCAACTCCTCTTTTCCGGTATTCAAATGCTGTTGGGACTGGTGCAACACCGAGGTGACCGCCTGGTTGCGATCATTGATACTGTGAACCGTGGCCTGATGATTGGCATCCATCCGTTCGACAAAATGGAGGATTCCGCCCAGGATCTCTTCAAAACGGCCCTGAAGGCGCTGCAATTCGCTCCCCCCTTGCGGCGCAGGAACTGCCTGGATCTCCATGCGGGTGGAAAAGCCGTTGACCAGATGCTGCACGGCACCCAGGGTATGGTTCACCCCATCCATGGTGATTCTCAAGGCGGCAATCGAATCGATCATCTGGGCCGTGGTCTGGTCGCTGGATTGCCGGATGCCGTTCACCATCATGGCATTGTTGTTGGAAAGCTGATTGATGGAGGTGGCAAAATGGCTGGCCATGCCTGCTGCGGTCTGTTCCAGGCTTTCGGCGGCATGCAGGATCAATTCGCCCGCCACCACCAGGGTATTGGCAACGGAGTTGGATTCCTGTTCGGACGTGGAACGCGATTGATGCATAAACCGGTTCATCTCTTCAAGCAACTGCTCCGGCGTCTTCTGCGCCGCAAGCTCTTTGGCCTGGATTTGACCCATGGTATCGATTTTCGTGCCAATATGATCCTGGAACCGTTCCATGCCCGTCAGCAATTTTTCCGTGGCCACGAGCAGATGCGGAGCGGCACCAAAAATGCGCTGCATTTCGTTTTGCACGGCGAGCATGGCCGTGGAGGATTGAGAGAGATCCCGCAGGCTGTTGCCCATCTGCCCGCTGAAGCTGTTGGCGGATTCGCGCAGCAGGGCGACCAACTCCATTTGGGCGGATTTCATGCCAGCGGCCACCGACCCCAGATCGGTGATGGTGCGCTCCATGCGTCCGGCCAGACCGGCCGAGGAGTCCCGCAGCAGCGCGGACATCTCCATTTGCGCCCCACGCATACCCGCTGCCACATCGGCCAGATCGGCAATGGTCCGTTCGAGCCGTCCGCTCATGCCGACCGTGGAATCCTTCAGGACCGCAGCCAACTCCAGTTGGGAGCGTTTCATACCCGTCGCCACATCGGCCAGACTGCTTACCGAACGTCCCAGAATGGCATCCAGTTCACCGAACGAATGGCGCTGATTGGTGGCCAACTGATTGCCGGACTGCTCCATCAGCGCTTTCAAGGCGAGAGCCGCCTCTTTCAGAGAGTGGGCCAACCGTTCGTTTTGCTGATCGAGATTGGTCTGGATGTTTGAAACCTGACGTTCAAAGGTCTGGAGGTTCTGATCCGCCTGGCCTTGTCTTCCGGATTCGATCCGGGTGAATTCACCCACCAGATCCTTGTGGAGTTGTTGTTGGCCACCCTTCATATCGGCAATGGCATGGGTCAAGGTGCCGATGGCCTGGTCGAGACGCCCGAAGGAGCCTTCGGCCGATTCGCGCAACAAAGTGGACATGTTGGCCCCCAGTCCATCCATGGCCTCGCGGATTTTTTCGGCCGTGTTCAACAGACCTTCCTGACCGCTCTCCCGCAGGTCGCGGATCAGACCGGTTTGGCTTTCATGCAGATGGATCTGGCTTTCATGCTGCTTGCGCAGATTTTCATTGAGTGCGAACAACCCCAACTCGATGGAACTCAATTTCTCCGCGAGGGTGCCCTGAAAGGATTCCAGCAGCGGGGCCAAAGCGGATTGCAGGGATTGCTGGTGGGAAGCGCGTTGATTGTCCTGATATTTGATCAGGGTTTCAAACATTTTTCCCATGGCCGGGGCGAGGCTGGCCCCGATTCGGGCATCCATCTCCCCGCCGCCCGGATTGGCACTCTGGGTCAGGGTTTGAGTTTTCAAGATCTGGCAGAGCTTGCGCAATTCGGAGACCTGCTCCATTTGCGCATGATAGATTCTGGACAAACCGCTGTTTTCGTCATGTGACATCTCCAGACAGGATTCCAACTGTTCGCTGAAACGCTGTACCAGGCGTCCGACCCAATGCTGGCGACGTTTTTCAAGAACAGAAAAAAGAATGGAAAGCCCGATACCGAAGATGGAGGTCAAAAAGGCGGTCGAGACACCCCCCATGAGAAACTTCATCGCCTGCTTCATCTCCTGGGGACCGGCAGACATGCCGTCCTGGGCCAGATAGATGCCGGCAACCAGACCGACAAACGTGCCGAAAATACCACCACCGGTCAGAAATCCGGGAATGGCATCATACAGACGTGAATTGATATTGACAAAATAAAGGCTGCGTTCGTTGAAATAGAGGGCAGGTTCTGCGGTGGTCCGGATGGGAGTGGCCGTGTTGGCGGTCGGCAGGGTGAGATGTTTCTGAAATTCCGCCCAGGCCGATGCGTAAAAGTGCATATCCGGCTCTTCCATTCCCTGACGGAATCGGGGCCAATTGAGGGAGAATCGTTCTCTCCTGAGTTGATCCCGTTTCAGGGGGTCCGGGGGTATTTCCTGTGCAGGAGACGTGCTGCACTCTGCGATCAGCCGCAATCCTTTCTTGACTTGTTTGCCAATGCGCCGTGTTTGGAGATAGAATACTCCAAGACTGGTCAAAAACCCACTAATAACCATAAATGCCAGGAGTATATGACCTCCCAAACCAGAGAAAAAGGTGGCAAGCGCAATCATAGGATGGGTTTCCATATCATTCAGACCTTTGGAAATGCTAAGTATTTATATTTTCCAGGAGCATCTTTTTGGTGCTTCATAAAGATTACAGAACTATCGGTGCTAACGCAATGAATTTGTCAAAATGCTGTCGCCATCATATGGTTTGTGTGGATTAAAGCTTGCATATCGTCAAAAAGGCGGAGATAAGAATTGATCTCAATTATGTGATTCATTTTTTTTACATGTAGTGCTTGACACCTCGCAAACACAGACATATAATAACGATGAATTGCGCTAACTGATGAATTGCACTCACTGATGAATTGCACTCACTGATGAATTGCACTCACTGATGAATTGCAAATTTTGCAATTTTTTAGCAAATTTGCACGATTTGCATCTGCTGCCGGTCCGTGACACTTAAGACTGGTTTGTTGACGTATAAAGCACATCTAAAGATTACAGACTCTTTGGGCCAGATAACAATAGCGAGCAGGAGAGATACGATGGTAGCGGAAACCATGATGTTCAAGTTGAGTGGAGCTGCCCAGGCAGCCCAGGTGCCGATGCTGGCTGGCCAGTCGTTTACGGTGGGCAGTACCGTGGCAACGGGTGATGGCATGGCAAACTGGATTTTCCTGCATCCCCTCGCTGGCAATGGTGCCGGAAACGGCATGGTGGCTCTGAAACTCGAAGGAGCGCGTCAGGCGGGTCAGATCACCTCCCTGGTTGGCAAAACCGTCACTGTGGGCAAATCCCCGGTGGGTACGGCAGCGGCCGGCAAATGGTTGGTGCTGCATCAGGGAGTCGGCGGTGTGGCGGTCAAGGGCGCTGCGGGTGGGGGCACTCTGGCCATGCAGCAGTTGAACTTTGAAATGGAAGGGGCCTCTGCTGCCAAGGGTGCGGCCACGGGCAAGGGCGCCTTGGTGTGCAATGGCGCCAAAGCCGGCAAGGGCGCTGCCATGGCCGGTAAAGGAATGGCCGCCGGCAAGGGCAGCGCAGCGCTCTGCAAGGGTGGCACCATGGCCGCTGCTGGCACTGGCGCCGCAGCCGGGGCGACTGCCGGAGCCGCCACAGGGACAACCCTGGGAAGCGGTGCCATGGCCGGTGGCGTGAATACCATGGCCGGAGGCTCGGCGCTCACGGGTACGGCGACCCTCGCCGGTGGTGCCAAGGCCGCAGCCGGAGCCAAAGGAATCGCGGCCGGGGGTACGATCTGGACCGGATCTGGCACCAGCCTGGGTCTGGGACTCGGTCTGGGAGCCTGGGGGCCGATCCTGCTGGTCGGGGCCGTGGCCGCCGTTGGAGTCGGAATCTACAGCTACATGAAGCGCTCCCAGGAAGATGGCGAACTGGAAGACGCAATCAGTTGAGATGGAAGCAGGCAAAGGAAAGTCCCATCCTCCCGTTTCCGGAACGAAACGGGAGGATGGGTGTCACGACATTCTGATCTGTTGAAAGAAATGATATGAAAATCAGAATGATGGCTGCTCTCAGCTACCTGGGTATTCTCTGTCTGGTGCCGCTGATGCACAACAAAAGGGACCGGTTCGTGGATTTTCACGCCCGGCAGGGGCTGGTCTTGTGGATCTGGTCCGTGTTGTCCTTTTTTGCCATGCATGTTCCGGGACTTGGACCTTATTTGTTCAGCACTTCGACCGTGATGGTGCTGTTCTTGAGTCTGTTCGGACTGGTGTCGGTTGGGTTGAACAAATGCTGGACCATACCGTTCGTGCCCAGTGTGGTGGGTTTGCTCTTTGATGGAAATGTGGGAGAGGGTCGGCGTGCCCATTGATCCAACCAGAACAGGGTGTGGCGTGAAAGATCCGATCCTGGAATTGCAAAGCCATCACCACAACGCCCTGTATCTGGTGGTCGCCATCGTCATGATCTTTCTGACCATGATTCTGGCGCTGCAACCGCTCTATTTGAGTCAGGTTCTGGGTTTGGCGCGGGAAAATGCCGGATTCGTCAACGCCAACATCCAGGTGATCACCGAACTGGTCGATCTGCTGTTCGTGGGGTATCTGGGCTACATCTCGGACCGGATCGGACGGATTCCCCTGATCGTGTATGGATTCCTGTTGGCCGGCGTGACCGCCCTCGTCGCCCCTTTCGACAAGGAGATCGGAGCGGTTCTGGGATTGAATGCCCTGGTGATTTTCTATGTGGTGCGGGTGCTGATGTCGTTGGGTGGAACCCTGATCTGGCCTCAGGTCGCCACCTTGACCGGCGATTATACCAAACCGGAAGATCGTCCGCTGTTGCTGGCCAATGTGGGCTTCATGATGGCCTTTGGCGTCACCTTGGTTTATGCGGTTTTCATGCAGTTGCCGGAATTGATCGGCGTGACCATCACCATGTGGCTGGCAGCACTCTTCGCCTTGACCGGCGCCTGGCTCGCCAAGAAATGGCTGGTGGAAACCGCGCAACCCAAAATGGTGGATCAGAGCTTTCCGTTTCGTGAAGTGTGGCTGCTGGTGAAAAAGGAACAGGGACTGCGGCTCAGTTTTCTCTCCGCCTTCACCTCCCGCAACGATATGGTCATCGTCGGGCTGTTTCTGATGACGTGGTTTATCTATTTTGCCGACCTCGTGGAACAGACCACCCACGAACAGGCCGCTTCCAGGGCGGGCTTGGTGATCGGCTTGTTGGGCCTGGTGGTCCTGATCTCGATTCCCATCTGGGGACGGGTCACCAAACATGTGGGACGCATTCCGGCAGTGGCCATTGGCCTGCTGATCTCCGGTATCGGCTTTGCCACGATGGGACTGATTCTGAATCCCTTTTCCTGGTGGATTCTGGTGCCAATCGTGATCATCGGCATTGGACAGGCCGGCTGTGTTCTGGTGCCGCAAACCCTGGCTCTGGATCTGGCACCCGAAGAGATTCGTGGCTCGGTGCTGGGCGTTTTCAATACGGTTGGATGTTTTGGGGTCATTTTCTTTTTGCAGGTTGGTGGCATTCTGTTTGACTGGCTGGGTCCGACCATGCCGTTCATTTTTACGGGTGTGGTGAATTTTGCCCTTTTTGGATATTCTTTGATTGTTATGAACAAGGGGCAGAACAGACGTCCGGCGGTGCCGGATGAATACAATCTGTCTTTCTAGTCAACTTAAACAGTAGAGGGAATGATGGATCATGCCTAGAATCGTGTTTGGCTTGATTTCAATGGCGCTGGGCTTGTGGGGGGTGGCAACCTGGTGGTGGTCCATCGTTGAACTGCTGCGTGGTCTGGTTCCTTTGCTGCTGGTGTTGCTGGGATTGGTGGCACTGGGTGCCGGGTTGTCCAGAATCCGCGATGGCCAATCCTCCGCAGAGTCGCTGGATCCGGAATTGACGGAACCCCATTCACCATCGAACGAGTAATCCGCAATGTTTCCCAGCAAAAGCGTCGAATGCGGCCTGCAATACAGAAAATATCTGTATGTTATTGGAGCATTGGCCATTTTTGGCCTGATAGGCAGCTACTGGTATTTGAATTATTTTCTGGATGAAATCGGGATTGACTCTGAAAAAGCCCTGTCCACGACGCGCGACATCGGTCAAAGGGGCGTGCAGGCCCTGGCCGAATTGCCGGGAACACCGATACAGACCGTGCCTCCGGCGATGATGGCCGGTACTCCGCCCGCAGCCCCGACGATGGTGACGGACGGACAGAATGCGGCGTTCACCTGGCCACGGCCGATCACGCCGGGTTTGATGACACCGCCGGTGGATCAGGAGTCCTTCTCGACCGTGGTCCGTTCGATTCTGCCCAGCGTGGTCAATGTCAGCACGCAGAACCGCAGCGGGACCACACCAGCGGCCATGACCCCGGCAGCCAATCCGCCGCAACCCGTTCCGGCCCCCAACGCCCCGGATGGACTGAAATTCGCCAGTCCCTTCTCCGGTGTGGCCATGGAGAGCATCGGCTCCGGCGTGATCGTCTCGGCGGACGGGTATATTGTCAGCAATTATCATGTGGTGGAAAATTCCCAGAACGTGTTCGTGACGGTGTTCGGCACCCAGGGCATTCAACGTTATCCGGCCGATGTGGTGCGTCTCGATCCCTCCCGCGATCTGGTGCTTTTGAAAATCTCGGTGCCCGTGCCTTTGCAGGCCGCACCCTTGGGCAACAGCGATCTGATCCAGGTCGGCGATCCGGTGATCACCGTGGGCTGCCCCTTTGGTCTGGACCAGACGGTCAGCAAGGGAATCGTCTCCGGTGCCCGCAAGGCAGTCACCATCGAGGGGACGATTCACAAGGATCTGATCCAAACCGATGCTGCCATCAATCAGGGCAATTCCGGTGGTCCACTGGTCTCCCGCTATGGCTATGTGGTGGGCATCAATACCGCCATCTATTCGCCGACCCAGGCTTTTTCCGGAGTGGGTTTCGCGGTTCCGGTCAACAGTGTGCGGGATTTTGTCTCCGAGGTGATCACCATTCCGGAAGTGACCCCGGCCATGGCCCAACCCGGCTGGTTTGGTCAGGGGCGCGCTGTGGCCGCCACCACCCGGCCGGTCGGACCGCCCCCGATCCCGGCCAATGCCGTGGCACCCCACGGGGATCGCGGTATGTGCGAGAACTGCCATGTGATCCTGCGCAATGGTCAATGGAGCAGTCAACCCGTTGCCGGACAAATGGCACCTGGCGGTGCCAATGGCATCAACATCGCGCTGCCGGTGGCTCCCGGCGCACCGGCCAACGCACCGAGCGCAGCGCTTCCGGTGACTTCGATTTCAACCCTGCCCGGTGCTGAATTCAAGCCCTTGGATGACGTACTCATCAAGCGTTTCAATCCGCCTTATTCGAACGGCGTGTTCGTTCAGAGCATTCAGCCGGGTTCTCTGCCTGAATCCGGTGGGTTGCAGGCAGGAGACATCATCTTCAAGCTCAATGGTCGTTGGGTGCGCTCGCCAGATGAACTGCAACAACGTCTGAAAACGGTTGCCGTGGGTGACAAGGCGCGCTTCTCCCTGATCCGCAAGCGGCAACGCATGGAGGTGTCGATCACCATGACCCCCCCTCCGGTCAATGCCGTTCAGCCGACCGCCGTCGCGCCTCAACCCGATCCGATGACCGCGACCCAGCCTCAACCCGGCGGCGGGAAAACGGCCAAAACCAAGAAACCCGTGGTTCCAACGGAATTTGAATGGTTTGGCATGGAATTGCAACCGATTCAACCAGCGGCGATCACCAAGAATCCGGCGCTCAAGAACAAACAGGGCGCAGTGGTCCAGGAGACGGATCCCGGTCTTCAGGCAGAAATGGCGGGGATTCGTGCCAACGATATCATTGTGGCGATCAACAGCCTTCCAGTCACAACCAATGCCGAGTTGGATAAAGCCATCAAAGCGGTTGCAACCGCGAAGACGATTCTTCTCGATGTGGAACGTGATGGCAAACGGATGTTCGTGACATTGCAGTAACGAAATTGAAGCTCATTATTGCCAGTGAATAACGGCTGACAGGAGAAACGTCTGATGGAAAAAATCAAAGATGGTCCAGGGGCTGTCAAGAAGGATTTGAAGACCGCGACATTGGACGCAGCAAAGTCGGGTATGGCAGAAGGACAAACGGCTCCAGAGGCCAGTGCTGTTGCCAATCAATTGGATGCCGTGCTGCAACGTCAGATCAATGACAAGTTGAAGGCCGGTTCTGTTTCCAAAACAGAAGCCACAAAAACGGAACTCAAGGGGGCCAAAGCAGAAACAGCGGCTCCTGTACCTGTGGCGGATCTGGCCAAACACGAAGAAAAATCGGGTTCAGTCCCTTCGATAGTTCCCGAGGCCACCAAGGCTCCCGAGGCCACCAAGGCACCTGAAGCCACCAAGGCTCCCGAGGCCACCAAGGCACCTGAAGCCACCAAGGCACCTGAAGCCACCAAGGCTCCTGAAGCCACCAAGGCTCCTGAGGCCACCAAGGCACCTGAAGCCACCAAGGCTCCCGAGGCCAGCATGAAAGCCGATGGGGCCAATCCAATTCTGGCAACCGCTGATCTTCCGACCAAAGTCGTTGAGCAGAAGGTTGAATTGGCTCCGGGTATCTTCCGGGTGGGCAAGGTTGCCGATGCTGCGTCATCTGTTCCAAACGCTGAACCGGTCGTGGCTGCCAGCCTGGTTGGTGCCAAAGCCTCCTCCACCGCCGAGCCTGAGACCACGGCATCGGCAGCAGAGAAAACCGATGCGCCTGCTGCCAGCAAAATCACAGAAGGTTCTGCGGACAAAAAGGCGGATCTTTCAGGATTGGCAGACCGTTTTTCGAATTTGGCCCGGACGGCAACTCCGGTTCCAGAGGCTGCCAGCGAATCAACCGCAGAGGCTTCGACAACGGTACCAGAAGAGCCGCTCTCTTCCTTCCCCCGCAAGGATCCCTATGTCGCCGCTGCCGAGAAGGAGCGGGTACTCAAGATGATCCGGGATGCCGCTTCCAAGCGGATGGAGGATGGATTTGATCTGCGTGCCTCCGTCAAGGCCAAGACAGATGCCCAGGCTGAATCCGGTGAAACGACCACACCGTCTGCGGAAGAATCTGTGGCGGAAACCAAGCCATTTCACGCCTCGTTCACCGTCCAGACGGATGTGATCACGACTTCGCAGGCACCGGCCAGCGATGACGCGCATACCACGCAACCGATTGAAGAGAGTGTCGGCACGCAACCAGGAATGCTGGTTCCACCGCTTCCCAGGGCACCTCTTTCGTCGCGGCAGAAGATCGATTCCCTGCCCTCTCCGACGCAGGCGCGCCTGAGCGAAGCGTTCTTGCGTCAGTTGAAAGGCGAAGAGCCTTTGCTGCCTGAAGAACCTGTCGTTACGCAAAAACAACAAAGCTCTCCTGAAAAAGAGGCTGTTGAACCGCCCAAAAAATCAGCGCGTCGCGGACGTGTGGTGGCCGAGGATGGCTCGGTCGAAGTGCCCATCGAATCTTTGGGAACGGGTATCTTCAATGCTTTGGGCGATATGGTGGGGGCTTTTGTTCAGGAAAGCCACACCGTGATCAAAAAGGCCAAAGATTCGGTCGCGGAACCGGAACCGGAGCCGGAATCCGAAGAAGAGGTTGCCTCTGGACCCAATCTGACGGGAACGGATCGCGCAGCCTTGAAAATTGCCAAAGGTGTCAAGGGGGCCGGTGGTGGTGTGGCCAATATCGTTGTCGGTGCTGGAAACATCGTGCTGGGGACCGTTGGCGTTGTGACCATGCCGGTGTTTGGAGCCGTTGGAGCCATTTTCCGGGCTTTCAAGCCTGCCAAGAAAAAATGATCCAAGGATTCTGTTGTCGGGCCAGAATGACTCGTCCATTTCCATCCACTGAAGGGATCGATATATACCATGCCATCATCTGAACGTAGTCCTCTTTTGCTCGGAATTGATCTGGGCACATCCCGGACCATGGTGCTTTCGAACCGCGGTGCCAGAGCCACGGTTCGCTCTGTGGTCGGTTATCCCAAAGACATCATTGGTGTCAAATTGATGCATCAGACGTACATGATCGGGGAAGATGCACTCAAGCGCCAATCTTATCTGAACATCCATTATCCTCTTGAAGATGGTGTGCTCAAGGATGCCAACGACCAGGCGTCCGAAGCGGCAAAACTGCTCATCAAGCATGCGATCAGTCTCGCCAATCCGCAACCCGGCGATCAGATTTATGGTGTGCTGGGCGTACCGGCACGCGCCTCCATGTTCAACAAGAATCAACTCCTGAAAATCACCCAGGAGTTGCTTGATCTCTCCATGGTCGTCTCGGAACCGTTCATGGCTGCCTATGCCATCGATCAGTTGAACAATGCCATCATGATCGATATCGGTGCCGGAACCGTGGATATTTGTGCCATGATGGGAACGATCCCAGGCATGAACGAACAGGTCACGGTCATGAAAGCCGGCAACTATATCGATCTGTTGCTGGAAAATCTGATCCGGGAAACTCATCCGAATGTGCAGATGACCAACAATCTGGCGCGCAAGATCAAAGAGCAATATGCCTTTGTCGGACCGACCAAAGAGGAAATCATGGTCAATCTGCGTGTGGCGGGCAAGCCGGTCTCCATCAATCTGACCAGAGAGATCCAGACCGCCTGTGAAGCCATTGTCAGCGAGATCGTCGAGCATCTGCAAACCCTGATCAGTGTCTTTGATCCGGAAGATCAGGAAGAGGCTCTGCAAAACATCTTCCTGACCGGTGGAGGCTCGCGCATCCGGGGCATTGAGGATATGATCGCTTCCAATATGAAGGATTTCGGCACAGTCGTGGTCCGTCAGGTTCCGGACCCGGATTTCTGCGGCGGTATGGGTGCGCTGAAGTTGGCCATGGAATTGCCCCCGCAGTATTGGGAGCAGGTCGGACATGTATCCAAATCCGACAAATGATTCGGAAACATCCTTATCCCTTACCGAATGGAGAATTTGACATGTCATCGACCTTGACCTTGTCACGCAGTTTTGGCACCAAAATGTTGGCGGCCATGAGTTATCTGGGCATTCTGTCTCTGGTCCCCCTGGTGGTCAACCGGGAAGATCCCTATGTGCGCTTTCATGCCCGTCAGGGCATCGTCTTGTGGATGTGGGAAGTCCTGGCCATCTATAGCCTGGTGATCCCGGGAGTCGGACGGGCCTTTTTTGGCATTTCCAGCCTGTTGTGCTTCCTGTTTTCGGTGATCGGACTGGTTTCGGTGTTCACCGGACGGGCCTGGAAGTTGCCCCTGGTCGGCAACTGGGCAGAATCCATCTAGGCATCGGGTGTCATGGTGGGACTGCACGGGTATCCTGGGAGAGGACAGAAGGGATGACAAGAACGTTCATTTCTCTGTTACTGTCCATTCTCTTGCTGATTTTTGCGTCCCAAAATATGCATACGGTGCAGTTGCGCCTTGTTGTCGGTTCACCGGTTGAACTCCCCATGATCCTGATCATCTCCGGGGCGTTCATCTGTGGATTCATTCTGGCAACCGTCAATCATTTGGCTCGCAAGGTGATGCGCAGCAAACGCAGGAATGATGGTCCATGAGCTATCCACAGTGTATCATTTGTTACCGTTCGGTGGGATGGATCGGGCTGATCGTCAATATCGGCCTGTCCATCTTGAAGGTTTTTGTCGGCGTCATCTCCGGCTCCCAGGCATTGTTGATCGATGCGTTGTATTCGGCCAAGGATGTGCTGACCTCGTTTCTGATTCTCTTTGGGTTGAAGTTCTCCAAACAGCCCATTGATCAGGAACACCAATTTGGACATGGCAAGGCCGAATTCCTGTTTTCGTTGATCGTCGGCCTCTCCATGATCACCATTACCGGTCTGTTCATCTATTTCGAGGCCGACAAACTGTTTTCCGGTGCGGGCATCACCCACAAGGCCCCGCACCTGATCGCTCTCTGGACCGCCTTGTTCGTGGTGGGGGCCAACATCTTTCTGTGGTACTATACCCGATGCGTGGCGCATCAGATCAACAGCCCGATTGTCTCGATTCTCTCTGCCCACCAGAAATCGGATGCCGTGTCGTCCATGGCCGTGGCCCTCGGCATCATCGGTTCGCACTATCTGAACATGCCCTGGCTCGATACTCTGGTGGCGGTCGGGGAGTGTGTGGATCTTTTCCACCTGGGGGTCAAGATCTCCTGGGAGTCCCTCCAGGGATTGATGGATGTGTCGGCACCGCAAGAGATCGTCCAGAAGGCGCGTGAACTGACCCGGAGTGTCAACGGCGTCCGGTCCGTTGAAAACATTCTCACCCGCAAGGTGGGACAGGATATCTGGATCTCCCTGGTGATCGGTATTGATCCCGAATTGTCCATCGAACGCGGCAAGGAGATCGGTTTGTGGGTGGAAGAGCGTCTGGTCTCTGCCATTCCACACCTGGGAGAGGTCAGCGTACAGTTCAAATCCGCAGAGGGTTCCTTGCCGGAATTGGACCAGATGAAAGACGAAATTGTGGAAATGCGGCACAAGCTCTCCCAATTGCAGGCCAAATCGGATCTTTCCAGCAAGGGGGGACTCCTTTGATGGCAATCCCCCTGGTCTTGCTGACACTGACCTTGTTTATCGCGATCTTCGTGCTGGTCCAGATGGACCTGGTGGATCGTGGCTTGGCCATGTTGGGTGGGGCCGTGGCTTTTTTGCTGCTGGGCTGGATGTTTGACTTTTACCTCATCGAGGAGGCGATTCAGGCGATCTATTTTGACAGTCTCGCCCTTTTGTTCGGCATGTCCCTGATCTCCAATGCCTTGTTCCGGTCAGGAATCTTCCACAGCCTGGCTTTCCGGGCAGTGCGTTATTCGGGCGGAAACAGCCTGTTGATTGTGACGTTGCTGATTTTGATCACCTATTCAGTTTCCTTGGTTTTTAATAATTTGTCTGTCATGGTCATCATGCTGCCGTTGACCCTGGTGCTGTGCCAATCGTTGCAGATGGCGGCGGCCCCGATTGTGGCAGCCGAACTCATCGCCTCCAATCTGGGAGGGGCATCCACGCTCGTCGGTGATTTTCCCAACATGATCATCGGTTCCGTGGCCCGGTTGCATTTCGATGATTTTATCGGTGGCATGATGGTGCCGTGTCTGATCCTGTTGGCGGCCACACTGCTCTATTTTCAGAATCGTATTACCCGGTTGTCATCCGCGCCTCTGGATCTGGAGGTGATCCGTACAGCCTTGATGGCCCTCTCCCCGAATCAACGCGCCGAGAAAAACGCGTTGACAGTGGATTCCTATCTGTTGCGCGTGGGTAGCTGGGTGTTTGTGTTGACTTTGTTGGGATTTTTTCTGGCCAAGCCTTTGGGAATCAAGGCTGCGGCCTTTTCCTTTGTGGCCGGTTGCGTCGTGTTGGCTTTGGGCCGCGTGCCCAAACAGGAATGGTTCGAGGCCATCAGTGGCGGGGACTTGCTGTTCTTTCTTGGACTGTTCGTGATGGTGGGCGGACTCCAGGCTGTGGGTGTACTGGAACTGCTGCGCAACCTGATCGATACTCTGGGTGGCGGGCATGCCACGCTTTCGCTGCTGGTGTTGATGTGGTTGGCCGGTCTGGTGACGCCTCTGTTCAACGCCGGACCCACCACCGCCCTGTTGATCCCCGTGGCCCAGTCCATGAGTATCCAGATTTCTGGGGATGCCATCTGGTGGGCACTCTCCCTGGGGGTGCTGGCGGGTTCATCGGCCTCGCTTTCCGGAGCCACCGCAGGTCCGGTAGTCGCCAGTTTCATGGCCAAGCATGCCCGTCAATTGCCCAAAGCGCAACGCAGTTCCGCCACGGTGCTTGACTTTCACGGGTATCTTCACTGGGGCGTTCCCATGGCGTTTGTTTTTCTTGTCATTTCTTCGGTTTATATCATGATGATCGCATCCTGACACGCCATGCTCTCCATGGCAGAAACCTGCAACCGTTTGGCATCAATCTCGTTGGTTTGGTCAGAAAGAAGTTTCAGGGAACAGAAATGAGATCATTCAAACCCTCTACCCACATCATTCCCTTTTGTCGCCAGGCATGGCGCGTTCCTGCCGCGTTGTTGATTCTGCTGTTCATTGGCACCATGGTCTGGGGCATTCATCTGGTTCGGGATCACGGCGAGCAATTGGGAATGGGCATGTTGGCCACCGTCCCGGAATCCGCTGCCGTCACGGCAACCGCCCAGGGCGTGGCGTTGACCCAAACGGGTGAGGCGGGGATCAATCCGATCCGGATTGCCACGGTGAATATCGCCGGGGTGAATAAAACCACACAAAATCAAATCGGATCCTACGTCAGCGCCGGGTCCGGAATTCTGATCAATCCAAAAGGGTATGTGGTCACCGCCCAGCACATCATTCAAGACCTTGCCGAAATCCAGGTACGGGTCCAGACCCCCTTTGGCCCGCGACAATATCCGGCCAAAACGGTCAAAGTCTTGCCGCAACATGACCTTGCCTTGATCAAAATCGTCTCCCAGGACATCTTTCCCTATCTGGCCCTGGAACAGACCCCCCTCCTGACATTGGGAGAACAGGTCCAGGCGTGGGGAGACCCCCTGGGAACCGAGGCATTGCAGCGGGTGGGTACGGTGGCCAGAATCGATCTGACCGAACCCGTGATGGTCAAGAATCACAGCCTCACCCACCTGATGCAGACCGATGCCGTTTTTCACTGGGCGCAAAGCGGAGGACCGCTGGTGAACAGTCAGGGTCATCTGGTGGGCATCAATGTGGCCATCGAAGATGCGACCGGCAATATAATCGGATTTGCGATTCCGACCAATGTGCTGGTCACGCATTTCCAGGAAGTGGTCACCTTTGTCCACAAGAGTTCAGCCGCGCCGGTCGCGGCATCTCCCGACCCCCTCGCTCCAGGCCAGGCCACCACACCGGCCACGCCGCGCGCCCCCAGGTCTGCCGATTTGTGGTGGCAGAAGGTCCAGGGCCTGCTGGGGCTGGGATTGGGCAAACATGTGGCCATGACCCCGGCCGCTCCGGCGACGGATCCGGCTGTGACCGTGCGTGATCCCGCTCACGAACCGAGCTTGCGCATCTGGGGTTACTCGCCGGGCAATTTTCTCGGTTTGTTGCTGCTCGGCTTTGTTTCCGGCATCAGCGGTGGCATGATGACCATGGGCGGAGGCATCATCAAGGTCACCGGTTTGATGTGGTTCTTTGGCTATGGATTGCTCCTGGTACGCCCGGTGGCCTACCTCACCAATATTTTCATGTATGGCGCGGCGGTCCTGCGGTATCAACGTCAGGGATTGTTGCGCTTCGACCAGTGCAAACCGCTGATCCCCTGGGCCATGGCGGGTATGGTCTTGGGCTATTTCATCGGCAATGTCATGAGCAAAACCGCCATCCAGTGGCTGCTCGGCATTTTTGCGCTGTTGCTGGGCATCAAAATGTTGGTGGAAATTTCCGAATCCCGGTCGTCCGGGAGAAAATCCACGGATTCCATTCTGGACGAGGAGACCTCTTCCCGTTCGTCCGATTCGGCATTTCTGCTATGGATGCAAAAATATTTCGGCAACCAGATGCATGACGATCTGCCGCTTCCGAACCTGCCCAACAAGACGACGCGGCATGGCATGCTTGGGCTTCCCATGGGGATCATCAGCGGCATTCTCGGCATCACCGGCGGCGTGATCGAGGTGCCTTTGCAACGTTACATCCTGCGCATGCCCCTGCGCAGCGCCATTGCCAACAGCGCCACCCTGGTCTTTTTCGCCTCCATGGTCGGTTCGGTGGTGGCCTTGTGGCATGGAGTGCAAACCGGCTCCTTTGAATTGCAAACACCGATCCTCATGGCGCTGATCCTGACACCGGGTGCCTTTGCGGGTGGCATGGTCGGAGCCTGGCTGACTTCGGTGATCCCCTTGAACATGTTGCGCTGGATTTATGCGGCGTTGATGTTTGTCATTGCGGTAAGGATGTTTCTGATATGAAACCAAATCCCGCCACCATTGTGACTGCGGGTTTTCTGATGATGATCGCCTTGATCGTCTTCGCCCTGCTTTCCGATCGACAGGCACCCAGTCTCCCCACGGAGAAACTCCCGGCGGTGGCTGCAAACCCGGTTGCCACTCCGGCGCTGCCGCCGACCAGACCGGTGATCCCCGCGATCGCGCCAGAAGCGCCTCCTGCCCTGCCCCGGATGGCCGCTCCCCCTGCCCTGCCCGCTCTGGTTGCTCCGTCCAGTCCGATGGTCGCACCCGGTTACGCCAACGCCAATCCCCAGATGGCCAAGCGCGTGGATTCCGTCGCGTCCCCCGTGCTGCGGGCACCTGCTCCTCCAATGATCGGAACTCCCCCAACAGATCCGGTGCTCAAGCCATTTGTCAACCCGAAGGCCAAGCTGGCCGAGGGGCACTGGAAAGGTCTGGAAGCCTTGCCCCTCTCCATGGAGCTTAAGAAGAAAATGAAACTGCCCATGGAATTGGAAGGATTGTTGATCGATGAAGTGACCCTCAACGCCGCCGAAGCCGGTCTGCTGGCCGGGGATGTCATCGTGGCGGTCAATGGCAAGCATGTGCGCAGCCTGGAAGATCTGCTGACCGAGACACGCCGGGTGCAAATGGCCAAATCGGCCTCCATTCTGGTCTATCGGCGCGGCCAGATGCAGCAATTCATGCTGGTGGCGAAAACCAATCTGGGTTTTGCCCAGGTGGAAACCGCCCCCATGATCCTGCCCGGAGAGATCATGCCTCATCCCTACCGTGGACCCTGCACCCAGTGTCACGCCATCGGCACCACGGGCCACATCGTGCCCGATCCCGATGGGATCATTCTGCCCCCTCCACCCATACGTTCAGGAGTGGCCTCCCCGCACAAGGATCGGGGACCGTGCCAGGCCTGTCATCCAATCATCAATTGAGACTGGACATAAAAGGATCAAAACCCCATGAGCAATATGCGTTCTCCTGTCAATATCATGGATGAGGTCAGACTGTTTTCGTATGCTTTTCTCGGAGCCGTGCAAAAGCTTGCCGTTGGCTCCATCGACGCTTTCAATTCGGTTTTCAGCGTGGATGGACAGGTGCGCGCCAAATTCTACCGGGATCGGGGGATTGCTCATGTCAAATTTGGTCGTTACTGGCAGGCCCTGCCCCTGTTGGAACAAGTATCCAAAGAGTGGCCCAATGATGAAGAGACCCTGTTTCATCTGGGCTATTGCTATCTGAAAACGGAACAGACCCGTGAGGGCATCCTGACTTTGGAAAAAGCCCACAGCCTGGACCCTGCCAGCAGCCGGGTGAACTCCATTCTGGGCATGGCCTATATCCAGGCCAAGGACTACCAGAAGGCCGTGGATATCCTGAAAGGGGCGATTGAAAAAGCACCCAACAATTTCAACATGCATTACCGGTTGGGACTGGCCCTGGATCATTTGGGGGAATACGAGGCGGCCATCGATGCCTTCCAGCAGGCGCTGACCATTCGCCCCAACGAGATCAAGGTGTATCAATCGATTGGCTTCGTTCTGGATCAGCAGGGCAAACATGATGAGGCGGTGGTCTTTTTCAAGAAGACGACCGAACTCAAAGAAGCCATCCAAGACAATTAGAGAGTGGATTTGACCGCTCATGTCGGATAAGAATGATCCTATGGATGAGATGGATGATCTCGGACTGGAGATGACCAGCAGCGAGCGCATGCAACGCATGCGTAAACTGATGCGTCAACTCTATCAGGAAGAAGAGGCGACCCACGCCATGACTCTTCCGCCCATCAAGTCCAAGTCTCTGATACTGGTCTCCAGTATCAGTGCGATTGTCTTTTTGATCGTGACCACCTTTTACAACTTCAACCGCTTTGTGGCGGCTGAGGAACAGGTGCTTTCTGCCCGTGGTCACATTCACGATGCTTTGCAACGCCGATCCAATCTGTTCGGCAATCTGGTCAATCTGACCTTGAACCATGCGATGCTGGAACAGGAAGTCTTTCGTTATGTTTCGGATGGTCGTCTGGGCATGATGGGCCAATCGACTCCATCCGGGCAGAAGAGTCCATCCGCTCAATCGGGGGAAACCAACGGATCCCAGCAACCGGCCAGCGCGAATCCCACCGTGCCACCAAATCTGCTCCCGTCTGATGCACTGGCCCGACTTTTTGGTCTGGTTGAGCAATATCCTGACATCAAGACCTCGACCACCTATCAGCAGTTGATGGACAAACTGATGGATATCGAGAACAAAATCGCTGAACGACGCGATGAATACAACACCGATGTCAAGTTTTACAATACCCTGATCACGACTTTTCCGTGGTCGATCATGGCCAGGATTCTGGGCTTTAATCGGTTTGACTACTTCAGGGCCGAAGCCGGACCGGACAATCTGAATATGGATCTGGATTCCAGGAAATTCATGCGCTTGATTCCGGAACAGGAGTTGACCAATCCGCATCACAAGGACCAGACAAGATCCGAACACAAGTCACCGTCGGCGGAGGCCAACAAGCCCGCTGCGATGCCATCCCTCCCGCTGGCTCCTGTGCCCATGCCGGTCAAACCCGCACCTGGAGTACCGGGAAACAACAGCAAGGGGTTGCCTTCCGGAGCCGTGGTGCCTGAAACCACGCCACCAGAGACCCAGGCACCGACCTCCGAACCCATGCCGCAACCGCAGAGCGGCAAGCGTTCCGACGCTGCGGTTTCCGGACCCGGCCAGGGGCATGGAACAGAGAATCTGGAGACGGAATCCAGGAAAAACATGCGCCTGATCTCGGAAAACCGCCTGACCAATACCCATCCAACGGACGGATCCAAACCGGAAGATGGGGAGGTCCGTGCGGAAGATCCCGTCACCAGTACCGACAAACTGGATAATGGGCAACCTGCCGAGCCGAACCGTGACGCGCCCGCTGCGGCCAGTCGGGATGCCAAGGGCAAATCCTCTGCGGTGACGCCTCAAAAAACGAATACGCAGAAGCCCCCCTCTCCAAAAGGGTCGGCCGGGGCGCCCTCCGCATCGAAAGGAAACAGCCCCTCGTCCGGGACCAGCTCGAAATCGACCAATACAGCCGCCTCAAAGGTGGCGGTGGCGGTCGTGAAACCCGACGATACCGTGATCACTCCAGACCCAACCGGAGTGCTCACCCCATGAACAGAATGGTGTCAGTCAGAATCCGGGAATTGCCGGTTGCCATCGCTCCCTTTTTTCAGAAGGCACGCTCATGAAATACCCGCACTGTATTCAATGTCGCGATGATGTGACGTGGTATTCCATCTGGTTCAATGTCTTCATGGTGGCCTACAAGGTGGTCATGTCGCTGGTGACCAATTGTGCCGCTCTCATGGCCGATGCCTTTCACTCTTTGGCCGATCTTCTGGCCAGTGTCTTCACCTTGTTCAGTCTCCGGCTTTCGGACCGGCCGGCGGACGAGAAATTCGGTTACGGATATGGCAAGATCCAGCACATCTCTTCTGGAATTGTCGGTTTGATATTAGTGATCGGCTCGATTTTCATTCTGGTGGATGCCCTGTTGAGCATCATCAACAACACCTTTGCCACACCAGACCGCATGGCCCTGCTGGGCGCGGTCGTTTCCACCATTGGCAATGAACTGATGTATCAATATCAACGCTGTGTGGCGATCGAAAACAACAGCCCGGCCATCATGGCCAATGCGTGGGACAATCGATCCGATGCCTTTTCCTCGGTCGGCATGGTGGTGGGACTGTTCTTTGCCACGGTGCTGGATTTTCCCATTGCAGATCCGCTGGCCGCGATTCTGTTATCCCTGCTGGTCATCAAGATCGGGATCGAGTTGATCATAGAGGCAGTCAACAATTTGATGGATGCCTCTCCGGATGTGGAAGAACTGGAAGGGGTTTATGAAATCATTCGGACCTTTCCGCGAATTCTTGGAATCAACTATCTGCGGGCGCGGAGTCTGGGTGAAAGCTTGTATATCGAGGCGGATCTTCGGGTGAACAAGGATCTGAAGGTGTTTGAAGGCGATGTGATTCTGGAAGCCCTCAAGGAAAAAATCATCCAGAGCGTTGAGAATATTGGCAGCATTCAGTTTTATCTGACACCAGACATTCGGAAGTAGAGGGTGATGGCATGAAACGGTCAATGGAACCAGGCGTTTGGATCGTTGTACTCGGCATGCTGTTTCTGTTCGGGGTGATCGTGGCTGCCCTGCTCCCGGATGGGTTCTGGGAGTCGGGAAAGAACCGGAGCGCCTCCCGGAATCCCTCTTCGGTCGTTGGATCCAATGCCATGACGCAACCCGCTTTGGATGGGCTGCAAATGATTCCGGTCGCTGCGGTTGCTCCTGCTGCCACCAACGGATCGGGTCTGGTGATGTTGCAACAAGCCCCGACTGTCAATTTCTCGGGTACGGTGCAGCAGATTTCCGAACAACCGCAAAGCGATGGACAATTGCATCTCTGGCTGACAGCGGCCAATGGCCAGGAGCAACGCATTTCGGTGGGACCGGGATGGTTTCTCAAATATCTTGGCTGTCCGCTTACCCATGATGTGACGGTGGATGGATCGGGTTTCTCCTTTGAACGCGGCGGGACCAGTCCATTGATCTACGCCAAAAGGATCCGCATGAACGGAAGAATCTGCCAACTGCGGAATGATGAAGGCTTTGCTCTCTGGTCCAATAAATTGCGTTAGGTGGATGATGATCCCCGCCCGATCCAAAACAACCGGCCTGTGGGCCATTCTTGCCGTGATCGCATTGATTGCGTTCATCGGATTGGGCCTGTGGGGGTCTGGAGGTTCATGGTCGCAGTTCTGGTCCTCCTGGATGAACCAGGAACCGACTGCCCAGGTCGAGGGAGAGGTTTTTGGCGCCATTCCCAAACCGACCCAGCCATCGCTCAAGGAACCGGTGCTGCAACTGGTCAATCCACCGTCCAATTCGTTGCAGCGCATGTTGGTCAAGCGCATCCCGACCATCAATCCGGGTGCCAGCATGCCGCATCCCTCCTGGGGGCCATGCACCAACTGCCATCTGATTCGCGGAGGCGCACCACCGGGCAGTCAACCCGCCACACCCGTTGCCAAGGTGTGGGAACAGGTTTCTGCCTATTACAAGGTGGGACCACCGATTCTACCGAACTCGACCAGACCCCATCCACCATCAGGGCGCTGCATCAAATGCCATGATATTCTGGTGTATGTACAAATCAAGTAAGATCAAAAGGAGCGACTGGAATGGCACAGAACGCACTCTCGGCTGAAACTGGACTCCAGAACCGGATCACCCTGATGGAAGATCTGCTCAAGAAGGTGGTGGAGGTTCATCTTTCCACGGCAGTTCATGTCAAAAGCCTGGATGAAAAATTCAGCAAGATGGAATTGACCTCGGCGACCCTCACCAAACTGGTGCGCAAAGTAGAGGGGTTGGCGGATGGGGAGCAGATGGTCTCATCGACCCGCTCGATCATGACCGACGAGATGAAAAGTGGATTGGCTGACTTGCGCAAGGATGTTGCCGAGTTGCAACAGATGATGGCCAAACTGCTGGAAAAAAGCGGGGATGGTCAACTGGTCGCCTCGGCCCCGATGGTGGAAAAACTGGATGCACTCTCCCAGGTTCCGGATCTTTTCGACAAGTTCCAAAGTCAGCAGAGCACCATTCTCCAGACCCTGGAGAAGCGTATCGATCCCCGATTGATGATCTATCTGAAGCCCTTGATCGAAATGCTCGAAGAGGAAGGGCTTCAGGCCGAGGTGATGAAAAACAATGCCCTGCAACAGTTGAATGATGTGTTGACAGGCAACAGTTCTGGAACGAATCGTGAAATCTCCGAGACGCTGCAAAATGTCAGCAAGGAGATCGAGAAATGTCAGGCTGCTTTTGAGCGGACCCAACAGGCGTTACAGATTGTCGTGACACCATTCCAAAATATTGGCCAGTTGTTCCGGGGCAATCTGGAGACCATTGTCCAGGCTCATGACCTGATGGCGCAACTCCATGAAGATTTCCCAAAATTCCTGGAAGAGATGCGCAGGATGCATCAGGTGCATGCACAGCAGGTGGAACGAATGAAACAGATGGAATTGATGAAACATATGGAACATCTGGAACAACTCAAACAGATGGAGCAAACGATTCAAGGAGACAAGCTCAACGGTTGACAAGGGGCTGTTGCATTCAATCTTCCTGAGACAGAAAAGAGGTTCGCCATGTTGCAACTGATTCCCTATGGTCTGGCTGCTGTCGTAGGTGGACTGCTCGGAAAGAAATATTTCCCGATCCTGACGGATCAAGCCCTGAGCCGTTCCTCCTCACAACCGGAACTCCTGCCAACCGCCACTTCCTCGTCGATTCAGTTTCTGGGCGAGACCGTGGTGCGGGAGGATTCCATTGTTCTGGCAACCGAGGAGGTGCCGCTGGACAATCGCCATGGCAACAAGGTGTTGAGCAGCGAACATGAATTCACGCGCACGGCCAATATCCGCCTGGAGGTCGGCCAGCAAATGGCGCAAGCCAACCAGTTCAAGGGATCGATCTGGATGGTACTGGAAAGCATGGTTCAAAAGGAGTTGAAACGCAATCTGCAGATCGAATTTGGCACCCAGATCACCCGGCGCGTCAAGATCACCTTTTCCACCGATCCCGGCTTCATGGTCCGCTATCGATTGATCTGGAAACAGACCTCCCGGCGTGGTTTCTTCGATGTGAGGGTTGGCGCCGAGAAACATGTCATTCCTTATCTTGTCACCTTCGGGTTGTATCATGCGGTCGAGAGTCTGGCGGAGGGAGGGGATGGAGGAACATGAAGCGGAAATCATCCTGATTGCCGCTGCGCAGACCGAGGAATCCGCACGGTTCAAGAGCATTCTGGCAGAACGGTACACCGTTCTTTCTGTCGAGGATGAGGATACCCTGTTGCAACGTGTCAGACAACCTCCCTTGCCGACCGTTGTCCTGCTGGATGCGCAGCATACGCAACTGAACAGCTATGAAATTTGTCGTTTGTTGAAGTCTAAAAAAAACGAAGCGGTTCCTGTGATTGTTTATTCAAATGCATACGATCTTAATAATGAAAGTTTTGCCTTTGACCAGGGTGCGGATGATTTTATTGTATTCCCGACCGAGCCATCCATTTTATTGCAGCGTATTGGTGACTTGCATATTGGATGCTATAGAACCAAAAAAGAGTTGCTGCGATCCACACGCCATCTGCTGGAACAGGAGGCCCTGGCCAAAAATCTGATCGATTACAGTCTGGATGCGGTGGTGATTACCGACCTCCATGGCCGGGTCGTGGAATTCAATCGTGCGGCAGAAACCATGTTTGGCTTCCTGCGCACGGATGTGCTGGGCAAGGGCATCGAAGATTTGATCATTCCGGCAGAAGTCCGGAACACTCACCTGGAGAGCATGAAAAGATTGCGGGAGCAGGGTGATCTCTCTCCCCGCTTCTTGAAAAAATTGTATCAATATGGCTTGAATGCGCATGGAAATCGGGTGGAGTTCGAAATTGGTCTCTCTCTGGTTCAAATCAGGGAAGCCATGCATTGTGTGGCCTGCATTCGGGATACCACAGCCTACAGTCAGTTGATTCAGGCCATGCATGAAACCCTGTCCGTGGCCGAACACAGTCATGTGGATAAATTAAGGGAAATCGAGCGCGTTGTCCGTTCCGAGCGCAAGGCCACCATCTCCTTGCAGACCCAGAAAACAGTCAACCAATTGCTGCGTCTGTCATTCGAGAGCGGCTCCTTGGGCGAGTTGATCAAACTGGCCATAGGTCATATCAAGGATCTGCCCTGGTTGGCTTCGGATAATATCCAAATCGCCATTTTCTTACGGGATCGCCCAACCGGTGAATTCAATCTGATCAGTCAATCCCATGAAAACTTTTTCCCGGTTCGATATCGCTGCAGTAACGCTTCCAGCGAGTGTTCATCCTGTGTCACCTTCATGTTTCCGGATCAATTCCAAGAGATCTATTCGGACGGATCCAACCAGATCGTCGGAACGAATCTGGAGAACAGAATCGATTATTGTGTTCCTCTCTATTCAGGTCAGGAAAATCTTGGCATCATGAGATTGATCGTTCCTGATTCGGTCATAAAAGATGTATTTAATAACTTAATGTTCGATTTGATCGGGCAAGCCATCGCCAATATTGTGGTACGATCCAGAATCATCCAGGAGTTGGAAGAGTCCCGTGAAAAAGCAGAAGCCGCCAGCAAGGCGAAAAGTGAATTTCTCGCAAATATGAGTCATGAAATCCGCAGTCCTCTGAATGCCATTATTGGCATGAGCGACCTGATACTCAACGCCCATTTGTCACAAGAGGAGATGGTCAACAATGTACAAATTGTCCACTCTTCCTCGCTCTCCTTGCTGGATCTGATCAACGGCATTCTGGATCTTTCCAAAATCGAAGCCGGACATCTGTTGTTGGAGTCGATTCCATTCGATTTGATCGGCCAGATGGAGGGAGTGTGCGAGATGCTGGCGATCAAAGCCCATCAGAAGGGATTGAGCTTCTATTGCTCGATTGCCCATGACCTGCCGCAGACCCTGGAAGGTGATCCACTGCGTCTTAAACAGATCATGGTCAATTTGATCAACAATGCCATCAAGTTCACTCATGAAGGAGAGATCCTGGTCGCCGTCAGACGTGCAGAAGAGATCGGTGAAGATTCTGATGCCTCAGCCATTGCCCTGCATTTTTCCGTCTCCGATACCGGAATCGGCATCCCCGCCGAACAACAAAACCTGATCTTCCAGAGTTTTGTTCAGGCCGATGGATCGGTATCGCGCAAATATGGTGGAACCGGTTTGGGACTGACCATTTCCAAGCATCTGGTCCATATGATGGGTGGTTCGATGCAATTGTCGAGTCAGGTCAACCAGGGCAGTACCTTTCATTTCTCCATTCGGTTGGGTATGGGGAGACCAGGGGAGGGAACGGACTCCTGGCCGGATCAACGGCGCACTCAACGAACCTCCGACAACTCACACCCCTTGATCAAGCGACGGATTCTGTTGGCAGATACCCATCCAACAGGCCGCAGGATTGTGCAAGACCAGTTGCATTATTTTGGTGCATCCGTCCATATCGTCAACGATACGGCTTCCATGATTGAACAGTTGAAGGAAAATACTGCCAATCCCTATGATGCCGTTCTGGTTGATGAGAGCATTGTACGTGATTTCCAACATAGTCTAAGAGATTGTGCCCGAGCTTATCACGGGCGAGTAATCGTCATGATATCCTCCCATTTGACCTTGCGTAATTTCAATCTTGAGAAGTTCTTTTCCAATCCACTCTCCTTGAAAAAACCTGTCCGCTATTTTCAACTGCTTAAGAAAATTCAAACCATTCTCTCTCCAGCCAAAAGAGAGAACAAATCGAGGGACGATACCCATGAACCACTGCCCAGAGGAACCGATTTTCAACCACTGAATATTCTGCTGGTCGAAGACCTGGTTGCAAATCAAAAACTGGCTTTGTCGATACTGCTTTCCCAGGGACACCAGGTGGTTGTCGCCAACAATGGCATTGAGGCGCTGACCTATTTGAAAGCAAAAGGGCGTTGCGATTTGATTTTGATGGATCTCCAGATGCCTTTGATGGATGGATTTGAAACGACCCGTCGCATTCGAAGCGGATCCCAGGAGGAAGTGGGCAATCCTCATGTGCCAATCGTGGCCGTGACCGCCATGGTCATGATGAATGAGAAGGAAAAATGCTATCGGATGGGGATGAATGGCTTCTTGCTGAAACCTTATCTACCAAACGATCTGATCCGGGTTGTCAATGATTATGCATTGGAATTAAAGAAAAACCAAAAAAACATCCCTGCACAGAAGACACCGACACAGCACAAGGCCAACAGAATGCTGTTGAAGCCGGTAGAGTTGGATCAAGAGAGCCTGAAACGGCTGAAACAGACCTTTGTCGATGAGGCCCGTGACCAAATCGCACAACTGAAAAATGGATTGTCGCATCATGATTCCGGGCCAGCGATCCGGGCAGCGACTTGGCTGAAATCCACGGCTTCCCATATCGGAGCATCCCGTATCGCATCCCAATCCATCCGCCTGATTGGTCAGGTGGAAATGGATGCCTGGGAAGAGGCATCGACAATCTGCCAAAGTCTTGAAGAACATGTGGATGCGTTGATCATTTTCTTGAATGAGGAGGGAATACGCAATGAAAATATTAATTGCTGACGATGAGTTGAACAACAGGAAACTGTTGCGTGATTATCTTAAAAAATATGCGCATTGTGACATGGTTAGCGATGGCAAGGCTGCCCTGGAATTGTTCACGGCCGATCTGGAGGATGGGGATCCATACGATCTGGTCTTGTTGGATATCATCATGCCAGTCATGGATGGTCAAAAAACCTTGACCCGCATCCGGGCGGCAGAAAAGCGTCTTGCCCAGGATGCCCGGGAAACCCCCATCATCATGGTCACCGGGATGGATTCCTCATTGCAGGCCATGCAGGCCTATTTCAAGGGAGGATGCTCGGATTATCTGACCAAACCGGTAACCCGACAGGTCTTGCTGGAAAAATTGCGCAAGTTCAATCTGATCCCCGAAGAGGCCGGCGAGGAGGAGTGACGATGGATACCACCGCGACCAGCAACAGAAGAAGGCATGAACGGGTTTTCAGTGGCATGCCGATGGAATTCAATGGCTGTTCCGGCAATGCCCTGGATGTGAATGAAATTGCCTTGTTCCTGGTGTTGCCCAACACCTGTCCGATGCAGGTCGGTCAAACGGGTGTGCTGAAATTCACCCTGGACGGAGTCCGGATGGAGGAAAAGGTCTCGGTGGCACGCGTCACCAAAACCGGTGTCTCCTTGGTTTCGACCGAAGAAGTCAGCACCTTTCCAAGATTGATGGGATCCTTGCGCAGCGGGGTCAAATTCGTCAAGCATACGGCGTCTGAAACCGCTGCGCACTTTCGTGGTGAGTTCAGTGCCGATTTCTGGGATGATTTTGTCAAAATCTACCAGGGAAAAGAACACGCCAGGCGCTATCGATTGAATTTCACCAATGTGACCAGTATGACCTCATCCGGTCTGGCCATGTTGCTGCATCTGGATATCCACAATCAAGGCGAGAAGGAAAGCATCCTGATTTCTCATTGCAACAAGGAGGTTCTCAAGTCTCTGGCACCGTTGCATGGATCCAATACCGGTATCGTCATTGTCACGAATGATCTCCAGGATGATGAATCGCATAAATTCAAGGTCAGTACGGTCCGGGATGCGGAGGGACATACGACCGTGACAATCCGGATTGCCCCGCTCTTCGATTACAATTGCAGGAATCATTTTGCCAAAATTTATCGTGGTCGCTCTGGCAAGACCGATTATATTTTAGATTTCCAGGATACCGTCCATATCGGGAAGGCGGCCTTTGGGACCATGCTGTTGTTGAACCAACACAATCGTGAACATCAAGGACGTTCCATCCGCATCATTCATTGCAACCCATCGATCCGGGGCGCGCTGGATGGGATGAAATTCGACACCTTTTTTGAATTTATCTAGCACTTGACCGTTGGGGGTGTGCCATGCTCGACGATGATGCCCTTAAATTGACCCTGTTTGCGCAGGAGTCCCAAAGACGTCTGGCCACCAGCCTGTCGGATCTGCATGCCCTGAGCAGCGCGGATACCGCATCCCGACAAACCATTCTGGATCGCCTGCTCCGGACCATACGCGGCATCGGTGGAGCGGCTCCCTTTCATAACCTGAACCGCATCAACCAGTTGAGCGAATCAATTGAGACGCTTTTGTCCCGGTTGCGGAATCGGGTGGAATGGATCGGACCAGAAAATACGGCCGCGCTCATGGCCGGAGTGCGCAAATTGCATCAACTCTTAAACGACCTCAAGGCAAGCGAATCACTCGCCATCGAGGAGGAACTCGCTGCTCTGCAGGCTGCGCTGTTGGCATGCACGACACCAACCACGTTCGATCTGTCGCAGTATCCCCAGGCCGTCTCCCTGGCCGTCAGCCAGGGCTTGCACTTTTTTTCGATTGCCCTGCCCCTGTCCCGCAATCCTGCAACCAACCGCAAAAAGTTCACGGAGGTCAAAGAGCAACTGCAAGTGGTCGGAACCCTGATCGCTTCCCTGCCGGAACTCGGAGAAGATTGGGAGTGGATGGATGACACTCAGGCCGAGGCCATGCGCCTGCTGGTGTTGACCGTCTTGCAGAAAGATCTGTTGAGCGGCCTGACCCAACTCCCCCCGGATCAGATTGTGCCGTTGTCGATTCCCGAAGCCCTGCAACACCTGGTTGCCGTTCCGGAGGGGCCATCCGGGACAGAGGATCCCCATCCGTTCGTGGAAGAGTTCGTGGCAGATCCCGAACCCTCCATACAAGAAGAGCCGGATCTGCTGACGGAATCCCAATTGGGCGATGTGGAATATCGCATGCGTCAGACCCACATGGAGGAGATCGAACGGCAACGTGTACAATTCGAGGAACAGTTGCGCGCAGAACAAAGACAGGCAGCCCTGCTGGCGAACCAGTTGCAACGCAAAAGAAGGCAGTCAAGAATCGGTTGGGGCGTGGCGGTTGGCGGCGTGACCGTGGTGGCGGCGCTGATGCTTGCCAAGGGGCTGGATGATTTTCCATTTTTCCCAAAAAACCAGAAAGAGGCGCGGGTCGTCGCTCCGGTCCCCCCTCCTCCGGTCTCTGCGCCCAAAGAGCCGGAAAGAATCTCCGCGCCATCCAAACCGCTCCCTGAGCCTGTCATCCAGCCGACCACCACATCGAGTGTGGCACCGGTCGTCGAGCCGCCCCCCCCCGCACCTCCGGAGTCGGCAGAACCAAAGGAAAAACCGGCCCAATCCGCGTCCGTTCCAGACCCATCCGCCAAACCGGATGCCGTGACCGCTCCGGCGCAGACGCCCAAAGAGGAGACCAAACTCCCGCAAGCCACCCCGGAGCGGGCGAACCAGAAACAGCCGGGCGATCTCTCCGGTCCGCGTGCATTTCTGGGCCAATACCAGGATCATTTCCAACCCATTGTGCGCCTGGTGAATGCGCCCTACGAGAAAATCACCCCGGCCAAGGGAACCAGACATGGCAGTCTGGCCTACCGGCGCAACGAAAATCGGGATGTCGTCTTTTCGATTGCCGAAATGATGGGACACACGGCTTCCCGTCCGGGTGACACCTTCAAAATCACTCCGGAGAGCATGGCAGAACTGAAATTGGTTCTGCAACTGGAGCGCGGTTCGGCCTATCTGTTTGAATTGGATCCATCCGGAAAAGTCGTGGTCCCCAGCGCCTTCTTTGATCCCTTTGCCAGGATCAGCAAAAAGGGGGTGACGATCAGTCGGGTGGTCGAACAGGATGCACAAGGGGTGCATCTGCGGGATGTGACCGCGATCTCCATGCGCTCCATCGTCAAGGCGGTCTCAACGAAGTAGATCCCAACCAAAGGATTGGAAAGGAAATTCTCATGTCCATACAATCGATTGCAGCGGTTCCGATAGCCTTTCCGGTGTCGATCCGGAACACGGAATGTGATCCGGTTCTGGTGATCGTGGGATTGGCCAATGCGGGCAAGAGTACGCTGTTCAATACCATTGCCAAAACCTACACCATGGTGGCCAACTATCCGCAAACCACCGTGGCCCCCAATCAGAAGAAAATCGTGCTGCATGGACGCAAGGTGACCGTCATCGACACCCCCGGCATCTCCTCGCTGGTTGCGTTGACGCCGGACGAACAATCCACCTTGGACCTGCTGCTCGGCAAAAAGCCTTGCCGGATTTTATTCTGCGGGGATGCGTTGCGACTCAAGCAAAGCCTGATCCTGTTTGCCCAGATTCGCGAATTGGCCATTCCCACCGTCTTTTGCCTCAACAAGGCTGACGAGGCCGCCCGTCGTGGCATTGTCATCGATACGGAACAACTGTCTCGTGAGGCAGGCACCCGTGTCATCCTGGCCGATGCCTCGCACGGCATCGGCATGAAACCCTTGTTGCAACAACTGGAAAGCGTATCCCTGCCCGTGGGCGGAATGATCCAGTATCCCGAAGATCTGGAGCAGGTGATCACGCGCATTGGCGCTCTGTTCGACGTAACCAAACGCCCCTCCAGGGGGCAACTGTTGCAGATCATCCAGTCCATGGAAGGCCCGACCCGTCTGCTGGCAGACCGCTTTTCCACTGAGATGATCGCCAAAGCCCAGGAGATTCTTCGTGAACTGCATTGGCGTCACTCCCCATCGGCCTTGCAGTTGCGGATCTTCAACGGCCGGGAAGAGTGGGCCGAGCGACTCTCCAGACAGGTGACACGCCGGTCGGAAATCCCCATTCATTCGTTTTTCCAGAAGCTGGCCTGGGCCTCCCGGCATCCCTGGTTGGGCTGGCCGATCTTTCTGGCCATTCTATGGCTGACCTTTCATGGGGTGGTGGTGCTTTCGTCCGAGATGGCCGGTTTCCTGGATGGCGTAATCTTCAAGCCTTTGGCCACAACCATTGAAGAATGGGTGAATCATCCCGGAATCAACGAATTCCTGGTGGGCAATTTCGGTCTGTTGACCATGGGGTTGTTCAACGCCATGGTCACGGTGGTGCCGATTTTGCTGGTCTTCTTTCTGATCATGAACATCCTGGAAGATACCGGCTATCTGCCCAATCTCAGCGTCCTGGCCAACCGCACCCTGTCGCCCTTCGGGCTTTCCGGCAAGGCCGTGCTGCCGCTGGTGTTGGGCACAGGCTGCAATACCATGGCCACCCTGACCAGCCGGATCCTGGAGACCCGCAAGGAACGATTGATGGCGGTCTTTCTGATCGCCCTGGGTATGCCCTGTGCGGTCCAGTTGGGAATCATGATGGCCATTCTGGCCACCATCCCCTTTTCAGCCATGCTGATCGTCCTGGCTGCGGTGGCCGGCACGCAGATCGTCTGCGGCGTGATCCTGAACCGTGTCATCGGTACGCGTCAGGGCAAAGGGGCGGAGTTCATCCTGGAACTCCCGCCATTCCGCTGGCCGGATCCGCTCCATGTGGTACGCAAAACCTATTATCGGGTCAAATGGTTCCTGTGGGAAGCCGTCCCCATGTTCATGGTCGCCGCCCTGATGATGTACACCCTGGAAAAAAGTGGCATCCTGGAACGGCTGAAAGAGTGGTTCCATCCGGTGGTGACGGGATTTCTCTCCCTGCCCGACAAGGTTACCGAAGTTTTCATTCTGGTTCTCTCCCGCCGGGAAGTGGGCGCCGTCTATTTCAAGGATATGGTCGATGGGAGTGAGTTGAGCTTCCAGCAGATCGTGGTCGGTCTGGTCGTCATGACCCTGTTTATTCCCTGCGCCTCCAACACCATGATGATGATCAAGGAGATCGGTCCCAAATGGGCGATCAGCATGAATATCGCCATCATTCTGTTGGCGATTCTGGTCGGTGGGTTGGTCAATTTTCTCATGAACATCTTTTAAGGTAGCCCGCATGAACCTCGAAACATCGCATCAGAAAGATGAACTTCTGGAGATGCTGTGGCGTCTGCATGAATTCTATGAACTGACCCTGCCTGCTTTTCACGAGCATGATCCAACGGGTGTATACCAGGGCTATTTGAGAGAATTTGCCAGCAACGGCATTCTTCGTCTGGAAGGGGAACAGATCATTCTGACCCCGGAAGGTTTGGAAATGGCCCGTGGTCTGGTGCGTCGTCACCGGCTGGCCGAACGTTTGATCGTGGATGTGTTGGGCAAACGTCCCGAGGAGACCGAACAATCGGCCTGTGAATTCGAACACATCCTCGCTCCGGAGCTGGTCGAAGCGATCTGCACCCTGTTGGGTCATCCCCGCTTTTGTCCCCATGGAATTCCGATTCCGGAAGGTTCCTGCTGTCTGGAGTCCAGAAAAAGCGTGGAGAGTGCCGTCATCCCTCTGACCCATCTGGCCAAGGGACAGGCGGGACGCATCGTCTTCCTGAACACTCATGACAATACCAGGTTGCAAAAATTATTACATATCGGGCTGGTTCCAGGAACCTGGGTGACTCTGTTGCAACACTACCCAGCCCTGGTGATCGTGGTGGAAAACAGTCAAATCGCCCTGGAGTCCGCCATCGGAGATGAAATTCGTGTGGTTCCTCGGGACATCTCTCACTCTGACGATTATGGTTCGATACGATAAGGAATTCCGATGATACAAGTTGATTTGAGTGTAGCCCGCATCGCGCATGTACTCTGGGAAGCGGAACTGGAAGAGATGGTCGGGCAAACCCGCAAGACCATCCGTTTGACCTCTCACGAAGAGTGCGAACTCGGGACCTGGCTGCACGGAGAAGGGATCCGGGAATTGTATCATCTGGATCCGATCCGGCAATTGGTCAGCGTACATGAACAATTTCATCATGCTGCGGAGCGCCTCGTCTCGCTGATCGCCATGGGTACTCCGGAAGAGATCGAGCGTGAAATGAACCGTGTGCGCATGTTGAGCCGAGACATTGTGTATCGAATCACCGAAGCCGAATTGGATTATCTGGAACATAAACCGCTCAGTGATTTTGCGGCTCATCCGTTCAAGAGCTTGATTCATCGCCTGTTCAATATCCATCTTCCAGAGCAGGAAGAAAGTGAACAGCGTGGCATTCTGGAGGTAAGTCATGCCCGCCTGATGCATCTGCGCTGGTCGCGTCAACTGTTGCGCGCTTTCCAACACTGGGGCAAAGATGCGGTGTTGGACAGTGCCGACGCCTGTCCGGTCGGTCTCTGGATTCATGAGACCAAATCGAGACATCCGCTTGTCCAGGAGATCATCCAGACATTGGACGAAAAACATAAATTATTTCATCTCAAAACAGAGGAGACTATTCGTCTGCTGCGTCGCAAGAATTTTCGCAAGTCCGAAACAACCTATGGCGAAGTTGTTTTTCTTGGGCGCGAAGTTCTATATCTTCTGACACGCATTGAAATGGCATTCCTTCAGTCAGGTGAAGTGGTCGCCCCGATCAATGTGGTCAGACATGGATGAATGATTAGGTTCAGAGGGTGATGGTTCCTTGGTTCTGATCGGATCATCTCTTTCGATGTGATCTTTCGGGTCGCAGAGACTGATGTACAAACTTGAGTTATGGAAAAAGAATCATTGATGATTGCATGCCGGACGACTGGAGAAACAATGGTCAATAGGCGATCAACAGGACAACCCTAAAGAACTCCAGAGGAAGCCATGTTGCAGCAACAGAATCCGGAACAACAAAAATGGGGCAGTTATCTTCTGCTCGTCTTGCTGACGCTTGTCATGGGATTTGTATTGATCTTTCAGATGAAACAAATCGTTGCAGCCAATGATAAACTGTACAAACATCCCTTTCATGTGAGCAATGCAGCCCAACGTACCAAGCTCTCACTTTTTCAGATGCAGACCATCATTCAAGATCTGATTGAAAGTGACGACCCTGATTATCAGGATGCCGTATGGAAAGACATGGCCAAAAAAGAGATTGAATTCAATAATAATTTGCGAATGATTGAAGAAAGGTTCCTGGGAAGTCACGAACTGGTGCGTCACATCAAGACCGAGTGTTCGCAATTGCGTCAGATGCAGCAGGAGGTTTTTGACCTGATTCGACTGGGAAACCTGCAGGAGGCGATTCTCAAAGAGCAGGAGATGAGCCGCGAACGCATCATGAAACTGGAACAGTTGATCAACGAAGTGGTGACCTTCGCGGAAAACAAGGCGTTCTATTTCCAACAGGAGAGCAAAAACGCGCAACAAAAGGCGATCCGGATCAGCATAGCTTTTGTTGCTGCGATCATCCTGATCTCTGCCCTGATTACGCGCAAGCAGTTTTTGCATTTTCTCGCACTGTACCGGATAAACCAGGCAGACATGGCCACTCTGCATCAGACCCTGGCCGCTCTGTCGCGCAGCGAGAGCCGTTTGATGGGCATCATCAACAATTCAAACGCCTTGATCTATCTGAAAGACACGCTTGGACATTACCTGTTGATCAATCGACGATTTAAGGAGTTGTTTGGTGTCAAAAATCAGGAAATAAGCAACAAAACAGCGTTCGATCTGTTGCCACCAGAGATCGCCTCCGATCACTGGCAACAGGATTGCCAGGTCATGAAGAATCAAACGATTGTTGAGCAGGAGTTGATTGTTCCCTGTGAAGACAAACAACGCATCTATCTTTCCGTCAAGTTTCCCATGTATGATGGCACGGGACAACTCATAGGGATTGGCGCCATCGATACGGACATCACCGAGCGGAAACGGACCGATGATGCCCTGCGTACCTTCCATGAACTGCTGGAAACTTTGTTTCATACGAGTCATCTGTCCATTGCCTTTCTGGACCGGAATTTCAATTTCATTCGGGTGAATCGTTCCTATGCCGAGAAATGCGCGCGCGATGTCGAATTCTTTCCGGGCAGGAACCATTTCGATCTTTATCCGCATCCAGAAAACGAGGCGATTTTCCGGCAGGTGGTGGAGAGCGCGACACCGTTTACGGTCCAGGCCAAGCCTTTCGTCTTTCCCGATCATCCCGAATGGGGTGTCACCTATTGGGACTGGTCCCTGATCCCCATATTGGGCCAGGATGGATATGTGGAAACCCTGATTTTCACCCTGCTCGACGTGACGGAGAACAAGCTCAACGAACAGGAACTCCACGATACCAATCGCATGTTGCGCACCATTCTGGACGCCATCCCGATTCATGTATTCTGGAAAGATACGGCACTGAATTATCTGGGAGGCAATCGCGCTTTCTTTACAACCGCCGGCTTTGATCGTCCCGACCAAATCATTGGCAAAAGCGATTATGACATGCCGTGGTTCAAAATGGCCGAGGAATTTCGTCGTTTTGATCGCGAGGTGATCGACAGTGGTCAGAGTGTTTATGCACGCGAGATGATGGTTGAGAGACAGGAGGGTGTGGTCCGTTGGATCTCTGCCACCAAGATCCCTCTCCGGGAAAATGACGGCACCATTTTGGGTGTGCTGGGTGTCGTTGAAGACATTACAGCCATCAAAATGGCTGAGAAGGAACGAATACGCCTGCAAGAACAAACCTATCAGAATGACCGGCTGGCATCGATGGGATTGCTGGCGGCCGGCATTGCGCATGAGGTCAACAATCCCAATAACATCATCGTGGTGAACACCAATCTGTTGCAGACGATGTGGCAGGATGCCAAGGGGATTCTGGATGGCTATTTTCATCGCAACGGGGATTTCTCCCTGGGCGGCGCGCCCTATTCCGAGATCGGAGAAACAGTGGCTGTGTTGATGTCCGGCGTCGAGGAGAATGCCAGACGCATCAAATCGATCATCAACAACATGAAAATGTTGGCGCGCCCCCAGCAAAAACCCAACATGCAACCCATGGATTTGCGGGAGATTCTCAATAGAGCGGTACAATTCTTGCAAGAAAGAATCAGGCGGCATACGAATCATTTTGACACGCAATGGGAATCCCGCCCGCATGTCGTGACCGGAAACCCGGAACAACTGTTTCAAGTCTTTACCAACCTGATTCTGAACGCCTTGCAATCATTGAACAGCCGGGAGGATCCGGTTGCGGTCGTCATGATGCGGAATACGGTTTCCCGCACCATCCGCATCGAAATTCGCGATGCAGGCTGCGGCATTGCCCCGGAGCATCTGTCGCGCCTGGGAGAGACCTTCTTTACGACGCGTCAGGAGAAGGGCGGCATGGGATTGGGCGTTTCAATTACCAAAAGAATTGTTGCGCTGCATCAAGGAACACTATCGATACAATCGGAACTCGGTCACGGTTCTCTGATTGTGATCGATTTCCCGGAGTGGAACGATGAATCCATCCATGAATCTGTCTGATGAAAATTCTGGAAAATCCATAACCTGCATAGATCCACACGCTCCCATGGTGGTTGTGGTGGACGACGAAGCCGACATTCTGTTGGGCTTGCGGCTGCTGTTGAGCAACCATGGACTGGGCCCGGTCAGAAGCTTGAGCGACAGTCGCGAGGTCATGCCGTTTCTGGATGATTCCTGTGTCGCGGTACTGCTTCTGGACATGCGCATGCCCCATTTATCGGGGTTGGAGCTGCTGCTTCAAGTCAAAGCGCGCCATCCACACATTCCGGTGATCATGGTGACGGCGCTCCAGGATGTAGACACCGCTGTGGAGTGCATGAAAAATGGCGCGGCGGATTACCTCATCAAACCTGTGGAGGTGGAGCGTCTGATTGCCGCCGTGCGCAAAGCCAAGGAGGTGGTGGGGCTGCGTCGCCATGCCGATACTCTGAAGGATTATCTGCTGGGTGGAGCGCTGCGATGTCCGGAGGCTTTTGCGGGCATCGTGACCCGCAATCAGAAAATGAACAGTCTTTTCAAATATATGGAGTCCGCTTCCCGCACCGGGGAACCGCTCCTGATCCATGGGGAAACCGGAACCGGCAAAGAGTTGTTTGCCCAGGCGTTCCACATGCTGCGTAAAGCTTCCGGCCCGCTGGTGCCCGTCAATGTGGCGGGACTGGATGATCATATGTTTGCCGACACCCTGTTCGGCCATACCAAGGGGGCCTTCACCGGGGCGCAGACCATGCGCGAGGGGTTGGTGACCAAGGCCGCCCGGGGTACGCTGTTTCTGGACGAAATCGGGGATCTCTCCGAGTCCAGCCAGCTCAAGCTGTTGCGACTGTTGCAAGAGAAGAAATTCGAACCCCTGGGGTCTGATGCCTCCAAGAATTCGGACGTGACCATTGTCGCGGCCACCAACCGGGATTTGAGACAGAGAATTCACGCAGGAAAATTCCGGGCCGATCTCTATTACCGGTTGGCAACTCATGCGATCACGGTTCCACCCTTGCGGGAACGAAAAGAGGATATCCCGCTGTTGCTGGACAAATTCATCGTCGATGTCGCTGCGGCCATCCAGTTGCCGCACCTGCCAACCGTGGCCCCACAACTGGTCGCTTTGTTGGAATGTTATGATTTTCCAGGCAATGTCCGCGAACTGCGCTCCATGGTGATGGATGCGGTGGCCCACCATACAAAAGGCACGCTTTCCATGGAGAGCTTCCGGAATGTCGTGGGCAACCAGGCGGATTCCATCAAAGAGTTGCCGACGGAAAATCTGACCACCAATGCGCCTTTCTATTGGCCCCAGGGAAGAAGAGCGCCGACCCTCAAAGAAGCGGAGGAGTATCTGATCACCTGTGCGATGCAAAAAAGCCGTGGTAATCAGGGGGTTGCTGCGGCCATGCTCGGTTTGACCCGGCAGGCACTCAATCAACGCCTCACCCGCCGTGGGATTCGGTCTGGCAACAGTTGATGCGGCTTTCCCGCTCCTGCAAGGTATGTTGCAGGCATCACATCTCTTGCATGCATTCTTTCCTGATTGATTTATCTGTATTTCTTACCTCAGTACCGCAAGACTGCCACGCACGTTGCAGCCCATCATCCTGACGTGTCCCAGAGACAATCTCCACTGCCAACAGAATTGCAATCCGGATGAAATTTCTTGCGCAACTCGTTGCGGTGATGAAGGGGGATCGTCTAAATTTCTTTAAATTTGGCAACAACCGATGAAATCCCATGATTTGATCCGGTTGGTCCGCTCTGACCTGGAATGGTCTCTTTTCGTGTTGTCATCTTGATCATGACACCGACTTCCAACAATAGCAGGCGCGTCGCATCGCTTGTACAATGATACAAAACCATCCAAGAGATGTGGCATGGTTTGTGTAATATGCGTTAATGTCTGTCTGGAGATATCGCCATATAAATGATAATCATGATCAAATACGGGAGAAGAAAATGATCACCTGTGAAGAAAGAAACGTTCTGAAACTGCTTGAAGGATTGGAAATTGCGAATGTGGTATTGAAAGAAAGGGATGCCCCGACCTGCTTTCGCAGTCTGGAATTCCACTTCGGCAACGGAACCTATCTGGAAATTTATGAATCCGGTGGTGGCATGCGGGTCGCGGGGATTCGCAACGAACAGACCTCCGCATGATCGGTGTGGATTGTGATCCAGAGGTCATGTACGGTATCTTGGTGATCGTTCAACCTTCAAAAATTCTGGATCCTTTTTCCACGATTAACGATTATTATGTTGGGGGGATAGATAGGTAATGTTAGCGATTAATTTTTCTGACGGAAAGAAACGATTACTCCTTCTTCTCACAATAATGGTAATCGCGGTTTTCGCAAGCACGAGCAGTACATTATATGTGCTGTACCAGCATCTTGTGGACAGCGAACAGATGCGCCTCAGTGCCATGGCCTCAAGTCAGGTGCGCTTTATCAATACGCTGTATGAGGCGACATTGCTTGATCCGACAGTTCCAAAAAGTAGTGACAAGGATAAAATCGTTGCCCTGTTGACCAATGCCTATCAGGATTGGTACAAGGGATTGGGCAATACCGGAGAAATTCTTTTTGCGCACCGCCAGGAAAAGCAGATCGAATTCCTTTTTCGGCAACGTTATGTTGATAATACGACAAAATTCCCGAAAAATATTCCCTGGCAGGATGGAGATGCCGCCATTCCCATGCGGCGCGCCTTGGAGAAAAAATCCGGGGTGGTGATTGGTCCGGATTACCGGGGGGTGGAGGTGCTGGCCGCCTACGAATACATCGATCCCCTGGATCTTGGTATGGTGATCAAAATCGATATGGCCGAATTGCGCGCTCCGGTCACGGAGGCAATCGCCAAAACGATACTCCTGACACTCCTGCTGTTGGGTGTGGGCGGAACGGTTTTCATTCGGATCGGGGATGTGGTCATCCGCCGTCTGCATGAGAGCCGGTTGACGTTGAAGACCATGTTTGAAGCAGCCAGTGAAGGAATCGTTCTTTTGGACCCTGGTGCCGGTTCCCTGCACATGGCCAATACGCGCTTCTGCCAGATGCTGGGCTACAAACAGGAGGAAATTGAAGGGATCACACTCCGCGACATCAACGCGGATGAGTCGCTGTTGAGCGGCCTCGATGCCTGCAAAGATCAAAAGGAGGTCCATTCCCTGAACAGGAATGACATCGTGCTGCTGTGCCGGGACGGGAACACGTTGTATGTTGATGTCACCCTTTCCAGCATGGTATTGCATGGGCAGACACATTTTTTGCTCATGTTGCGGGATGCCACCGAACGACGTAAAATTTTATCCGCCAGATTTATCAACGAAGAGCGGATGCAGCGGATGATGGAGATCAATCGTTGCGCCATGGATCTCGGCATGCAGGAGTTGTGCGACCGCTCTCTGGCAGTCGCCGAGAGCATCACCGGAAGCCGGATCGGTTTTCTGCACTTGCTGAATGATGAGCTTGACTCTTTATCATTGATCTCCTGGAGCGATCATGTCAGCCAGAGCTGCAATCTCCAACAGACCTCCCATTCCTGTCTGGATCGAACCGGAGTGTGGGCAGATGTTGTCCGGCAGTTGCAACCGGTGGTGTGCAACGATTACCAGAAACTGGAATCACGGCGCGGCATGCCGGAAGGGCATGTACCCATCACCCGTTTTTTGAGCGTGCCGGTGTTGAGCCGGAATACGGTCAAAATGGTTCTGGTCGTCGGAAACAAGCAGGAACCTTATACGGAAGACGATGTTCGGCAGTTGCAGCTCGTAGGCGACGATGTGATGAACCTGATCACGCGCAAACGTCTGGAAGAGACGTTGCGCCAGAGCAAGGAACAGGCGGAAGCGGCCAGTCACGCCAAGGCATCCTTTCTGGCCTCCATGAGCCATGAAATCCGCACCCCCATGAATGGCGTGTTGGGCATGGCCGATCTGATCCTGCGGACCTCCCTGACAGAACAACAACGCCATTATGTCAATACGATTCACCGTTCCGGGCGCACACTGCTGCGCATCATCAACGACATTCTGGATCTGTCGAAAATTCAAGCCGGTCGGCTGGTGCTGGAACTGTTCCGGTTCGATCTGGATGAACTGATCCAGGATGTGCGCAGCATGTTTACCAGTCAGGCCCATGGCAAGGGGTTGACGTTTGTCTGCAAAATTGCCGAAGGTGTGCCGGTTCATTTGTTGGGCGATCCGTATCGCCTCAATCAGGTGCTTTTCAATCTGATGGGCAATGCCATCAAGTTTACCGAGAATGGGTCGGTCACGCTGGGGGTGGAGGTTCTGGAAGAACGGGCGGCAGATGTTCTGTTGCGTTTTCAGGTGATCGATACCGGGATCGGTATTGCGCCCGAATATCTGCCGAATCTGTTTCAGCCTTTTTCCCAGGCCGACTCTTCTATTGCGCGCAAATTTGGCGGGTCTGGGCTGGGATTGGCCATTACCCGGCAATTGGTACTGGTCATGGATGGAGAATTGTGGGTGGAAAGCCATCCCGGTCATGGCGCAAAATTCAGTTTTACGGTTCGTTTCGGCAAACAGCAGCCTGGAGATCGCAAAGTACTGGCTGACTGGGAAGAGAATCAACACCCCTGCCAACTGGAAGATACCCGGTTTGACGGACACATTCTGCTGGTGGAGGATAATCTGATCAATCAAGAGGTTGCGGAAGCCACTCTGGGGTTGTTCGGTCTGAGGGTGACGGTTGCGCGCAATGGTCAACAGGCGCTGATCACGATTCAGAATGCGGCCACACCGTTCGATGCCATTTTCATGGATTGCGAAATGCCCATTCTGGACGGATTTGAAACCACCCGACAGGTGCGCGCCTGGGAAAAGCAGCACGGTCTGCCCCGCATCCCCATCATTGCCTTGACCGCCCATGTCTTGAAAGAGAGCCGACGGTTGAGCCGCGAGGCGGGCATGGATGATTATCTGCATAAGCCCTTCAGTCAGATGGATCTGATCAAGGTGCTGCATCGCTGGTTGCCTGCAAACAGCGGATCTGGCCATGAAATGCACACCGATCCTCAATACAAGAGAGCTGTTCGACTGGAGGATCGAAAAATCATTCTTCCAGCCGAATCCGCTCCTGCCTCTTCGCCTGTGTCATCGCCTCTGATCGAGACCGGGGTGCCGACTTTTCCCGTTCTGGATCCCGCAGCCCTGGATCAAATCGTGATTCTGGCCCAGAATAGCCGCTCGGATCTTTTGGGAAGAATGGTGGAACATTATTGTGTCCAGACGCCTGCGTTGTTGGCTGAACTGAAACAGGCTCTGGCGCAACAGGATTCCGAAGGGGTGCGCATGGCAGCGCACACGTTGAAATCCTCCAGTCTCACCATGGGGGCTGCGCGCCTGGCTGAACTGGGTCGCATCCTGGAGTGCCATCATGCCGATTTCATTCTGGTTGAGACGTATTTGCAATCAGGCGGTCCGGAATTCGAGGAGGTCAAACAGGCGATGCACGGTTTTCTTCTGGAAAAAGCAAAAAATTGAATGAAACGGATGCAATAATGAGAAAGACACATGAAGACAATGCCGTGGTATTGGGTCTGATGCCTCCCCTGACCGGTCTGGTAAGCATTTACGGTACGGAAATCATGCTGGCCGCGCAGGTGGCCGTCATGGAGGTGAACGCAACCGGGGGGGTGCTGGGCAGACCGTTGCGTCTGGCAATCGAAGATGATGGCAGCCTGCCCCACAGCGCGGTCATGGCTGCCGAAAAATTGATCGAACACCATGGCTGCACCGCCATGATCGGCACTCTTTTATCCAATTCACGCATTGCGGTGGCCTACCGGGTGGCCGAACCCCGAAAAGTGCCTTTGCTGAATTTTTCATTCTATGAGGGAAGCATTCTCAGCCGCTATTTTTTCCATTTTGCAGCGTTGCCCAACCAGCAGATTGGCAAGATGATCCCGTACATGAGGAAAAAATACGGTCCGAAAATGTTTTTCGCGGGCAACAACTACGAGTGGCCGCGAGGCTCGATCGATGCGGCAAAAGAGGCCTTGCTGCTGGCCGGGGGGGAGGTGGCGGGCGAAGAGTATCTGCCCATTGGCGTGACGTTGGAGAAGGTTGACGCTCTGTTGCAGCAGGTGGCCGAATCGAAAGCCGAGGTGTTGGTTCCCTATTTCGCCGGAGCCGATCAACTCATGCTGCTGACCCGGTTTGCAGCGCTTGGTCTCAAGCAACGGATGGCCGTGGTCATGGGACATTTCGATGAGATCATGGCCAGCCATTTGCCTCCGGAAGTGCGCGAGGGCTGTTACTCAAGCAATACCTATTTCATGTCGGTTGACACGGAAGAGAATCGGCTCTTTCTCGACCGGCTGGCCGCCATGCCGGGGATCACCGGATTGTGGCCTCATGGGAACGGCATCCTCACCAATTTTGGCGAAGGTGCCTATTTGTGCGTCAAGGCTTTTGCCCAGGCAGCCAACCACGCAGGCACACTGGAGACCGAGGCTCTGATTGATTCCCTGGAGAGCCTGTCTGTCACCGGACCCCAGGGGAGCATCCATATGGACCCGATCACGCATCATGCCAAGGTGAACACTTTTTTATCTCGTTGTCATGCCGACGGCCAATTTGAAATCATCGCGAATTTTGGCATCATGGATCCGGTCATGCCCGAACGCTACAACCATTTGCGGATCGATGCGCGGGCGGCACGGGAAGAGGATATCCGACTTCAAGCGCGCATGTTGGAATACATGACAGAAGGGGTGTGTCTCGTGCGCGCTCCGGATGGTATGATTATTTATACAAATCGCGGATTTGAAAAAATTTTCGGTTATGAGCGGGGAGAAATCATCGGTCAACCCATCGCGATCACTCACGCGGGCACCGACCAGGCCATTGATCGGATCGTTCAGGAAATCACGACGCATCTCTATCGCAAAGGCGTCTGGGAGGGAGAAGTCCAGAACATCAAAAAAGATGGAACGCCTTTTTGGGGGCATATTTCCATCACCACCTTGACGCACGCCGAATTTGGTGAAGTGTGGATGGGCATTTATCAGGACATCTCCGTCCGCAAACAGGCCGAAGAGGAGTTGTGCCAGTATCGGGACAACCTGGAAGAGATCGTGCGGGTCAGGACCGAAGAGTTGGAAAAGGCACGAGACGCCGCCGAGTCGGGTGCCCGCGCCAAGGAGACCTTCCTGGTCAACATGAGCCACGAAATCCGCACGCCCATGAATGGGGTGCTGGGCATGGCCGAGTTGATCCTGCAAACCTCCCTCACGGAACAGCAGCGCCATTATGTCCAAACCATCCGACGTTCCGGACGCACCCTGCTGAGGATCATCAACGACATCCTGGACTTTGCCAAAATCCAGGATGGCCGGTTGTTTCTGGAGGTGCTGCGCTTTGATCTCGACGTGGTGATCCGGGATGTCTGCGACATCTTTTCGCAAGAGGCTATGCGAAAAGATCTTAAATTTCACTTCAATCGGTCTTATGAGGGAAAGAATCACCTATTGGGGGATCCTTATCGACTCAGTCAGATTCTGTTCAATTTGTTGGGCAATGCGATCAAGTTTACCGATCAGGGGTCGGTCGGTTTGATGATGGAAATCTCCGAGGAGCGCGAGGCGGATATCGTGCTGCGTTTTTGCGTGACGGATACGGGAATCGGCATCTCTGCCGATTATCAAAGCCAGATGTTTCAAAACTTCTCACAGGAAGATCCTTCGGTGGCGCGCCGGTTTGGGGGAACCGGGCTTGGTCTTGCCATCACCCGACAACTGGTGTCGCTTCTCCATGGCGATTTGTGGATGGAGAGCAAACCCGGACACGGATCGACGTTCTGGTTTACAGCCCGTTTTGGCAAGCAACAACAGGGGGATATCCAGGAAATTGCGAATTGGAACCGGAATCAGCTGGCGGTCTCACCGGAAAACAGGCAATTCACGGGGCGGGTTCTGCTGGTGGAGGATCATCCTGTCAATCAGGAAGTGGCGCTGGCGACTCTGGAGCTGTTTGGATGCCAGGTCACGGTCGCGATCAATGGAGAACAGGCGCTGACTTTGGTGCGTGAGACGGTTCCGACTTTCGATATCATTTTCATGGATTGCGAGATGCCGATTCTGGATGGTTTTGAGACAACCAGACGCCTGCGTCAATGGGAGATGCAGACCGGCAACGCACCGATTCCCATCATCGCTCTGACTGCTCATGTTTTGCAGGAGAGCCGACAACAATGCAAAGCAGCCGGCATGAACGATTATCTGCATAAGCCATTCAGTCAGGCGGATCTGGGCGCTGTATTGCAACGGTGGCTGCCCCACGATCCAAATAACGCGACAACCGGAGATACGGTTTCCGGTCCACAGCGCATCACCTCCCATGACGTGGCCCAACCGGAAGCCGTCACCAGCAAGCCGGAGGAACCGGCAGTCGAGATTTTGGATCCGATTGTCCTGGGGCGCATTCTGGATCTGGCCCAGAAGAGTGGCACCGGATTGCTGGGCAAAATGGTGGAACACTATCTGGCGCGCACCCCGGAACTGCTGGCCACCCTGCAACAGGCCATCGAACGGGAGGATACCGAAGGGGTGCGCGTTGCGGCACATACCTTGAAATCCTCCAGTCTGACCATGGGAGCTGCCCGTCTGGCCGAATTGGGACGGATCATGGAGCTTGAGCATGCGGATTCCGCTTTGGTGCGCCAATATTTTCAACAGAGTGACGCCCTGTTTGCCGAGGTCAGACAGGCGCTGATGGCATTGTATTCCGCATAGCCGCTGGGAGATTTTCAGAATGGAACTGACCGATGAACTTCAACATCCTCTGGTATTGATCGTGGATGACGAATTCCTGCAACGCCTTCCCATGCGAGCAGCACTGGAACAGGGGGGCTTTCGCGTGGTCGAGGCCGAGGATGGGTTGCATGCCTGGCAGCTCGTGCAGCAGGAACTGCCCGATGTGGTGATCACCGATGTGGTGATGCCCAAGATGGATGGATTCGTATTGTGCGAGACCATCCGTCGCCAGGAAAAATTGCGACACCTGCCCATTGTGCTGGCCACCTCTCTGGATGATGTGATCTCCATTGAGCGTGCCTATCAGACGGGAGCCACGGATTTCATCACCAAGCCGATCAACTGGGGGTTGCTGGGGCATCGGATGCGATACATCCTGCGCGCCGCGCGCACTGCCCAGGCCCTGGCAGAACGCGAGCTGGAACTGCTGCGCACCCGGCTGGAGATCATTCGTCGGCTGGGACAGGCGGCGGAATACCGGGATAACGAAACCGGAAAACATATCCAACGCATGAGCCACTATTCCGCCTTGATCGGACGGGCCTTCGGTCTGAATACGCACGACCAGGAACTGCTGCTGCAAGCCTCCCCCATGCATGATGTCGGCAAAATCGGCATTCCCGACAGCATTCTGCTCAAACCGGGAAAACTGACCGGTGCGGAATTCACGGTCATGAAGACCCATACCCTGCTTGGCGGACAATTGTTGGATGCAGAACCGTCACTGCTGTTGCGCACAGCACATATCATTGCTCTGTCCCATCATGAACGATGGGATGGCAGCGGTTACCCGAATGGTCTGAAAGAAACGGAAATTCCTCTGATGGGTCGAATTTGCAGTCTGGCGGATGTCTTTGATGCCTTGACCTCCAAACGCCCCTACAAGCAACCCTGGAGTGTCGAAAGAGCGGTCGATGAAATTAAAAGATGTTCAGGAACCGCGTTTGATCCAAACCTGGTACGGATCTTCTGCGCAAGCCTGCCGGAAATCCTGGAAATCAAGGCAACTTTCCCCGATCCGGATTCGTCCGATACGGATCTTTTATCAATCTCCATGTTAGCCAGGTAATTTGCACCATGGCCACTATTATGGTTGTCGATGATGCTCCGGAGACACGAATTTTTCTGGATGCGTTGCTTTGTCAAGAGGGGCATCATGTTGTCTTGTCCGCAGATGGCCAAGAGGCACTCAATTTTCTGGATGATAATACTTACGATCTGATTCTGATGGATATCCAGATGCCGATTATGGATGGATATCAGGCCACGCAACAGATCAAGGCCAGAATGCGTCCTGGAGAAAACGTGCCCGTGATTTTTCTGACATCGGTGCAGACCGACCGGGAATTGGCACGATGCCTGGAATGTGGTGGTGATGATTTCCTCAACAAACCCCCCAGCCCCATCCTCTTGAAGGCCCGCATTCAATTCTGGTTGCAGAGGGCAGAAATGGCCAATCGGCTTGAGCAGTCCCATGCAGAACTGAAAACCGCCAATCAATGTCTGACCTCTCTTAATATTAAATTAATGGAGGCGGAAAAATTGCAACAGGATGTGGATCGGATTGTCAGACATGATTTGAAAACCCCATTGAACAGCATCATCGGTTATTCGGATTTACTACTGAGCGACAAGAATATTTCATCCAGTCAAAGAGAAAATATAGAAATCATATACAATTCCAGCATCAACGTCTTGCACATGATCAATCTTTCCCTGGGTTTGTATCAGATGGAAAGAGGTGAATACACCTGCAAGATGGAAGAGATCGACCTGCTTGCCATTCTGCGCAATATACGGGTTCAGCTAGGCCCGTCGTTGTTCGGCACTGGATTGACAATCAAAATCATCATGCACGACCGGGATGCGGATGAATCCGATCAATTCATGGTCCAGGCTGAAACGGTGCTTTGCTATTCGATGCTGTCCAACCTGATCAAAAATGCCGTCGAAGCGTCACCGTCCGATCAGGTCGTGACCATCACTCTGGTCGAGAACGAAAATTTCAGTCATATCGTCATTCACAATCGGGGTGCTGTACCGACCGCGATGCGCGACCGATTTTTTGAAAAATATGCCACCTGTGGCAAGATGGGTGGAACCGGACTGGGAACATACTCCGCCAAGTTGATTGCCAAAACCCTGGGCGGCGATATTCAGATGCGGTCATCTGATGATACCGGTACGGAACTGATCGTCAGTTTCCGTAAAGGGACGTTGCCAACCGGGCATGAAACGGCTGACTCGCTTGAATCTACGGATTTCCAACCCGAACCGGGGAAGATCGTGGAGGCGGTTACTTCACCTCTTCCACCTGCGATGCCAGTCAATCGGGGTATGAAGGTCGCAGGCAGTGACTCCGTTCGATTTGGTGAACAGGCACCCCAATATGTCAATGATCTGCGAATTGCCTTGGCTGATCAAAATGTCCATCGCGCCTTGATTGAAATTGAACGATTGTATCAAGCAGCCTCTGAGGTGAGTGCCAAACGTGTCATGACACAAGCGATCCGACTCAAAGGAATCGTCGAGATGTGTGATTGGGTGAACTCACAAGAAGAGTACGATGTGCTTGAACGCAATATCCAACTTGTTTTATTGAAGAATCATTCATGACTGGACTTTAGACTCGCACCCCTCCAGCCCAAGATCGTTGGATTCGTGGGAAGTGTGGGATGCAAGCGGGAACAATTGATTTTGGACCGTGTTGTGTAAGGTGGAAACTCAGCAGGTCAGCAGGATGCCGTTTGGGGGCATGAATTTTCGGGACTTTGAGTCCCACCAGTCGCGAACCCGGATGTGCGAGAAATGTTTCTGGAGTCCGGTTCGTACCAGGCCAGCAGTAACGGTGCGGTTGACGCGCCAAGGTGTGAGGTTGGCCAGTTGTCTGATTTGATCGCCACCCAAGATGGTCAGGAGTTGTAGAAGTGCATAGGCAGCAAAGAGGATAGACACCCATCGGTGAAGAACCTGTCTGGACTGTTGCCATGTTTCTTTCCAACCCCATCCGTTTTTGGTTTGCCTAAACATGGGTTCAATGCTCCAGCGTCTGGCATACCCAATAATGACTGCTTCTGGAGTGAGTTGGATGTTGGTAGCGATCAACAGCCTTGGGATACTGGAGTTTCCTTTGTCGTCCACGAAACAAGTTCAGACGACCCGAACTGCCATCCCTTTGAGGAAGCGAGCCATGGCGATTACGCTACGATAGCGGACGGTTTGGTTTTTTCCGCAAAACCATAGAACAATTTTTGTTTCTTTTATGGATTCAATATGTTTCTGGGTGAGTTTGACCGAACCAGACAGACTGGGTGAGCATGGTGCCGACCAGCAATTCGAGCTACACGAGGCCACGGCGGTCCTGGTCGAGTAAGGTCACCCCCTCAGGTACGCTTCCCCCGGAAGAGCCAAATTTCCTGTTGACCTAGTTCCAGGACAGTGGTATACAGTGTGTCTTGTCAATCACGAAGGGGAAATTTTCTGTTTTCCCTTCCCTCGCGCAAGCGGGCGGCTAGCTCAGAGGGAGAGCACTGCCTTCACACGGCAGGGGTCACAGGTTCAATCCCTGTGCCGCCCACCAAATAAATCAAACGCTTACGGCCACCTTTCGGGTGGCCGTTCTTGTTCCTGTACCCACATAGTACCCACCAGAAAAAAATTGGGCTCTTGTACCGCGCCAAGCAGAATGAGAAACCGCGCCAAGCAGAATGAGAACGTGTTTTCGTCAGGAAACAACCATTCCCGCCCAGCCATTCAGACGTAAAACACCCGCTCCAACCCCCGGCACATCCTGGTCGCCTTGCGATCCCGGATCGTCACCAGATCGCCAACAGCCAGATCATCATCCCTGACACCCGCGCCAGGGACAGCCCGGAGGTTGCCGCCATCACAGAAGCTCTGTCGGGCAGCAAAGTCAGTGCGCCCAGACCCATCCCTGTCCCCGCACGAATGTAGGCCTGTTGGTTTTTTTGGCGTGCTGATGGTGAATCTGACTGTCTGGGGCTTTGGTCGAGGAGCGGAAAACCAGTGTATCATCAATGGCCAAGTAGCACGTTTCACACGGGAACCACCTGGCAACCAGTCTTGCCGTTTGCCTGGCCAGGGCAAGCCAGGACCATTTGCCGCGTTGGAGCCATTTGAAACAGGTCGTCCAGTGTCGCCCCAGGTCAATGACCGAACCAGACGGCACAACAAAACCAGACTGGATGAGCATGGTGCCGACCAGCAATTCGATAAACGTCGGCACGGATCGGATGGGCAGCGATTTGGCAAAAAATGTGATCCAATCGAATAGGGCGCAGGGGATGGGGCTACATCCTTTGCTGTCCATGGCGGTACTCCGGAATCAGGGTGGATCCTGTTTTCAGAGTACCGCCTCCAGAGGCTCAATGCTCGATTATTGAAAGATTAACGCAGGCTGTGCGCCGTGCAAAAGACGAGTCACCGTCCCGCGCCCTTCTACTGAAACCCTAAATTCAAGATTTTAAATAAAAAATCTTTAAAAATTTTTTGTTTTTAAAGCCAAATTCAAAACCCTGGGGAAAGAATCCCCCAGACCCCCTCTTTTTTTTCAATGGTTGGGAATTCTGCTTGACGCGGTGGCTGTTTTTTCCCTATGGTTCCCGGCATGCCTCAAGGTTCCCCCCTTTGCCGGGGGGTGAAACGGGAAGTCCGGTTGATCCGGCGCTGCCCCCGCAACGGTGATCGAGTCAAGCGAAAAAGGTTCCACCACTGCCCCAATGGGGTGGGAAGGTGTTTTTTGCCGATTTGAGGGGATCTTCAAATCACTCGTCAGCCCGGAGACCGGCCTTGTGGTCACACACAAGTTGCGTCGCGCGGGGCGACGGCTTGGAGATCGTCCTCTTTGCGCCTGCCCGACGGTTTTCCCGGCTCGTTTCACTTTTTTTTCCTCCTCGCGTGGACGCCTTCATCGATTTTTCCGGCACGGGAGAGTGCCGGAAACCGAAATGCGAGGCCTGCCATGAAACGTCTGCCCCTGTTGTCCGTTCTGCCCCTGCTTCTGCCCGCCACCGCTTTGTCAGCCGAGAACGCTGCAATCCCGCTCGAAGAGCTGGTGGTCACCGCCACTCGTTTTCCAACCAAACGCTCGACCTTGCCGGCCCATGTCACCACCATCACCCAGGAGGAGATTCGCGCGACCTCGGCGACTTCGGTTCCGGATCTGTTGCGTGGCCGGGCCGGGATCCATGTGATGGACATGACCGGCAACGGTCGCAATTTTCTGGTGGATCTGCGGGGGTTTGGCGAGAGTGCGGCCACCAATGTGCTGGTTCTGGTGGATGGACGACGCCTCAATCAGGCCGATCTCGGCGGGGTGGACTGGTCTCAGATTCCGTTGGAACGGGTTGAGCGGATCGAAATCATCCGTGGCGGATCCGGGGGAGTGCTTTATGGCGACAATGCTTCCGGCGGGGTGATTCACATCATTACCCGCGCTGGCGATCAACCAACCGCTGAAGCGCAACTTCAGGCTGGCAGCCATGCCACGGCCCAGGGCGCCTTGACCGTGGCAGGAGACAAGAACCGGTTCACTTATTCGGTGACATCTGGATACCGGATTACGGATGGATATCGGGATAATGGAGATGCCGAGGCCAGCGAGGCCGGGGTCAATCTGCATTTTCAACCGAATGACCGGTTTGGCGTGCGTTTTACGGCGGGTTACCAGGACGATACCACAGGCATGCCTTCGGCTCTGAAGGAGAGCGACTTTGCCCAGGGGATCGGGCGGCGCGCCACCGTCACGCCGGATGACGAGTCCAAAGCCACGGACTATTTTTTTCATCTGGCTCCGGAGTTCCGTTTTCAGGACGAGGACCGGTTGGTGGTGGATCTCTCCTGGCGGGATCGGGATGTGACCAATCTTTCTCATTTCACCGGCGGGGAGTTTACCGGGCAAAGCAACATTCAGACCTGGGCCATCTCCCCGCGTGCCCAGTGGCGTGGCCGACTGGGCACAGTCACGGATCGTGTCACCGTGGGTGGGGATTGGACCTCCGATCATGAAGTGATCCGCAACGATTCGCTGTTTTTCGGCGTGCGCACCCTTGGGGATTTCTCGTTGCGCAAAAGAACCCTGGGTGGATATCTCCACAATGAGATTGATCTGGCGGAACATTGGATTCTGACGCAGGGGGTGCGTCTGGATCGGGCGCTGTTTCATTTCGCGCCCAGTACCACAGAACAGGTTGAACGGGATCAGCAGGCGTTTTCGTTCGGAATTCGTCACGATCTGGACGATCAGAATTATGTCTACCTGAATGGCTCCCGCAGCTATCGTTATCCCCTGCTGGATGAGCAGTACAGCTTTTTCACCAATACGGTCAATACGGCACTGAAACCGCAGCACAGTCTGGAATGGCAACTCGGATGGCATCGGAATTTCTCACCCACGTTCAGTGGTGAATTATCCGGATTCCATGTCGAGACGCGGGACGAACTCTATTTCGATATTCTCAGCTACAACAATACCAACCTGGATGGAACGGTGCAGCGGGATGGAGTGGAGTTGGAACTGGAGAAACGGTTCGAGCAGTGGAGCCTGGCCGGCAACGCCACCTGGACCCATGCCCGGATTCGTTCGGGTGTGTATGCCGGTCATGATTTTCCGGGAGTGCCCGCTTTTCAGGGCGGGGTGCAGCTTCATTATCTGCCTACCGAGCGGCTGGATTGGGAGATGGCGGGTCGTTACATCGGCGCGCGCCCCTTCATCAGCGATTTTTCCCATGGCTTTGGCGATCAGCCTGGTTATCTGGTGTTGGATACAACCGTGCGTTATCAATGGCCTGCGGTGACCGGGTGGTTCCAGATCGCCAATCTGACCGGTCGTGATTATGCGGAATACGGTGTATTGGGGGGCTTTCCCACGGAGCGGGCCTGGTTTCCCTCTCCGGAACGCCGGTTCATGATTGGCGGGAGCGCGCGTTTTTAGGGCGACGACGGGCGGTGCTGGCGGGTCTGCTCCAGCAGGGCGCACAACCGTTCGGCACCGTCGAGGATCCGGGTGGTATGGCGTTGGAGCAGATCCGGGGGAATGAAGAACAGTTGATCGCGCTGCACGGCAGTCAGGGGAGGCCAGGCGCGCCACTGTTCCAGCCACTCCGGGCGTTGTTCGTTCATGCCGCTGGCCACGATCACTTCCGGATTGGCTGCGAGCACCGCCTCCAGGTCGATGACCGGAGCCAGAACCGGCAGGGAGGCGAAGACGTTTTCCCCGCCGCACACGGTGATGACATCGCTGATCAGGTGGGCACCATTGACGGTCATGAGCGGCTGGTGCCACACCTGATAGAACATTCTGACTTTGGAAGCCTCCTGAAAGCGTTCCCGGAGCGCTGCAAGGCGCTGACGGAACGCCGTGGCGGCGCGGGTGGCTGCGATTGTCTGGCCGGTCAGGGCGCCGAGTTGTTCCAGCACGGTGGGCAGATCGTCCAATCGGCGGGGATCGGTGCGCAACACGGTCAGTCCGAATTTTTCCAGGGAGTCGAGCAGAGGGGCTGGATTGCCGCTGTTCCACCCCACCACCAGATCGGGTCGCAAGGCGATCACCGCTTCGGGATCAAAGCGGTCGTAGCCGCCGATGCGCGGGATTTTCCGGGCCGAAGGGGGAAAGTCGCTGTAATCTGCGGCGCCCACCACCTGGTCCCCGGCGCTTACGGCAAAGAGCAGTTCGGTCAGGTTGGGGGCGAGCGACACCAGTCGTTGGGCGGGTTGGGCAAGCGTGATCACCCGTCCGGCGGCATCGGTCACGGAGAGTGGCAGTGGCGGGTTGGCGGCCAGGAGGGGCAGGACAATGAAAAACGGCAGCAGCCGGAACAGCGTGGAAATCTGGATCATGGATGATCATGTTTTGTGGTGTGACGGCGGAAATCTGGCCTGGAATTGTGAACGGCTTGAGGGGTTTGCGGATCACAGGATAAGAATGGCGTCCCGAAACGGCCTTTCCAAACCAGATTTTTCATTTGTGTTGTGATGCAAGACGAAGTGAAGTTCAAAGGCGTTTTGGTTGCCAATTGATTCAGCATATGACAAGGCAGCATGATCTGCAAAGGTCTTTCTGCGGCGCGTCGGAAGCGTCTGTTTCATGAATCTGGACTTTAGAGTTTCAGTAGAAGGGCGCGGGACGGTGACTCGTCTTTTGCACGGCGCACAGCCTGCGTTAATCTTTCAATAATCGAGCATTGAGCCTCTGGAGGCGGTACTCTGAAAACAGGATCCACCCTGATTCCGGAGTACCTCCATGGACAGCAAAGGATGTAGCCCCATCCCCTGCGCCCTGTTCGATTGGATCACATTTTTTGCCAAATCGCTACCCATCCGATCCGTGCCGACGTTTATCGAATTGCTGGTCGGCACCATGCTCACCCAATCTGGTTTTGTTGTGCAGTCTGGTTCGGTCATTGACCTGGGGCGACACTGGACGACCTGTTACAACTCCTGACCATCTTGGGTGGCGATCAAATCAGACAACTGGCCAACCTCACACCTTGGCGCGTCAACCGTACCGTTACTGCTGGCCTAGTACGAACCGGACTCCAGAAACATTTCTCGCACATCCGGGTTCGCGACTGGCGGGACTCAAAGTCCCGAAAATTCATGCCCCCAAACGGCATCCTGCTGACCTGCTGAGCTTCCACCTGACACAACACGGTCCAAAATCAATCTGTTCCCGCTTGCATCCCACACTTCCCACGAATCCAACGATCTTGGGCTGGAGGGGTGCGAGTCTAAAGTCCAGGTTTAAAATCAAAGTCAAAACCCTGGGGGAGGAATCCCCCAGACCCCCTCTTTTTTTTCAATCGTGGGACGAGATTTGTAAACCGGTATATGATTGATTCAGTATTTGCCCAGGCAGTCCGGCCACCAGTGGATCACCTGATCGTCTTTCTTGGTCAAGCCGCTGATCGGCCCATCCTGAGAGATGACAAAAGCCGCCGAACCGGCATAATTGCCCACAAAATTGACTGTGGCATTGTGCCGGGTACCATACCTGGAAAACAACTCGTCCCGCTCCAGATGGCGCGCCTTGTTGTTCTTCCAATAGATGATCCGCTCCTGCCAGATCGGCGCCGAAAGAAACGCACCAAAGGTCAATGGACGCAACCGGTCCGAAAGAATCAACGCACCATCCACACAGGTCATCTGCGCCAACAACTCCGCATGCTCGATCACCTTGCGTTTGCACTCCAACACCGTCTCCCCGATGATGCAGATCGTGGCCAACGAGGAGGTTTCGGCCACATCCTGCCGGAAACGCTCCTGTTTCTGTTCCACATCGCACAAGTCCGCCAGCAAGGAGGCGCCATCCGGACTTTCCAGCAGATTGTGCTTGGTGATCACACTGTGAGAATCGGCATCCAGGCTATCCCCCGGCAGCCAGACAATGATGCCGCCATGACCGCGCCGGTCGGTCTCCATGAGCAGATAATCGATGAAATCCCGATAGGTATGCCAATATTTCATACCCAGTTTCTGAAACTCCGGATGACGCTTGACCACCTCCAGGAAACGCCATCCCATGAGTCCAGAGGTGAAATGCGTGTGAACCGGTTCCAAAAAACGGCCAGACTTGAACCGGGCGATCAGATCATCCCCCTGATAGATCGACAGTGAACCGGTTCTTTTGGACAAAATGGCCAACGAATTGGGCGCCGGCTGTTCAAGAGGCAGCGGATCAAAACGGTTGCGCCCCCGATGGGTGGTGAAGATGGCACTCCAGATCTCCAGTTCGGTTGGATCCTCCGGCGTGCCCCATACCGCCAACTGCGTGGTATCCGGATCAAAGGCCGGCGCGAGCTTGACCAGCGTATCGACGGTCAACAAGGGCCTGGGCGACAGACGCATCACAATGCTCTCCCCCGCGCGCCCCCGGTCCGGCAGCAGGGCCGGATCGGTCAACGACACCCCGACCCGTACCGGTCGATCCTCGTCACGCTTCAACCCGGCCAGAAAAACCATTTCCATGATGGTCCTGACCTGCTGAAACAGAATCGGATCCTCGGAAGCCGACGAATTCGGTTTCCAAAGAGCAATGATCTCCTCGACGATGACCGGATCAAACACGCTGCATCCCTCCCCAGGTTACGGCCCGAGCCGCCTAAACACCATCCGATCAAGCCGGATTTCTGCCATGCAAAAGAATAATGCGGATTGCTCCGCATGGAAACCAGGATTCTGGTTGAGAGGACAATTTACGCAATGCAACCGACCGGAACCCGCCGCCATCCCTGTTTTCGGGTCAATCCGGCACCCAGATCCTGCGTTTTCCGTGCGACACGGCCTGCATGGGATGCTGAAAGAGCCGACTGAGCAGCTCGGCCCGCAACATTGTCTCACCCGTGCCCATCAGCGTCTCCCCGGAACCAAACAGAAACAAAAAACGATTGCAATAACGAGCCGCCAGATTGATGTCGTGCAGCACCAGGATCAAAGCCCCCTGGCTCTGCCTGGCTCTGGCGGACAACAGCTCCAGCAGGGCGAATTGATGTTCCAGATCCAGATGATTGGTTGGTTCATCCAACAACCACAGGCGGGGGGATTGCACCAGCAGCGTGGCGACCTCCATGCGACGCCGCTCGCCACCGGACAGGGTGGCCACAGCCCGATTGGCCAGCGCCTCCAAACCGACCGACCGCAGGGCCTCCAGGGCCAGGGCGTGATCTTCGGCGCCTTCGGATGCCCAGAACGGGACATGGGGATAACGACCGGCCAGAACCATCTCCAGAACGGTGGCCGGAAAGAGATATTCCTGCTCCTGAAACAAAATGCCCACGCGCCGGGCCACGGAGCGCCGGGTCAAACGGGCCAAGGAAACCCCTTCCAGCAGAATTTCCCCGCCATCGACCGGTCGCAATCCAGCCAGGGCATGCAGCAGGGTGGATTTGCCCGCTCCGTTCGGCCCCAACACCCCCCAGCACTCACCCGGCAGCACGACTCCGTTCAAATCCCGACAGAAGGTCCGTCCCCCGACGGCCAACGCCACCCCCCGCAGCGCAAGCAACGGGGTCACCGGGGACTCCGCCGCAACAACCACAGAAAAACCGGCGCGCCAAGCAGCGCGGTCAAAATTCCGGCCGGCATCTGTTGCGGTGCAATCACGCTGCGAGCCAGAAGATCGGCCAACGTCAGCAAGGCCCCACCCAACAACACCGCAGCCGGCAGCAACCAGCGGTGATCCACGCATCCAGCCAGACGCAACAGATGGGGCGTGACCAGACCCACAAAACCAATGCTGCCTGCCGTGGCCACCGCCGCAGCGGCAGCCAGGGAGGCGAGCAGCAACAAAAGAAAACGCACCGGCGTGATCGCCACTCCCAACCCGGCGGCCCGCAATGTGCCACCCGCCAACAGATTCAATGCCCGGGCGCACGGCCAGGACAATCCCAACACCCCAAGCAACACGCCCCAGGCCACTCCCGGATCCCCGCCCCGCCCCAGATCGCCCATCAGCCAGAACAATGCGCCCCGCAACCGCTCATCGGGCATCAGATACAACAAAAAACTCACTCCGGCGCCCCACCCCGAAGCCACGATCACCCCGGTCAACAGCAGCCGCGCCCCCCGCTCCCAGCCCCCCGGCCCACCAGCCAGCCAGAAAACCAGACCCATGGTGGCCAGAGCGCCCAGCCAGGCCCCCCCCTCCACCCAGACCCCGGCAGCCCCGGCAGCCAAAGCGAGAATCGCGCCGCAGGCCGCTCCGCCCGAAAGCCCCAATACATAAGGATCGGCCAGAGGATTGCGCACCAAAACCTGCATCAACAACCCGGAGAGCGCCAACAATCCGCCCACCGCCATGGCCCCGGCGGCACGCGGCAAACGCAACTCCAGCACCACCCGTCCAAACAACGGATCCCCCGTTCCCGACAACCAGCCCCACATCCCCCCCAAACCGCCACTCACCCCACCCACCAGCAACGAGGCCAAAAAAACCCCACACGCCCCGATCACCAGCATCGCCAACAGTACGCCATTCCCCCGCGACGCAACCAGCGACCCATCAACTATAAACCGGCTCATGATTTGGCAGGCTCGACATGCGGCACGATGCAACGATTCAACCAATCCCGCAACATGACGGCATATTTGTGGGTATGCTCTTCCCGAGGCGATCCCAGTTCATCCAAAGCAGCCTTCTGGGACTTGTGACGCGACAAGGCGTGCTGAATGGCACGCACCAAAGCACGCCGATTGACCTGGCCCTTGACCAGATAATCCTGCGCCCCCTCTTCCACGGCCTGAATCGCCTGCTGATCATCATCCATGCCAGTGAAAACGATGATCGGCGTATCGTAGGCGCGTTCCTGCATGCGCACGAAAGTCTCTTCATAGCCCTGGCTGTCGGTCAGATTGAGATCAAGCAGGATCAGATCAAACTTGTCCTGGGCCAGCAGAACCTCGGCCTCCTGGAAGGTGGTGGCATGGGTCAGCTTGTAGGCCGGGAAACGCTGTGGATCGTCCCGGTTCTCGATGGAATTGGCCAGCCAGCCCTGGATCACGGAAAAAAATTCCAGTTCGTCTTCAACGATCAGAAAATGATAACAGACGCTGAAGTCATGAACATTGGGCAGTTTGCGACAGGGATTATCGGCAGCCGGTTCACTTTTCGAACGTTTCTCCCCCTTGCCGGAACGGGCCGCTTTCTTGCCCTTGACCCCCTCCGCTCCCGTGGCGCCATGCTCCAGATCGAAAAGCCTTTGGGAGAGATGACGAATGAGCCGAAAGGCAATCGATGGATCCTGATGCATCCGGGAGATGAACATCTTTTCGTCGATGCCCAGGATATAGGAATCCTCCAGCGCCTGGGCCGTGGCAAACCGCTCGTGATTGACCGTGAAAGCCGACGCGATCCCGAAGATCTCCCCTTCTCCCACTTCCACCCGCATGCTCTTGCCCGCCGAGGTCGCGCGCGTCAACAAAACCCGCCCTTTGCGCACCATGAAAAACTTGTCCGACAGCTCCCCCTGCCGGAAAATGATCTCTCCCGCCCGATAGCGCTTGCCCAATTCCCTGATCTCTTCAGAATGCATCCCCGCCACTCCCATTCGTCAACCGGGCCTGCAACGCCTCATCCGCCAGGCGGATCGCGTCGAGCAGATGTTCCATTTGGTCCGCAAGGCCATCCAGCGTTCCGGTACGCGCCACATTTTCCACCTCGACCAGCATGGTGCGCAAATGACCCAATCCAAACTGGGCCGACAGACTCTTCAGGGAATGGGCCTCCAACCGCACGCCACGAGGATCCTGGCTCTCGAACGCCGCCCGGATGCGCGCGGCGCGCGCCGCCAGACCGGACTGGAAGGTGCGCAACACCGCCTGAAACTCATCGCCCAGATCCTCCTGCAACTCTTGGATCTTTTGATAATCGATTTGTTCCCGCGTCTGTGGGGCCGAAGGCGGGGATTCCGGGTCTTCCCCGCCGGACACCGGGTCGGCAACAGGTGCCAGCCAGCGGGTCAGAACCTCCAGCAACGCGCCCCGTTTGAACGGCTTGCTCAGGTAATCATCCATGCCCGCCGCCAGACACTTCTCCCGATCCCCCTGCATGGCATTGGCGGTCAGGGCGATCACCGGCGTGCGATGCGTGCCGCCCGCGACACTCTCCTGTCTGCGCAGCTCCCGACAGGCGGCATAGCCATCCATCTCGGGCATCAGACAGTCCATCAACACCAGATCGAAATCGTTATGGGCCAGCTTGTTCAAGGCGATCCGACCATTCGACGCCACATCGATGCGCAGATGAAACGGACGCAACATCCCCTTGATCACCGCCAGATTGGTAGGATCATCCTCGACCAGCAGCAACGAACGGTTGGCCGGAATCCCCGGACCACGCGCCACCGCCACGCTCCCCGCGCGCTCCACAACCGCATGGCGAGCCATCCGAAAAGGAATCTCCACCCGGAAGGTGCTGCCCGCACCCAGGGTGCTCTCCACCGTGATCGCGCCGTTCATCATCCGGACCAGCCGACTGGTGATGCTCAACCCCAGACCGGTGCCGCCAAATTTGCGGGTCGTGGAACTGTCCACCTGGGAAAACGCCTCGAACAGACGGGAAAAATTCTCCGGACTGATCCCGATCCCGGTATCCTGCACCACAAAAACGATCACGGCCTCTTCGTTGGACACCCGCAACGGCTCCACCGACAATACCACACTGCCAGACTCGGTGAATTTCAAGGCATTGGACAACAGATTGGTCAGGATCTGACGCAACCGCACCGGATCACCCACCAGATCGCTCGGCAACAGGCCATCGTGTTCGACCCGGAAACCGATCTCCTTGTTGACCGCCACCTGACCGAACAGCACATTCAATTCATCGAGCAGACTCCACAACCCGAACGGAATCTCCTCCAACTCCAACCGCCCGGCCTCGATCTTGGAAAAGTCCAGCACGTCATTGATGATCACCAGCAGATTCTCGCCCGAACGTCGAATGGTCTCGACATACAAACGATACTCCTCGGGCAATTCCAGATCCATCAACAGCTCGGCCATGCCGAGAATGCCATTCAGGGGGGTGCGAATCTCGTGGCTCATCACCGCCAGAAATTCGCTCTTGGCCATGTTGGCCCGTTCGGCGGCCAGCATGGCGGCATGCAACGCACGCTCGTTGGCGGCCAATTTTTCCAGGGCCTCTTCGGCATGACGACGCGCCCCCTCCAGGGCGTGATTTTTCTGTTCCAGCGCGCGCCTGGCCAAAAGCAGATGCTCGATGTTCTTGACCCGGGCCAGAATGATCTGGGGACTGGAAGGTTTGCGGATATAATCGATGGCCCCCAGGGCCAACCCCATGGCTTCGTCTTCGAACTCGGTCTTGGCAGTCAGGAAAATGACCGGAATCGCCGCGCTCAAAGGATCCTCCTTGAGGCGCTTGCAGGTTTCATAGCCATCCATGACCGGCATCATGATGTCGAGCAGAATGATGTCCGGCACCACCCGACGCACCACCTGCAACGCCTTGACCCCGTGGGTGGCCACCAGAATCTGGAAATGATCATCGAGCGCGCTGCGGATGATGTCGATGTTCTCGGGCTGATCGTCCACCAGCAGCACGACACTTTTACGCCCTTCTTCGGCGGGGGTCTCGGAATGGATGCCCAAGGATTGCACCTCCTGCGTGTCACGACTCCAGGGCCACACCCAGTCGGGTGGCCCACTGCACCAACAACTCAAGACAACGATCATATTCGTACATTTCAAGGAATTTGATCATCATCTGCCAAGCCTCATGGCCCTTTTTGTCCACGGTCCAAGGCTCCATGGCCCGGATCACCTGCTCGGCCCGGACATCGGAAATCCGCAGCATCCGGGCTGCCTGCTCCAGCAGAGGGATCAACCCTTCCGGATTGATCGGCCCGGCCGGATCCGCCACAGGCGCAGGATGACCACACGGCTCCGGGAAAGCGGCACCGATGGTCATCAGGACCACTTCCAGTTCCTGGGCGCACTCCACGATCAACGGACGCAACGCCTTGCGGCCAATGCGTTCCTTGGCACCCTGTTCGACCTTCATGGCCGCCACGCTCAACTCCATGGCGCCAATGGTGGCCGCTCCCCCCTTGAGCGTGTGGGCGACCCGTTCCAATTCGCTCCACGCCTTGGCGTCGAACCAGTCGTTCATCACCCGGCAGGCATTGGATTGACTGGCCACGAATTTGTTCATGACCCGCCGGTAAAGGGTCACATCCCCCCCCATACCGCGCAGACCCGCACGGGTGTTGATTCCGGGCAGCGAAGGCAATGGGGTTTTGAGATCCCCCTCATCCACCAATCCCACCATGCCAGGAGATTGGCAAACCGGTTCCTGCTCCGCATCCGGCACATCGCCGGAGTCCACGGCCAAGAATTTGCCACAGCGCACCGTAAACATGAACCGGCTGCCGATTCCAAGGGTGCTTTCCACTTCGATGGTCCCTCCCATCATGGAGATGAGACTCTTCGATATTGCAAGTCCCAGACCGGTTCCACCGTACTTGCGCGTCAAACTGGTATCACCCTGATGGAATTTCTGGAACAATCCCTCCAATTGCTCCGGAGTCATGCCGATTCCGGTATCCCGAATGGTAAAACGCACATCACATGCCATTTCGGTCTCTTCAGCCCGTTCAACCGTCACCACCACCTCTCCCTGATCGGTGAATTTGATGGCGTTGTTGGTCAAATTGAGCAACACCTGACGCAAACGTAACGGATCCCCTATCAGAGGTGTCGGAAAGGGACCGATCGGCAGGATTTGAAACCCGAGCGACTTCTCCTGGGCCTTGACCCCCATGAGCGTCTCCAGACTGGCCAGCACCTCGCCCAGATCAAACTCGATCCGTTCGATCTCCAACCCACCCGCCTCGATACGGGAAAAGTCCAGGATATCGTTGATCATGCGTAACATCCCATTGGCGCTCATGTAAAGCTTCTGCAAATAGTCCCGCTGACGATTGGTCAACGCCGTGCGCAGACAAAGATGACTGAAACCGATAATGGCATTCATCGGGGTGCGAATCTCGTGGCTCATGTTGGCCAGAAACTCTCCCTTGATCCGACTCGCCTCTTCGGCCTGCTCTTTGGCGGCACGCAATTCCCCTTCCAGAATCTTGCGCTGGGTGATATCCAGCAAGGTTCCGGTCACCCGGATCGGCGTGCCCTGGTTGTCCCGATCGATGCGGGCATTGCACTGGGCAGAACGGGCATGCCCCTCCGGCCCGACCACCCGGAATTCCAACTCGAATTCCAGGGACTGGGTACGCAGAGCGGTTTCCAGGGTGTGGTTCACCAGAGCACGATCATCGACATGCACCGACGCCAGAAAACGTTTGTGACTGGGCAACAAGGCATGAGGTCGCAACCCCAGAATGCGAAACAACTCGGCAGACCACTGCACCGTTCCGGCGATCAGATCCCACTCCCAACTGCCCAGATGGGCAATGCGCTGGGCCTGATCGAGCAGTTCCAGATGGCGTCTGGTCTCGCTTTCCACCCGGATGCGCTCTTCCACCTCGTGTTCCAGATCCACGTTGAGCTGCGCCAGGATGCGCGTCCGCTCCATGACGCGATTTTCCAACTCCTTGCGTATCACCCACAAGGCACGGGTCCGTTCCTCGAAAAGCGCGGCCAACTCCTCCAGTTCATCTCCCGTGCCGACCGGGGTGATGGCCGTGGTCCCGTCCTCGGTGGCCTGACGCACCCGTTCACACAGCATCAGAATCGGATCCGCCGCCTTGGCGCCAAGACGAAACGCCAGCAACATGGCCAGAATCACGATGGCCAGTCCCAGCAGCGTGGCATTGGTGATGCTCTCGTAGATCGGCGCCCGAATCACCGCCTTGTCCACGGTCAACCGCTGATGCAACCCCAACCGGGTCAAAATCGTGGAGCCGGGCGGCGGCGGCATGATCCATTCGATGGCATCGCGGGAACTCTGGGCGCGACTCTGAAACAAAACCTGCTCTCCAAGCAGGATGGTGTGCTGAATGGTCTGATCTCCGGAAACGATCTCTTCCAGCAAACCGGCCAGGTCCACATGGACGATCATCGCCCCCTGAATCACATCATGCATCACCAATGCATGGCTCAAGATCAGATAACGACCGGAAGCGTCGATCATCGGCGCCGGACGACTCAAGCTCAAGGCCGTCCGCAAGGCCGGAGAGTCGCGGGGCACCGCAGCGACCCCCTCCTGATCCATGAACAACGGCGTGCCATCGAAATTGACCAGCGTAAAGGCCGCGATATGACGGCCACTGGAGAAATTCCGGGCCAGTTGGGGCAGATGGGGATCTGCGGCCGTTCCTTCGACCAGCGCATTGATCATCAGAGGATTTCTGGCGAACTGTTCGAGGTTCTGGCGCAAGAAGCCGATGCGGGTCTCCACCCGCTCGAACAACTCCTGTCCATGAGCACGCAAGCCGGCCAGAGACTTCTGGCGCAACGAGTGCACCATGTCCGCCTGCAACAGACCCAGCACCAGCACCAGCGCCGCCCCCACAAAGGAGGTGAATTGCAGAATATAGCGCCTGCGCAGTTGGCCACCCGATCTGAACCGTGTTTCCGCGCTCATCGCCTGCTCTCCGCAGGCACGACGCTGCCATCCGGACCAATCCGTCCCAGCCGGTAATCCTCGCTCCCCAACGCATCGTGACGTTGCGCATCGAACGGTGGCGCGTGCTGTCGAATCACCCCCCGATAGACCGGAAGCCGTTCCAGGGCAGAGCGCACCGCCGCGCGCTCCGTGGAACCGGCCGCACGCACCGCAGCGGCAAAAAGATGCACCAGATCATAGGCCTGGGCAAATCCGCTGCCCACGTTCACCGGAGGATCCGCCTCATCCAGATGAAAAAACGCCTGACTCTCCTGCAACAATCGTTCACCGGCCCGATTGCCCGCCTCGGTCGCAAAAAAGGTCTGGGGAAAAACCAGATCCAGACCGCCAAGGATCCTCCGCTCCTCTGGCGTCAGTTGCGCACCAAGCACTCCCCAATGGGAAACCACCGCCACATGCGGCAAAGTCCGGGAAAGTTCCAGCAAAAACGGGATGCTCTCATCCGGGGTATCCACCAGGATCACCACATCCACCCCGATTTCAGCAAAACGGGCCAGCAACGGGGCGAATCCCCCCGCCATGCCGTTGTCCACCCAATGCACCAACTCCGGACGAATCCCGCTCCCGTGCAGATGACGCCCGATGATCTTTTCAAATTGATGGCCCCAACCGGAATTCTCCAGAACCAGGGCAATCCGCTTGCCCCGCTCCAACGCCGCCCTGGCCAGAAACGGGGCGGTCCAGCGATCGTTCAGACTGAGCCGAAAGACCTGATTGGGAGCAAAACCGTTTTCGGTCAAATGCTGGGCCGCAGACCAGGGCAGCAACAACGGCAGTTCCAGGCGATGCACCTCCTCGACCTCTGCCGCGACCACCGTGCTCTTCTGCCCTCCGAACACAGCCACCAGATCTTCCAGCCCGGCAAAAAATTTCAGGTTGTCCAGTCCACGGGTGGCCAATCCATGGTTGTCGCGCACCACCAGCCCCAACTTCCGCCCCAGCAGCCCCCCCTGCGCATTGACCGCATCGATGGCCAGCATCATGCCGCGTTTCAACTCCAGCCCAACCAAGGCGCTCTCCCCGGAAAGCTGGGCATCCAACCCCACCAGAATCTCCCTCGATCCCTCCGACGCAACCCGATGCAGGCTCAACCACTCGGAAACCCGAGCCATGACATCCGCCCCGATGCGCTCCTCGAACTTGCGCGCCACATAGGCCAAACGCTCCTGAAACCGACCTCGGGCCTCCAGGGAGGGTTCATGCACCGTCACGCCGGCATCGCGCAGCTCCCGCACCATCCCATCTTCCCGGATCCGGATCTCGTGTTGCACCCACAAGGCGACCTCACGCGCCGCATCCAGCAAAATCGTCTGTTGCCGGGCAGTCAACATCTCCACGGCATCGCGACTCACGGCCAACAACTGACCCGCCAGGGCATGGCCGCTCAAGGTCAGATGGGTGTGAGACGCTTGACGCGGCTGACCGACCAGCTCAAACAACGTCTCTTCCCGCGCCTGCACCCCTTCGGGATCGCTCTGGCCGACAAAACGGACGCCGAGTCCCGCCAATAACTCACGTCGTATCCGGTTGTCCGCAGGCTCCAACATCTGCACGCCTGCAAACGCCTCCGGCGTCAGCAGCGGACGATCCGCAAGAAAATGTCGGAATCCCCCCTCCCAGAAGGCAAGCCCCTCCAATTCGAGCACACGGGCCTTGTCGAGCAGCATCCGACCCAAGGCACCATCCATGGCCAGATGAAACGAGTCGCGGGAAGCAAAAAGAAAAGGCAGATCAAACATCCGCATGGCGCCGACCTGTCTGCCCAGCATCGCCAGCGGCAACACCACCATGGAGAGTTCGCCCCGGCTCGCCTGTTCCAGCATCCGCTCGTCCCCGCCCAGTTCGGACGCCGGATGCACCGTCAACACGACCTCGCCCCGACTCATCACGGTCATGCGTTCGCTCAAGCGCACGGCCGCCGCACGCGCCACACCGTTGACCGACCCACCCAGCCCCAGACGCAACCGGATGGCATGACCGGCTTGCGCCCCGTAACCCGAGGCAAGAGACTGGGAGAGGTTCTTGCCAAGCCGCACAAACAAAAGAAGCAGAACCAGCAGCAACAGAAGGATCAGAATCTGCCGAACGGTTTTTTCCGACATGCGGAGGATTCCTTTATGAGGTCCGTTTCCGGATCACGTCCCATGCTCCCACAAAACCAGTCCCCAGATCAGAACCGTGTTGATCAAGGCAATCAGCACCGCCGCCGACCCTTGATCCTTGGCACGGCCAGAGAGAGGATGATGTTCGGGGCCGATCCGATCCACCACCGCCTCGATGGCGGAGTTGAGCAGTTCGACGATGGGAACCAGCAACAGCGACCCGATCAGCAACGCCCGCTCCACGCCGTTGGCGCCCAGCCACAACCCGACGGGCAACAGCAGCAATACCAATCCCATCTCCTGCCGGAACGCCGCCTCGTGACGCCAGGCTGCCTGCAAGCCCAGCAGGGAGTAGCCTCCCGCATCGATCACCCGTTGCAACCCCGTGACACCCGGTTTCATGCCCAGCCCCCTGAACGAGACTCCGACTTCACCATTCCGACTCTCCTGTCGTCAAAAAATGTTGCACCCACTGCGCCGCGCGCCGCGAAAACACCAATCCCACATGCATCACCGACAAGGTGGCGTGTACCGCACCCGGCAACCGGGTCTCGGCGACCGCAACCACGCCGTCGTTGGGAGACGCCAACCCCCATACCAGATGACTCAGCCCCAAAGGAAGCGTTCCAGCCAACACCCCGATCTGTCGTCCCTCCGGGGCACGCCATTCCCGCTGCCCATCCAATCCACCGGCCAGACTGCGGCCCACCAGCCACGATCCCCCCGGCCAGCGCGCGACCCGCTGGGCCGAAAGCGACCCCTGGAACGGACTGCCCAGGGCGACCATGCGCCCGATCGGCGCCTCGGGATGACGTTCGAGCATCCGCAGCGCCACCAGTCCACCCAGACTGTGACAAACCAGATGCACCGAACCGGCCGTCACCCGCTTCATGCCCGGCCCGAAACGCAACTCCAGAAACTCCCACAACCCCTCGGCATTCTCATCCAGGTCACGTCGCACCGTGGGATATTGAAACGTCAACACCCGATAGCCTTGCCGACGCAGATGCTGATCCAGCCACTTGAATTCCGTCCCATCCAGCCACAACCCATGCACCAGAACCACGCTCTCCACCAGCATCTTGCACCCGCCTCCACGCACGGACTGTTTCCATTCACCGATCCTTCTGCAAACTCCATCTATTCTACGCGCAAATCGCTCCCACGCCAACCACTCCACAAGAATTCCCGTCCTGCTGAAATCATGCAACTGATTTTCCAATGCGTTCTGGTCAATCATTCTCAACCAGAATTCACGTCACAGCAAAGGAGCAGACCCGATCATGAAAACGGACAAAAAAATCAGAATGGTGCAAAAATCGCTGCGTTTCCCGGAATCGTTGGCCGAATGGATCGGCAACAAAGCGGAAACGGAACGAAGATCTTTCAATCAGATGGTGATCATGACTCTGGAACAGATGCAGACACAAGAGGATTCCGCAACCGACGGTGCGGATGGATAGCGCGACCGAATGCCATCAAGGAGAAAAAACCATGTCCCAACGTTGCACGGATGCGTTACCGGATGACGATTGGGTCATCCCCGAACGCCTGATGATCCGGATCCCATACCCGCAAGGGGTGGGATCCGCCGCTCCTCATTCCGGCCTGCGCAGCGGACGGATTCTGACGACGATGCAGGCGCATGGCCCGCTTCCACTCCCCTGGTGGCCGGAGTGGGAACGCTGTCCGGCATCCAACCGCACCTGGCTTCAAGAATTCCACTTCTGAAAAAAAGAAGGGGTCTGGGGGAAGAATCCCCCAGACCCCTTCTTTTTTTCAGAAGTGCGCCCGGATTGCCCGCCATCACACCTTGAACTGCGATACCAACGCCTGCAACTCCTTGGCCATCCCGGTCAACTGACCGGCGCGCTGATCGAGCAGACCACTGATGGTGCGCATTTGCACCGCCTCGGTGTTGACAGCCGCCATCGAACGGGCAATCTCTCCCGTGGCCGTGGCCGCCTCGGTCACACTGCGGGTGATCTCCCCGGCCCCTTGCGATGCCTGATGGACATTCCGGGAAACCTCCTCCATCCCCTGACTGGCCTGCCCCATCTGACTGCTCACCGCCAGCAGGCTGTTGAAAACCTGCATCACCTGCTGCGAACTCCCGGAAATTCGGGCAACCGCGCCACCAAGACGATCCGTCACCTCGCTGGCCTCTCCAGCCGCAATCTCCATGGCCAACGAAACCGCCTCGACCGCTGTGGACTGGGTGTTGACCGCCTGGGCGATCTCGCTGTTGGCCTCGGAAATGCCCTCGATCAGACGAATGATCTCCCGGATCGCATCCGACACCTCCCCGGATTGCCCCTGGATCGCGCCCGCCTGATCGTGAATCATCTGCGTAGCAAAACCGGTCTGCCTGGCCAACTCCTTCACCTCGTTGGCCACCACCGCAAACCCTTTGCCCGAATCCCCGGCTCCGGCCGCTTCGATGGAAGCATTCAAGGCAAGCATGTTGGTCTGTTCGGCGATGTTGTTGATCACCTCCACCACACTGCCGATCTCCTGAGCCGAACGGGCCAGTTGCACCATCACCCCTTCGGAATTCTGAATCCGCTCGGCCGCCTTCCGGGAGTGGGCATCGGCAAAAGAACACCGCTCCCGCACCGCCAGGAACGAAGCCGTCAACTCCTGAAGCGAACTGGCCGCCGACGTGACCGAACTGTTGGCGCGCACCGCCCCCTCGGCAATGGAAGTCAACTCATGACTCACCTGCTCGGAAGACTCGGCCACCTGACTCAACACCCCGGCGGTCTCCTGAGAGGCGGCGTAAACCGATTCGATGTTCTCGCTGGCATGCGTGGTGCCGGTGGCGATCCCACCGAGATTGACGCTGGCCTCCTCTGCCGAAGCCGAAACCTGGGTCATCGTGGCGCTCAACTCCTCGACCGCAGCCGCTGTCGTCCCGGCCCGCTCCATCATGTTCGAGGAACTGCCGGTCAACTGCGTCGAAACCGAAGCCAACTCCATGGCCGATTTCTCCAGATCGCGGGCATTGCCCGTCATGCGCGCCACCAGATCCCGCAACGAAGAGACCATCTGGTTCATGGCCCGTCCCAACTGGCCGATCTCATCCTCCCGATTGAAATCCACACCGGCATTCAGATCCCCGGTGGCCACCTGACGCGCAAACATGTTCAGCGTTACCAGAGGATTGGCGATCATGCGGGTGATCACAATCGAAAACAAGGTGGACAATACACCGGCCACCAGCGCCACCACCAGCGCTACCGTGGCGCGCAACCGTGATTCAGTCTGGGTTTCGACCTCCAGTCGCTTCATCTGCGCCACAGCCGCCGCCACATTCTCCTCGATGATCGGCTCCATGCGATGGACCGCTTCCCGCATTTTCTCGCTCAACCCATCGAGGCGCTTGTGCTGGTCCACCAAAGAGACAAAACTCGTCTCGTATTCGGTGATATTGAGCAGAATCTGCTCCTTGATCTGGGTCGGAATCTCGGCCTCGTTGACACTTCCCACCACCTGGGCTGCCAGATCGCGCAACTGGGTGACGTATTTATCCTGAAAACGCATGAGATAATCCTTCTCATGCCGACGCAGCATCAGCAGATTCTGCCAGATGGCCGGTACATAATGGCTTTCCAGGATCCCTTCGACCGCGTGCGCCTTTTCGCTCATGCGCAAATAAACCGGATCTTCCAGCTGGGTCAAAACATCCTTGTGGCGCGCCGCCACAAAGGCATCGAAAGCCACCTGATATTCCGCCAGAGCCTGCCCGAGCTTCTCCTTGAGCGGCTTGCCCATCCGCGAAGCCGCCAGATGGGTCTTGAACAGATTTGCCTGGGTCTGAAACTGAGTGACATACTTGGGTTTGCCGCGCACCACGAAATCCTTTTCATTGCGCCGCATCTCCCCATATTCGAGCAGCAACTGGGCCACGTCGAAATCGTTGAGAATCTTCTCCAACTCGTGGGCCGCCTTGCGAAAACGCCCCTGCAACCCGGAATCGGGATCCAACCCCTGGACCTTCCAGGCCTCGACAATCTCACGGAACGCGGCATGGTAATCCGCGATCAATCCCCGGACCTTTGCGGACATCTGGCTGCCGCTCATGTCGGCAATCGGTTCCCGCAACCCGGCCAGCTCGCCGGCATCCTGATCGGCCATGGAGACGAACTTGGCCACTCGCTCGGCGTATTTGACCTCCTTGCGCGCCAGAAAATCCTTCTCGCCCCGCCTGGCCTCCAGCATGTAGCGATGGATGTCCAGAAAATGATCCTTCCGATCCCCGTATTCCCGGCTTAAAAATTCATACGAATCCAACGAGTCGAACAGGGCATAGTAGAACTGCCCCACCACGCTCATGAAAAACAGCCCGGTAATCCCAAAGGCGATGCCGAGCTTGCGCCCGATCAGAAGATTGCGAAAAAATGCGAATCTATTCATTATGTTCTTCCTTTATTCGGACGCCGGATTCAGGAAAGGTGACCAGGGCGCCACCTGTGGAATGAAATTTGGGAGAAAAGGTGGATCGCTCCCCATAAGCGCGATCTTCATCCAGAAACAAAGCAATCTCCTCCGGACCGACCGGAGGACTGAACAGAAAACCCTGCACCAGATCGCACCCCAGGGAGCGCAGGAATTCCAGCTGATCGGGCGAGGCCACCCCTTCGGCCACCACCTGAAGATTCAGATTCTTGGCCATGGAGATGATGGTCTTGGTGATGGCCGCATCATCCGGATCGGCGATGATGTCGCGGACAAACGCCCGATCGATCTTGAGGGTGTGAATGGGAAAACGCTTGAGATAACTCAGCGAAGAATAACCCGTGCCGAAGTCGTCGATAGAGAGTTGCAGATTCATCGCCTTGAGGGTGCGCAGCGTAGCGACGGTCTCGTTGACATCGCGCATGAACATCCCTTCGGTCAACTCCAACTCCAGATAGCGGGGATTGAGGCCGGTATCCTGCAAAATGCGGGACACCTTGTCCGGAAGATCGCGATTCTGAAACTGACGCGCCGAAAGATTGACCGCCATGCGAATCGGTGCGAACCCCTCCTCCTGCCACAGCATATTCTGCTGGCACGCGGTGCGCAACACCCAGTCGCCAATGGCCGAAATGAGATCGCTCTCTTCGGCAATCGGAATGAAATTGACCGGTGAAACCAGACCCAGCTCCGGACTTTTCCAGCGGATCAGGGCTTCGACCCCCATCAACCGACCGGTCACGACGTGAATCTGGGGCTGATAGTTCAAAAACAGCTCGCCGCGCTCCAACGCAAGACGCAAACCGTTCTCGATGGCCATGCGCTTGGCCGAAACCGAATCGATCTCCTTGGTGAAATAGTGGACCGCGTTGCCTCCCTGCTCCTTGGCGCGACGCATGGCGGATTCGGCCATTTTGAGATGGGCATCCTCATCCCCCTCATCCACGGGATAGAGCGCGATGCCGATGCTGGCCGAAAGATAATAGCGTTCCGACTCCACGATCACCGGCTCGCTCAAGGCCGAAAGCAGTTTGCGGGCGATGCGACCGGCATTGCCGCCCTGATGCAGACCCGTGGCCAAGATCACGAACTCGTCCCCGCCAACCCTGGCCAGCGAGTCCTCATCCCGCAGACAGTTGGCCAGACGCAACGCCACATCCCGCAAGATCCGATCCCCGACGCCGCGCCCCACCGCTTCGTTGATCACCGTGAACCGGTCCAACCCCAAAAACAGAATGCCGACGATCTGGTTGAAACGAACCGCATAGGAAAAGGTCTGACGCATCCGGTCCTTGAGCAGCAACCGGTTGGGCAGACCGGTCAGAGCATCGTGATGCACCAGAAAATGCAACTGCTGCTCGGAACTCTTGATGCTGGAAAGATCGGTGAAAATCAGCACGAACTGACTCACCCGACCATCCCCGTCCCGAATGACGCTGATGTTGGCAAACTGCGGAAAGATCGTGCCGTTCTTGCGCTGACCCCACATTTCGCCATGCCAGCGACCCTGAGCGGCCAACTCCTGCTCGATGTGGCGATAAAAGGCCTCGTCATGCTGCGCCGAGAACAACTGGCTCATCGGCTTGTGGATCACCTCCTCCTCGCAATAGCCGGTGATGGTGATGCAGGCCGGATTGACCGATTCGATCATGCCGCGCGGATCGGTCACCAGAATCCCTTCAGTGGTGTTCTGATAGACGCTCGCTGCCAGACAAAGCTCCTGCTCGGCCTGGCGGCGCACCTCGACTTCGATTTTCAGGGCCTGATTGGTCCGGGTCAACTCCCGGGTCCGCTCTGCCACCCGCTTTTCCAGATCCTCCTTGTCGTGCTGGATCCGTTCGATAAACTGACGCCGGTTCTCCTCATGCACCGCGACGTCCCGCCTGAGACGCAGGATGACGAACGAAAACAGAATCACGAAGATCGTCACAAAAGTGCCGCTGGTGATGATCTCCTGCCACTGGGAGTGACGAATCCGGGCCAGCAGCGGCGTGACATCCTGATACAACTCGAACACGCCATCCACGGCCGGACCCGAGCCGTGGATCATCGGAAGATAACTTTCAAGAATGGAACGATCTTCCAGCACCCCATCGGTGGTGCGCACCTGCTCGCCCAGGTGCAGCTTGCTCGTGATCCGCCCTTCCAGCGCCGCGACCACACCGGCATTGACGGATTGATCCTCTCCGATCTTCTGGAGGTCGGTGGCGAAAACCGTCACCGCCTGCCGATTGTAAAGCTTGAGCTTGATGATGGGGAGATCGCGGGTATGCAGTTTCAGCCGTTCCAGCAACCGGGCGGTCTCCGGCATGGCCTGCACCGCGTCCGGATCCACACTCACAAGATGGATGAACGGTTCAAGATCGGTCCACAGCCCGTTGGCCAAGGCCCGCGAGAGTACCAGATGGTTCTTTTCACCCAGTTCGAGAATCTGGCCGGTCATGACCTGGCGGTGAAAGATACCAACCAGACTGACCATGATCACCAGCGCCAGCAACCCGATCGCCACCAGCAGTCGCAATTTGCGTGCACCACGCATGCCTTTCTCCGAGCCAACGCCGCCAATCCATTAAACAAACCTTCATTTTCAATCCTCAACCATCCACCTGTAACCAAGTGTATCACCCTTGCATGGCCATCGTCAATTATTGCGAAGACAAAAAAGCCTTGATGACAATCACCGGAACGAACGGGCCGGGCCAGACTCCCCCGGACCGAGGCGTACGGACGAAAGCTGATTGAAAAGATGATTGGTGATGGCATAGCCCAGGATGGCGCAATCCTTGGTGATCGACAAAGCCAGACCGGCGGGCGTCTGTCGGGCCACGCGACAATGGAAAGTATGGCGATCCTGACCAAGCTGGATCGTCCCCTGTCCGTGACGATCCACCGCCACCATGACGCCTGGGCAGACGACAAAAAAGCCGGTCAGACTGACATCCTCGGAATGACCGTGCAGGGTGGTCCCATCTTCAAAAACCACCGTGACCGGAAAACGCATGCCGTAGCGTTCGTGTTTCCGGTGATCGACCGCACTCCTGGAACGATCCGCAGCGGCAACCGGACCGGATGATCCGGGATTCTGACCTGACCCATAAGCGGGCATGGGCGCACTCCTCCTTTATTGAATCCATTCATTGGCGGTTTTGATCTGCACTTGATCCAATATCGTGCCCAGATCGTCCCCGTGCGGCTGGAAGGTCAGACCAAGGCCCGTGGACTGAACATGAACCACCCGACAGGGAAACTCCCGTTTCAGATTGAGCACGGACAGACGAAGCGTACCCGTGTCGCCGACGGCAACCTGACAAGGCGGATGGGTGGTATGAATAAACATCCCACGCAACGAAACATCTTTAGTTGTTCCCAATAGCACTACTTTGCCATCCAACACCAATTCAACCTGAAACCGAAACCAGACACGCTCATGCTGTCGCCGCGACGTGGTGGAAACCGTTCTTTCGTGCTCGTCAAGCATCGTGGTTCACCCCTCAAATAAGCCATGGTCGGGAGGGATATTCTCATGCGGCACGCGACATGGCAAGGAGGCAGAAGCCGAAAAAACGAGAATTAAACGACAACCATTTCGGAAACATGTGCTCCTGGCCGACAGGCATCGCCTGCGGCGACCAGGAGACACGCCTTTGAGCCAGAGACGCATGATCCCGCCATGGTTGCGGTTAGTAACTGTGCGGCGGTTCTCCGTCAAACGGCGGCACCCGATGGACCAGGGCTTCGAGCATGTAAAGCTCTTCATCGGTGTGATGGAGCATGGGCGCCTTGCGCACCGGCGTCTTGGCCGCCAGATAACGCGCGGAGTGATGGGTGGCTTCGAGGTGTTCAAGGTGTTGCGGCGCGTCCTTCATACGGATTTCGACCCGGCCATAACAAAGGCAGAGATAATCCTGTTCCGGCGCCACCTCCAGGAACAGTCCAGTCCCCCGAATGCCGATGGTCGCGGTCGGCGTGACCAGCGCGCGCGGTCCGCGGCCAAACACCGACAATACCCGACCCGAATGCAAGGTATAACCCGTTGACTGCGCAGGAGATGATGGCACGACGCCCGGATCCGGTCGAACGGACGGCAAGAATTCGGGTTCCGGCGTGGCCTCCGGGAGTACGGCAGCGGCATGAAACTGCAAACGGGTCTCCGGACCCAGCAAAAAGGCATCCTCCCCCATCACCAGCACCAGACGACCATGAGCGCCGGTTTGCACCGTCTCGCCGGGTCGCACGAGGCCATCCACTCCAATGGGCCGATCCCCCAACCGGGCTTCCCCCTCCATCCGACGGATCCCCTGGCGGATCGGCACAGGCGCACAGCCCATGGGGCCAAACGCCACCCCCAGCAACAGCGATTGCATCAGAAAAAGCCGACGCGACGACTGCCGATCCTTCATGACGACAGCTCTCCATCCGGCACGAAGCGCAGTGCCAATCCGTTGTTGCAATAACGTTTGCCAGATGGCGAATGGCCATCATCAAACAGATGGCCCTGATGTCCGCCACAACGGGCACAATGATATTCGGTGCGTGGCATCAGGAGTTTGCAGTCGATCCGGGTGGCCAACGCCCCTTCCACCGCCTGAAAAAAGCTGGGCCAACCGGTTCCACTGTCATATTTCATCGCGGCGGTGAAAAGTTCCTGCGCACACCCGGCGCAGACAAAACGGCCGGCACGGTGTTCGTGGTTGAGGGGACTGGTGAAAGGACGCTCGGTTCCTTCGCATCGCAACACCTCGTATCGCTCAGGCGCCAAGGATTCACGCCACTGTGCATCGCTGCGCTCCATGATGATTGCGCTCCTCTCCAAACCGCCACCCGTGCAAGACAGGCCACGTTGTCAAGACAAACAGAAAGTTCGAGACACGCCTCCCTCAAGCCCGGATCCGGACAGGCACCTGAGCAAAAAGAACCAACCGGTCAACTACTTTCCAGACAAAAAAATCCACGATCGATATTCTGGCCGTTCAAAAAAATGGGGTTGGCAAGAAAACTTCTCGCCAACCCCAAGAAACATCACAGGGTCACGACGTTTTCCGCCTTGGGGCCCTTGTCACCGGCAACCACATTGAATTCCACCCGCTGGCCTTCGGCCAGGGTCCGGAATCCGCTACCGGAAATGGCGCTGAAGTGGACGAAGATGTCCCCCTTGCCGCCAGCGCGCTCGATGAAGCCAAACCCTTTCCCTTCGTTGAACCATTTGACGGTTCCTGTCTCACGATCTGCCATGGTACTCTCACTTACTCCTGATGGTTGCTAAACTGTTTGGCAGAACGATCCTACAGCGCGCGGACAAGGCTGTGCTCTCCTTTGCTCTCGATACGACTGCCGACTCACTATACCTTGTAACACAACCCGCACCAAAGGTAAACAGATTTTTTTCACTTTTCATCCGCGCCCTCTCCTGCGACCAACCGACCGGCCACCGCATCTCGACACGATTGTGAAGAAAGGTAGTCAATCCCACTTCGCGCTTGCTTTTCAGGCGCCGGACATTAAGATTGGCCGGTATGGCAACAAAAGATCCAAGAACCTTTTCCAATCCGCCAGAAGGTGCCCCTTCCATGTTGACCACCCCACACACCGTGTCGATGCACCTGACCCTGCCCTCCTGGTCCGGATTCGAACACGCCGCCCATGATCTGCTTGTTCAACCCATGGAACTGCTGACCGGCATGGGCCAGCTTCTGACCTCCGGGATGCAACATCTCCACACCCAGGGTATGGAACTGCTCTACCACACCCAGTGGCCCGCCTGGTCCTGGTCCTGGGACGGCAATGACCCGCTCTGGCCAGGCAGCGGACTGGACCAGGAAGGGATCGACAGCGGCAGCGTGATCTACCAGACCGACATCCAGACCACAGAGACCACAACGCCCCTCACCTTCACCCTGGCCGGCGACGATGCCGCCCTCTTCGACATCGACGCCAGCTCAGGCATGGTGACCTGGAGCGGCGCGGAAACCTTCGGCAGCGACAACCAGTACACATTCACGATCACCGGCTCGGATGGTCTGACCAGCACCATTCAGGAGGTGCAACTCGACGTATCCGGACCGCAGATCATCACCACCGTGACCCAACGGCTGACCGATGACGCACATGACCTCACCCTGACCAGTCCGGGCAATCTCCACGCCACCGGCAACGACCTGGACAACACCCTCACCGGCAACGCGCAGGACAACACGCTGCAAGGTGGCGCGGGCGACGACACCCTGAAAGGAGAAGCCGGTCACGACACGCTGCAAGGGGATGCGGGCAACGACACCCTGTATGGCGGTGCGGGCAACGATCTGCTCGATGGCGGAACCGGCACCGATCTCCTGGAAGGGGGCAGCGGCAATGATCGCTATATCGTCGCGGATCGCGCAGACACCATCACCGAACGGGGGCGTTCCGGAATCGACCGGGTGGAGAGCGCTCTCTCCTGGACCCTCGGAGCCAACCTCGAAGATCTCACCCTGACCACGACCGCCGATCTCGATGGCACGGGCAATGGCCTGGCCAACACCCTGACCGGCAACAGCGGCGCCAATCTGCTGCATGGGGGCGATGGCCACGACACGGTGCGGGGCGGAGCAGGCAACGACACCCTGTTTGGGGATGCCGGGCAGGATTTTCTGTTCGGGGAGGACGGCAACGACCGGCTGGCAGGGGGAGTCGGCATGGACCGCATGGCCGGTGGCCGTGGCGATGATCTCTATATTGTGGAGGAGGCCGACGACCTGGTGATCGAGACCGCCAACGCGGGCAACGATCAGGTGGAAAGCGCCATCTCCTGGCAACTGGGGCCCAACCTGGAAAATCTCACCCTGACCGGGACCGGAACGATTGACGCCACCGGCAACCGTCTGGCCAACGCCCTGACCGGCAACAGCGCCGCCAACACCCTGGATGGGGGAGATGGCGGAGACACGCTTCAGGGCGGGGATGGCGACGATACCTTGAAAGGGGGAGCCGGACCGGATGTGCTGCAAGGAGGTGCCGGAGCCGACACCCTGAGCGGTGGACGCGGCCAGGACCGGCTCACCGGAGGGGCTGGCGCCGATGCCTTCAAATTCATCCTGCGCAGCGAAGGCGGCGATGTCATCACCGATTTCCAGGCTGACCAGGGTGACCGGCTGCTCTTTGTCAGTCAGAACTTCGGCGCGCTCGCCACAGGTCAGCTGGATGCCTCCCGCCTCGCCATCGGCACCACCGATGGCGCCACCACCCCGGCACAACGTTTCATTTTCAACACCACCAGCGGTCTGCTCCGCTATGACCCGGACGGCAACGGCGCCTTGGCCGGCGTGACCGTGGCCACCCTGAATCCGCTCTCAACCCTGTCGGCCAACCAGATCCAAATCGTGGCCGGTTGATTCCGAAGCCGTCCACGCAGCAACGCGCGTCGGGCCTGATCCGCCACCACCCGGCAGGCCCGACCCCGGTTCAGGCATGATGCACCACCCAACGAATCGCCTCGCCCGGCACCGTCCGCTTGTTGCCCGCATCGTCCTGATAGCCGATCCGACCCGATTTCATCAGGGCCACCACCCGTTGACGCGCATCGGCCTCGCTCAAGCCGGAGACCCGACTCAACCAGCTCATATGATACCGGAACAATCCCAACAAAAAGTCCGGTGTCAATCCCATTGGCAATTCGATCCCGATGTCCATTTCTTCCTCATCGCGTTTGACCAGAGGCCATTGACCCCGAACACCCGACCACTGTCCTGACGGCACAACACGACTTTCCCGACGGATCATTTCCATGGCACACCTCCGAACCCCATCCAGAACCAACCCATTGCCTCACCCCGCCTCCCCCATGGATTTGGAGAGTTCTTCTACGTTGCTTTAACCTCATCGCGATGCAGCATAAGACCACACCAAATCCGTGGTCAATCCTTTTTCGTGCAAGAGACACCAGAAAATCAAAGTTTCACATGAGTTTTTATCATTTTATTTGAATTATTTTTTTATTATTTATAATTAATAACAATGCATTAAAAAATCTTAAATAGTGAATTGTAAAAACCTATTAAAATATAAAAATCAAAAACTCTCGCAAAAACAAGGACGAAAATGCTCTCTTTAGATTGCAAATGTGAATGTTCGTATTCATAAAATTAAGACGACCAGGACATGTGTGAAAAAAATTCTCGTCACGAAAAACGAACTCGCATCACGCCAGCCAATCTGCTAGATTGATCGCAGTGGGCATCTCCAACGTGCGCGGTCCAAACGGAAAACGTCACACACATGAAAACCATCGTCACCTGTCATCATTGCCACTCCCGATTCAAGGCATTGACCGATCATGTTCCGGCCCACGGACGCCCGGCCCCTTGCCCCTTGTGCGGGGAAAAGATCATTTTGTGGAAACCGGATGATTATTATCCGGAACATTTTTCCAATGAGGTGGCGGTCTTCCTGCTGCACTGCAAACAGAGAATCCCGGCTGCGGACGCCAAAACGGAACTGGCGCACCTGGACGCCTTGGAGACCTGGCTCAAGGGACACCACAAAACCCTGGCCAACGCTACAACGCATGATATTGAAAACTTTCTGGAAGAAATCCGCCTCGGTCGCTCGCAACGCGAGGCAGACGAGAACCAGACCACTTTTGCCCATTTCTATGATGTTCTGATCCAGAAGAGATGGATCACGCTCCATCCTCTGGGCCATCTGGCCAACACCGTCGCCACACCTGCGCCTGCTGCCGCAATTCACCCATCAACACCGCACACCCGGTTGCGTTGGGGTCGGCTGGTCGTGATTCTGTTGGTTGTGGATCTGCTGGCCAGCGGGGTCATCTGGGTATTGGCCCCCCCGTGGTCGCCATTCGGAGCCGCCCCGACGCTCTTGCAATCGGGTGGCGACGAAAAAAATCCGCCTGCCAAGATCGAATCCGCCCGCGAAGCCATGGTTCCTTCTTCCAGAATCGATCCTGTGCGCGAGGCGGCACGCCTGCAAGAGGCCGAACTGGACCGCTGGGCACAGGAGGTGGTGCAACGGGCGCACTATATCCGCGCCGCCGACCGGGCCATACAGGAAATCCGCCAGGAGAAGGAAAAGCAACGCAGCACGCAAGAAGTTCTCAAACCGACCCAGCAGACGGTCGCGCCCAAGGAGACGAAACGTTGTCTCTCCGGCAATTGTCGCGATGGCACGGGACGTTTCCGTTTTGACAATGGCGATGAATACCAGGGAAACTGGCGCGGTGGACAGCGGCACGGCACCGGGGTTTATACCTACATCAATGGCGAAAAATATAGCGGTTCCTGGCGTCAGGACCGCATGGAAGGACAGGGAAGCTACACCTATCTGGACGGCAGCCGCTACGAAGGGGAGTGGCACGCCAACCAGCGTCACGGCAAAGGCACCCTGATTCAGGCCAATGGGGACAAATACGTCGGAGAATGGCGGCACGACAAACGGTTCGGGCAGGGCACCCGTCACCTGATGTTTGCCGATCATCTGGCCAAACAGCGTCAGGCAGCGGAACTCGAAGAGCAACGCGCCCTGGCCGAACAGGAACAGGTCCGTCAGGAAGCGGAAAAACGCCAGGCCATCGAACAGGCCATTCTGCAAGGCAAAAGCGGCTGCATCGAAGGAAATTGCCAGAACGGCCAGGGGGTTTATCTCTACCCGAGCGGCGACACCTACAGTGGCGGATGGGTCAATGGCAACCGACAGGGTGAAGGAACCTACCAGTTCAGCAGTGGGGACCGCTACTCCGGAGAGTGGCAGAACAACCAGAAACATGGACAGGGAAGCTATATCTTCGCCAGTGGCCAGCGCTATGACGGAGAATGGCGTTTCAACAAGAAACACGGTGTCGGCACGATCACGCACACCAATGGTTTGCGGTTGCGGGGCCAATGGGAAAACGGCGTACCGATCGACCAATGAAAGCGCTTTCCGGAGCACGAACAGGTCATGGCGACATCCATTGAAAGAAAAGAAGGGGTCAGGGGGATTCCTCCCCCAGGGTTTTGACTTTAAAATAAAACATTTTCAAAGATTTTTTGTTTAAAGTCAAAACCCTGGGGGAAGAATCCCCCAGACCCTCTC
>JADFWP010000050.1 GCA_015234115.1 Magnetococcales bacterium
CATCTCCTCGCATTGGGTTGATGCGGGGATTATAGCACAACTTTTTCAGACAAAATTTTGCCCCCTCAATACCACCAGGATCGCAGATGTGGCGATGCCATGTGGTGGGGGTAATGGATCAAATCATCTGCGGAGGCAAGCACTACGGACGGTCAAGGAACAGCAAAATCTGGCGATCTTCCGACCTGCACCTGGATTTCCAAAAGACAGCGAAAAACCCTGTCAAGGATCTTTTTTAGGCGGGGTGCTGAATAGTTACTGACTTTGTACGATTGTCGGAGCGGATGACCGAAATTCACGGATCGGTGGAACGACTGGCAGGTCAGATGAGGGCCAACTCACGGCAGCTCAATTTATTGTTCGGAATCATCTCGGTCGCGCCAGAGGAGAGTGAACATGGAATGCAACACAATGCTCAAAAAGAAACGACGGCGCTGCATTTTGCAATTTCGTCGGTCCACTCCGCTTACGGCCGCCAGCAGGAGCAACAAAAATTCCGAATCAACCGGACCCTGGAAACCAACCCAGTCCCTTCCTTCTGGGTCAGCAACCAGGTCAAGCAGATCAACCCGGCGTTTCTCCGACGGTTCGCCCTGATTCTGAAGATCGGAGTTCCTCCCCGCTCGGTCAGACGAAGAAGCCTGGACAAATACATGGGGGCCTTTCCGATGGAAGAGTCATGGCTTGCGCAAATGACCCACCAGGAAGAGTTGGCCTATGGCTTGACTAAAGTCATGAGGCCTGCTGGAGGAAAATTCATACGGCAGGAGGCGTGAGACCTTTTAATTGATAAATGAAACAAAAATGGTAACCATTCAACACCCGACCAAAAAAATCCTTGTATAGCTTTTAGTTGTTTTTTTGAAAATCCAAATAAAGGTTGGGGGATCGCCAGATTTTGCTGTTCTTTGACCGTCCGCAGTGCTTTTCCACCGAGAAGATGGCTTCGAGTCCCGTCAGGTCTTCGATGTGCACATCACGGTCAACGTCACCGAGTACCGGATTCGCGACTGGTGGGACTCGAAATCTCGGAAATTCATACCCCCCCTGCTGACCGGTTGAGACTCCACATTGCGCAACACGGTGAAGAATCAATCCTTTTCCCCTTGCATGCCATCCTTTCCATGAGGCTACCTATCTTGGACAGCAGGGGTGCGCCTCTAAAGTCCAGTCAGACAGATTTTTTTTGAAATTTCTTATTTTAAACCGCGACCATTTCTTGATCATGAGTTTTTAGCTCACAGGCGTCGCCTGCGGCGACCAGGGGGCGCGCCTGCGGCAAAACGCGCCAAAAGCAAGTCCCAAGGGCTTCGCCCCTGGACCCCACCAGGGGCCATTGGCCCCTGGACCCCACTGACAAATGACATATCCCAAGCTGATCGCGGTTTAAAATCAAAATTATACAGGAAGAATCCCCCGGCCCCCTTCTTTATCTTTCAATTCTGTCGCCATGACCGGATCCGGTCAAGCACGCGCCCGGTGAAGTCCTGAAAACTACCCCGCCAGACGGCGGGTGAACGCCAGCGATCCGGGCTGCGCAGTCGCACGGCGCACTCGTTCATCACCTCCTGGACAATCTGTGCCGATGCGCCGCCATCGTTGCGGTGCCAGAATTCGGCGATGATGCGTTGTTGATGTTCCGGATTGATGCGATAGGTTGCCGGATTGCGCAGCAGAGCAGGCAATTCATGCAGGCGGGCGGAGTAACCCAGCCAGGATGAAAACCATGGATTGGGATATTCGGTCGGATTTTCATGCCAATGGCTGGATGGACCAGGGTGCAGGGTGCAGCCATGCTCTTTGGCGTGAAATCCTGGCAGGGAGGGGAGTGTGGCACGGTCCGCCTCCACATAGATGAATGGTTTGCCAAAATAGGCGGTATCCATGGCCGAGTGGGTGTTGATGCCCAAACCCACATCCATGTGGTGGAACATGGGGTGGGTATGGATGGTGTCGAGAATCTTGATCCAGGGGTATTGATTCCAATAATCATACTCTTCTTCCGCCCTGCACCAGTAAGAGGCATAACTGGAGGGATGGAGCTTCACCATGAAGTTGCATCCACTCTCTTTGGCGGCCTGGGCGATGGCGAGGTAATGGTCGAGGAACCATTGATTGTATTCATCGATCTGTGTTTCGGTCCAATCCTTGAACCAGATGCGGACTTTCTTGCGGAAGCCGATGATCGCTTTGGGGAAGAGTACCGCAATGGGGCGTTCCGGGTCGAAACCGTAGTGGCGGCAGAAGGTTTGACGGTCCGCCATGCCGTGACGGCTTGCCAATCCTTCCGGATCTTCGTAGAGGATGGAGCCGGTCATGCGGATATGCTGCGGGAGCGGAGGCCGGGTGGCCCACCAGGTGGGATTGTTGAGCAGGAGTCGATGGACGACCGGGGATTTGATCAGACAGAGGTCCCGTCCCACCCCATAGTGGTCCAGACCGACCAGGGCATTGAAATCCATGGTCAATCTTCCCAGGTGGGCGGCCCATTGTTCCAGTGCGGCATACCCTTTCCAGGAGCTGAACAGGACCAGTTGGCAGCCGCGCATGGCGCGGACAAAATCCCCGACGGATTCCAGAAACCGTGCCCCCTCGTTTTGAAAGACCGGATCGTTGCGGATTTCGTCTGGAAAGCAGGCGGGATTGATGGCGCGTGTGGGCAGACCCAGGATGACCTGGATGCCATGGGCTTCCAGTCGTCGTTTGACCGCCAGTTCCAGGTAGGGATTTTCCGCGCGGTAGCGTCCGGCAATAAGCAGCACCTTTTTCAGGGGGTGATCCTGTTGTTTCCGGGGGGTCGTCTCAGCACGGGTCATTGGTCCGATCCTTTTTTGCGGGCCGGGGGTACGGGCGGGCTGGCGCGCAGGATCAACCGGAAGCCAATATCGTCCTTGCCGATGTTCGGATAGGTGCCGCCGCGATAGGCGGCCCGCACCAGCGCCGGAGGGGAGCGCCACGAGCCGCCCCGTTTGATCCGATAGCCGAGCAGACCGCTGTGGAGCGGATTGCGTTGTCGGGCCGCCGGGGTGGCGTAGAAGTGGATGTCGTACAGGTCTTCGCACCACTCCCAGACATTGCCGTGCAGGTCATGCAATCCATAGGCATTGGCCGGGAATTGGCCGCAGGGGGTGGTTCCCTTGCGGGTCACGCCTGGCTGACCCTCTCCATAGACCGTATGGCCGTCGAAATTGGCCTGCCCGGTGGTGATGAGAGGACCGAAATGGAATGCGGTCGTCCCTCCGCCGTGACAGGCATATTCCCATTGCGCTTCGGACGGGAGGCTGAAATCAAGCCCGGTCCGTTGCGCGAGCCAGGCGGCGAATCTCCGGGCGTCGAACCAACTGACGTGGATCACCGGATGGTTTTCGTCGGACGGATAACGGGTCTGTTTCCAGTGGTGCCAGCCAATCTCCTTCTGGAGTCGGGCGTGGGTGCGGGCAGCGAACTGGGCCTGTTCCACATCGGTCAGGTGGAGGGTCTCTTCCACGAAGTGGCGAAACTCGCCTTGGGTCACCGGAAATTTTCCCATCCAGAAGCCGTCCAGCATCACCCGATGGCGTGGCAGTTCGCGTCCATACCAGCGGTTGAATTCCGCCTCGTCGTGGGTCTGGCGCAACAGTTCGGTTTCGCGGGGGGATTGTCCCATGTCGAATCCGCCGGGCGGGATCCAGACCAAGGTCATGCCGGTGGTTGGTTCCTGCCAGGATGGGAAGGGCCCTTTTTTGGTCTGGGGAGCATGGGGGACCCCGTTTTCCTGGATGAGCCGGATGGTCTGGTGGCGCAGCGACGCTTCCCAGGCAGAGCGTTCCGCGTCCAACGCGGCGACGAGCGCGGCCAGATCCGGAAAGCGGGCAGCCCGATCCTCCTTGAGGCACCGTTCGATGATCGTGGCGCAACCAGGCATTCCGGTGGTCACTTCCGTGGACCAGTTCAGTTGTCCTCCCTGGGCGCGCAGCTTGAGCAGGATCGGTTGCAGATAATCGTGGTCGGCCACGGGCCAGCGTCCTTCCAGAATGAAGAAACCGACCAAACCGAAACTGAACTGGAGGATTTTTTCGTCGATGCGGGTCACGCTGTGATCGTTGAGTTCCGGGGCCTGGTAGAAATCGGTGGAGATCACCCGGTAGTAGTCGGCCAGACGGGCTTCGCACACCCCGCCGAGATCGATCAGGGCCAGTTCCATGGGACCGGGATCCCGTGCGGCCACCAGGATGTTTTCGAGTTTCAGATCGGTGACGATCAGTCCGGTATCGGCCAGCAGGCGATGAAGCAGCAGGGCCAGGTTGCGCAGGAGGATCCGTTTGCGGGCGGGGGTGAATTTGCCTTCGCGGATCAATCGTCGGATGTAATCGTGCAGATCGATTGGCCAGTAATCCATGAAGATCAGACCATAGCGCTCGATTGCCGCTGCCGGGTCCGGATCGGTGAACTCATGGAAGCTGCGGATGCGCACCAGACTGGCATGATTGAGTCGGTCCCAGTGGGTGGTCAACTGTTGCCATTCGTGATTCTCATGGGTGTCGTTGTTGTGGCGCAACTTCAAAGGGATGATTTTGACGGCCACCCGTGCCAGTTGGTCTTCGACCAGAAAAACCTGTCCAAAGCTGCCTGAACCCAACAGACGGACCATGCTCAGGTTGGGTGCAAAGTGTTGGATCAGGGTCTGGGCTTGTTCCGGGGTGAGATTGATTTTGCGTGGCATGGAACCTCTTATGTTCATTAAACAGGCAGTCGGCTCTGAACAGCTTGTGATAATGGGGGATTGCGGGTGAGTTGCATGTTATTTGTCAATCGTTTCGTCTCTATTTCCTTGCAAATGGTTCGTAGCTATACCAATATAGATAGGGAGTGAGCGTTGGTGAACACTCGTCTGAATGAGGGGTAATTCTAACACACAGTTCTGGTGTATGCGACCGGGTATGAAAATTTTTCCCACCAAACCGATCCCCACCCGCATTCGTCCTTTGGAGATCATGGGCAATGACCGGGATGTCGCTGCACCCGCCTTGATCGCCGACACCTGGAAGATCGTTTTTTTTGCCTTCCTGCCGCTGCTGCTCTGGTCCTTTCTGGCGCTGTTGCAAGAGGTGGCCCATGCTCCGGGTCAGGTAATGCCAAGCGGTTCGGTGCATATCATTCAGCATCTGGAAGGGGGCATCATCGAGGCGGTGCTGGTCCGCGACAACGATCTGGTCGAAACCGGACAGGTGATGTTCCGTCTGGATGGCACCCAGGTCCATGCCGAACTCGAACAGGTGGATGCCCGGATCGCCGGATTGCAGGCCCGCGCCATCCGGGCCAAGGCCTTTGTCCAGGGCGAAGAACCGGATTTTTGCGCCATTCCGGGTCGATTTCAAGGTCTGGCTGATGGCCAGCGTCAGGTTTTCGCCAATCAGATCCAGTCCCTCGAAAACAACAAAAAAATCATTGCCGCCCAACTCGCGCAACGCAACTCCGAGCTGCAATCGCAGCACAATGCCCTGGAAACCGCCCGGGGACAGGTGGCCCTGACCGCCAACATGCTGGAGATCCGCAAAACCCTGCTGGAGAAAAAAGCCGTCTCCCGCATTGTCTATCTGGAGACGCTCAAGGCGAGCGAAACCGCGCGCGGCGAGGTGAAACGAATCAACAAACAGATCGAAAACATCCGGGGCGCCATGGCCGAGGCCACAAGTCGGCTCAATCAGTTGGTGGCCGATGCGCATCGCGCGGCCAACGATGAATTGACCAGCGTCACCAACGAACTGGCCCAGGTGCGGGAAATGCGCCACGAAATGGCAGACCGGGCCGCGCGGTTGGAGATCCGTGCTCCGGTCGCCGGCGTGGCCCAGGAGGTGAACATCACCTCCAAGGTAATCGCGCCGGGCGGTGTACTTGCCAAAATCGTGCCCGTGACCGATCAGATGCAGATCGAGGTTCACATCTCGCCGCAGGATGTGGGACGGGTGCGGACCGGTTCGCCGGTGGCCATCAAACTGAGCAGCTATTCGTTTGTCTATTTCGGACGTGTCATGGGCACCTTGACATCGGTTTCACCGAGCACGCTGCTTGACGAAAAGAAACAGGCTTATTACAAAGGGATTGTCACCCTGAGCAAAGGGTATCTCGGGGATGTGCCTGGCAAGCATCCCATTCTTCCCGGTATGCTTGCCCAGGTAGATATTACCATGGATAAGCGGCGTGTCATCGAAATTCTTTGGAAACCGGTGTTCAATACGATCCATGATGCGTTCAAAGAACATTAATAACAACGCCTCCCCAGGTGAGGGATGGCCGTGGTCATTTGGGAAATCGATGCCAAAAGATATCCGAGGACTGCCGGAAGGGGCTGGACGGTTCGGCACCATCATGGTTCTGGGTGTGACCTCACTGCTGATCAATCTGTTGGGTTTGCTGGTTCCGTTGCTGCTGATGCAGGTGTTCAACCGCATCATTCCGAACCAGGCGCTCAACACCCTGTCGATGCTGGTGATCACCGTGCTGGTCGCCCTGCTGGTGGAGAGCGCCATCCAGACCCTGCGTTCTCATGTGGTCGGCTGGATCGGCGCCCGTTTCATCCACCGGGGCAGTTGTCGTCTGCTCAGGCGTCTGCTGTTCGCCGAACCCAAAGAGTTCGAGCGGGTGGATGGGGCCAAATATCTCGAACAGATGAACGCCATTCATACGATCGGCGAGCTTTATTCCGGCCAGGCGATGATCGCCCTGTTCGATCTGCCGTTTCTTCTATTGTTTTTGTTCATGATTTATCAAATCGGCGGCGTGCTGGTTTTTATTCCGATCCTCACGGTGGTGATCATCACCCTTTTTTCCACGGTGCAGGGCGAAAAGCTTCGCAAAACCCTCGACACCGATATGAAAGTGAACCAGCGCCGTTTCAGTTTCATCACCGAAACCCTGAGCCGGATCCATGCCGTCAAGTCCCTGGCCATGGAACCCCTCATGTTGCGCCGCTATGAGTTGTTGCAGTTGTCGAGTCTGCGCCACACCTACGACATCATTTTCCGGGGCGGGCTGATTCCGGTCTTTTCGTCGTTCGCCGGTCAGACCACCACGGCGATCATCGTGGGACTGGGCGCCATTCAGGTGATCCACGGCGACATGACCACCGGCGGTCTGGCGGCCTGCACCATGATGGCCGGACGGATCCTGCAACCGCTGCAAACCCTGGTGCGCGGCTGGACCCGATTGCAATCCACCCGTCTGGCGAAACAACAGATCCTCGAACTGTTCCAACTGCCGCAGCGTCCGGCGGCCCAGGAATCCTCCGGCGAGGGGGAGAGCATCGCCGGCGCGCTGGAGTTGCAGGAGATCACCTGCCAGGTGGGCGAGGATCTGAAGGTGTTGCGGAATCTCTCCCTGGTGGTGCAGCCCGGAGAGTGCATCGGCCTGATCGGCAAGAGCGGCGAAGGCAAGACCACCTTGCTGAAGCTCATTTCCGGAGCGGTTCTGCCGAGTGCGGGGGCGGTGCTCATCGACGGCAAGAATCGCAACACCCTGCCCGCGCATCTGCACAACGCCATCGGCTATGTGCCGCAGACCGGGGTGTTGTTCAATGCGACCCTGCTGGAAAATCTCACCCTGTTCGATGAAGCCCGCAACGATCTGGCACTGCAAATCGCCACCGAACTGGGACTCGACGCCATCGTGGCCCGGATGCCCAAGGGGTATCAAACCCAGATCGGCGAGGGGGTGTCGGACATTCTGCCCGCAGGTGTGATCCAGCGCATCGCCATCATCCGCATTCTGGTCAAGCAGCCGAAAATTCTGCTGTTCGACGAGGCCAATACCGCCATCGACTCGGCTGGCGACATCCTGTTGCGCAATTACCTGGAGCAACTGAAGGGAAAATGCACCATTCTGCTGGTTTCGGAACGTCCGTCGCTGTTGCGGATCACCGACCGCTGTTACCAGTTCCAGGATGGCGGGCTGGCACCGCTGGCCCATTTCATGGATGCCTTGAATCCGCCCAAAACCATGCCCGAAGCCCCCACCCGGAGCGAAGTCGTCGCCCCTGTTCCCGCTTCGGATGCCGCGTTGGGCGCGCTTCGGATGGCCCAGGAGCAGCAGGATCCTCTTCTGCCCGGTGACGTGGTTGCCATGGGTCAACAGGGATTCCAGTTTGCCGGCTGGCACGAATACATGGACCGTATCGCGGCACCCAACCGCTTCACCTGGTGTCTGCGCGGTCTGCTGGAGGGGTTGCAATGGCGTGGCACCGGTCGTCAACTGGCCGAGTCGATCCCCCATCTCATGGATCAACTCGACCTGACCGGCCTTTGCAACGTCATGGCCAATCTCCATTTCACCCACAAGATGGATCATGGAGAGGTGCGCAACATCGATGCGCGTCTGGCTCCCTTCCTGTTCGTGTTCGACAGCGGTCGCGTCGTGGTGGTGATGGAAAAGAAAAAACGCGCCGAAATGGTCATCATAGAGGGCGAAACCGGCCAGAAGACCGAATGCGCATTGAGCGGCAGAGGGACCGCGTTTTTCTTCACCCCGCAACAGCAGAACGTGATGATGCCCCAAAGCTGGGTGCGCACCCAGTTGGCCCGCATCCGCTCCCTGGTGTGGAACCTCATGGGGATCACCATCATCGGCAACATCATGGCCTCGGCCATGCCGGTCTACGTCATGGTGGTCTATGACCGGGTGATTCCGACCGGCTCGATCTCCACCGGCGTGGTGATGCTGGTCGGAACCCTGCTGGCCCTGGTGATCGATGGGGTGCTGCGCATTCATCGGCTGCACCTGCTGGCCTATATCGGCACCAAGCTGGAACGCTCGTTGAGCAGCGTGATCCTCAATCAGATCCTGGGACTGCCCTCCAACCTGACCGAACAGGTTTCGGCAGGCAATCAGGTCTCGCGCATCCGGTCGCTGGAGGTGGTGCGCGAGGTGCTGACCGGTCCGCTGGCCATGTTGCTGTACGACATTCCCACCACGGTGCTGTTTCTGGTCGTGTTGAGTTTCATCAGTCCCCACGTCATCGTCATGATGGTGTTGTTGATCGTGGCCATGGTCGTGGTCGCCCTGGCGCTGATGCCGGTGATCCAGCGTCGCTCCCAGTTGGCCTCGCAATACAACTCCCAGCTCCAGTCGTTTCTGACCGAGGCCTTGAGTCGCATTCAGACCATCCAGGGCACCCACTCGGAAGAGATCTGGTTCGACCGTTTCCGGGATCTTTCCGGCAAGGCGACGCTGGCTTCGTTCAACCTCAGCATGATCTCCAACCACATGACCACCGTGGCCCGTCTGCTCACCATGATGGCCGGTGTCGGCGTGATGAGCGATACGGCGCGCACCGTGGCTTCGGCGGATATCCAGAATACCGGCGCGGTGATCGCCTCCATGCTGCTCACCTGGCGGATTCTCGGGCCGCTCCAGACCTTTTTCCTGGGGGCCAACAAGATCGTCAGCATCGCGGGCAGCATCACCCAGCTGGATCGTCTGATGGATCTCAAGACGGAACGCGGGTTCGGCACGGTCCATACCGCCCGCAAGGATTTCAAGGGCGACATCTCCTTTGCCCGCGTCTCCTTTCGCTATACCAACGACGCGGAACCGGCGCTGGTGGGTGTCACCTTCCGGGTTCCTCCCGGCTCGGTCGTGGCCGTGATCGGCTCCAACGGCTCGGGCAAGTCCACCTTGATCAAAATGATCCTCGGGCTGTACGATCCTCAGGCCGGCAGCGTCCTGATCGACAACAACGATATCCGCCAGATCAATGCGTTGCAACTGCGTCACGCGATCGGTTATCTGCCGCAGCAATGTGACATCTTTTTCGGCACCGTGGCCCAGAATCTGCGGCTGGTTCGTCCCGAGGCCAGCGACGAGGAGTTGCACCGGGCCGCGGAACGCGCCGGACTGCTCGAAGAAATTCTGCAAATGCCCAGACAGTTCGAAACCCGTCTCCAGGACAGCCGCAGCGATCAACTGTCGGCGGGTTTCAAACAGCGGCTCTCGCTGGCCCGCGCCCTGCTGAAACCCTGTTCGATCATGCTGTTCGACGAACCGGCCAACAACATGGATGCCAAAAGCGAGGCCCTGTTCCGTCAGGCGGTGGAAGAGATGCGGGGTCATACCACGGTCTTCATCGTCACCCATCGTCCCAGCCATCTGAAAATGGCCGATTTTGTCCTGTATCTGGATCGGGGTTATCTGCGCGCGGCCGCCCCGCCGGGCGAGGTGGAAAAACTGTTGCCCAGGTCGTTCGTCTAGCCTTCGGATGTTTGTGTTTGCGAGGATGCATATGTTGCAAAACCGTTTCTCCCGACATCTCAGCGAAGCCCACATCCTGGAAGAGACCGGGGTCTCCTGGCTGGTCAAGACGATTCTGACCATCACCCTGCTGCTGACGCTGTTTTTGTTGTGGATGTCTGCCTCCATTCAGGTCAACGAGGCGGTCAAGGCCTCGGGTGAATTTCTGCCGATTCAGGGGGTGCAGCGCATCTTCCCGCCGGAAGGGGGGATCGTGATCGAAATTCTCGCGGTCAACGGCCAGATCGTCGAAAAAGGGGCGGTGCTGGTCCGATTGAAAAATGCCGTGACTTCGGCAGAAGAGAAACAGTTGGAAGCCCGGTTGATGGGACTCAGGGCGCGCGCCATCCGTCAGGAGGCTTTTCTGAAGAGTTCAGTACCGGATTTTTCATCGATTCCCGCCCATTATGCGGAGGTGGTGCATGAGCAGCGCGCCCTGCTCGATACCCAGAACCAGGTGCGTCAGAAGAGCCTTTGGGTCTACGAGACCCAGATTCAGCAAAAACGCACCGAAATCGAACTGGCCACGCAGAATCTGCGCAACATGGAAAAAAGCGTCGAGGTCAATGCCGACCTCATGGCCTTGCAGGACAATCTCGGCAAAAAGAAACTGGTTTCCCGTCTCTCCCAACTGGAATCCCAACGGGTTTATCTGGACAGCGAAGGCAAAAGCAAAACCTTGCGCTCCCAGATCAAACAGAGTCAGGGGGCGTTGGACGAGGTGCTGGCCAAAAAAGGACTCTACGAAAAAGAACTGCTCAATCAGGCCAATCAGGAACTCGGCACCATCCGCAACGAGATTTCCCAGGTCGAAACCCAGCTCGAACGTCAGACCGACCGGAAAAACAATCTCGATGTCTTTGCGCCGATTCAGGGACGGGTGCAGGATAGTCGGGTGTGGACTCTGGGATCGGTGTTCAACTCCAGGGATATGTTGATGGAGATTGTCCCTCTGGCCGATGATCTGCAACTGGCGCTGCAAATTGCTCCCAAGGATGTCGGCTATGTCCATCCAGGTCAGGAGGTGGATATCCGGGTGAGCAGCTATGATTTCAGCCGTTTTGGCGGCGTCGGAGGGCATCTGGTTTCGGTCTCCCCGTTTACCCAGATGGGTCAGGATGGTATTGTCTATTATCGCGGCATCGTCAAGCCGGATCGACCGTTCATCGGCGATCCAGGGTCCGGACACGCCATTTTGCCGGGCATGAAGGCCGATGCCGATGTCATTTCCGGTCGTCGTTCCATTTTGTCGTATATTCTCAATCCGTTGACCCGACCGGAACGCGCCATCTCCATCCTGGATGGATTCCGGTCGATCTGGCAGGCATTGCAGCACCATTTTTCATCCACTTCCTGAATGTCGGAATACATGCCGGGGGAGCATCATGGACCAACTGCCCTTGACCAGGCGTCAGATCGAAATTCTGAAGCTCATCCAGGCCGGATGCAGCAACAAGGAGGTGGCCAGGCGGCTCGACATCTCGGATGGCACGGTCAAGCAGCACCTGGTCGAAATCTTCCGGCGTTTGAAAGTCAACAATCGCACCAAGGCAGCACAGATGGTGACGCGTGCTGAAGAGGAATCCTATTTTCTTCCGCCTCTGAAAAAAGAGGAATTGACGAGAAGCAACAAGGCGGTGATCAAAGAGAATCTCACGTCGGCTTCGTTGCAGCCCATGCATTGCATGCGGCTGCGGTTGCGTTCCAGCCGCGAGTTGCTGCACCGGTTGGGTGGGGAACGGTTCAACCGGTTGAACCGCCTGATCCGCGAGGTGTGCGAGCGGGCGGCGCGGCGCTTCGAGGGGGTAGTTCAAGGAAGCATCGAAGGTCCGCTGGTGCTGTTCGGGGTTCGTTTCCAGCGCGAGGACGATCCGGTGCGAGCGGTGTGCTGCGCGGGACTGGTGATGGAAAGTCTGGAGCAGGAGTGGACGGAACTGATTCCAGCCGATGTTTCACCCGTGGAGATTGCCATCTATTCGGTGCCGGTCATTGTCTGCACCGATGGTCAGACCACTTCCATCCAGGGGGAGTTGACCACTCCGGCCAGAGAGGAAGAAGGGAACCGGGTGGTCATCGGCCAGGGAATCGTGCTTTCAGCCGACACGGCCAAGGCTTTGGGGCGCCAGTTTGCGCGTCATGGCCGGATTGCGCCGCTGTTTCCAGGGTGTCAGGCATTGGCGGATCATCCTTTTGGCGAAGAGGAGCGCATGCCGGAGCCGCCGTTTGTGGGGCGCGATACCGAACTGGACGAATTGCATCGCCGACTGAACAAGGCGGTGTCGGGGCGTTCCGAATCCACGCTGGTGGTGGGAGAGGCCGGTTTTGGCGAGACCCGACTGGTGAGCCAGTTGCGCCAGGAGACGGCCAACCGCAAGGAGGTCTCCTGGTTGCAGGGGAGTTGTCATACGGTGTTGCGTACGGTGCCTTTGCATCCGTTCTTGCCGGTTCTGGAGACGTTGGCCGGGGTCGATCCCTCCCAGACTCCGGCGCGGCGTTGGGAGGCTCTGGATCAGTGGGTGAATCGTCTGCCCGCGCCCCTGGGGCGCAGCGGTCAACGTGTTCTGGCCCTGATCCGGGAGCGTGAACCTTTGCCCCGCATGCAACAGGGGGATGGCCTGTATCAGGAGTTGTTGGATTTTCTGGTGGGCGTTCTGCTTCCTTTGTCGGGAGGGGTGGTGCTGTATCTGGACAATTTGCAGTGGATGGATCCCTGTTCCCGTCTGCTGTTGTCCGGTTTGGCCAGCCGCTTGAGCAATACCCATGTCTGGCTGGTGGGGGTGGGGCGCAAGGCCGAATTGCGTGCCTTGGCCAATCATCCGGAGATTCAGGTGCTTTCTTTGTTGCGTCTGCCCAACCGGGAGATTTTGAGACTGCTCAAGCAGATGCCCGTGGCCAAGCGACTGGATGCGCTCCAGATCGATTTGTTGCTCGAATGGAGCCGGGGCGTGCCGTTGTTTGCCGTGGAGATTGCCCACCATCTGGCGGGCATGAAGAAATCCGCCATGCAAGAGACGATCCGCGCCCATGATCTGTTTCCGGACGCCTTGGCCCCCATGGTGATGGAGCGGTTGCATGCCTTGGCCGGGGTGGATTGGCGAGTGATTCGCGCCCTGGCCTCCAGTGATCCGGAGGTTTCCATGGAGCAGTATCTCGCGTGGAATCTGCATGGCGATCCCCAGGCTTCCGAGTCGGCGGTGACGCAGTTGTATCAGGCGGGGGTGATCAAGATCGTGGAGCGCGGCACCAGGCGCTTGCTCTCTTTTGGCAACGAAATGGTGCGTGCCGCGATCCGCAAGACCCTGGCCGAGGGCGATCTGGTGTTCTGAACCGCGCCTCTCTCGGGAGGTGTCAGAGGTGTCATTGTCAGCCGAGGCCAGTGGCCTGGGGTCCAGGGGCGAAGAGGCCCTTGGAACTTTGGCCTTTTTGCGCGCCCTTGCCGCAGGCGCCCCCCCGGTCGCCGCAGGCGATGCCTTTGGGCCAAAAGTGGCCGATGCTACGGAATCAACTCTTCCAGCGTTTGGGTGAAGCGCAGCACGATGCCATCCGGCTCACCGCTTCTGGTCAGCACCGGCACCCAGCCGATGGAGTGGCCGGTTTTGCGATTGACGAAGGTCATGGCTTCCATAACCTTGGCATGGGTGGTGAAGGGGCCGACGAGCAGTCGGGTCATCTCTTTTTCATCCGGGGAGTGGACCCGTTCCGACCAGCTCGGGATGCCGGCTGCGGCCAGAGCGCGGACCTTGGCGGCCAGATCTTCGTGCTGCGTGAACGTGCCCACATGGACCATGAAACCGCCATCCTGACGAATCTCGGGGAAGTTGTTGGGCAATGGCAGATTGCTTTTGTTTTGGGTCATCACGCTTTCGTCGGGCCGGACCGGTTGCCGGGCCGAATCGGGTTTTTTCAGCTCCTTGAGCGGACGGGTCTGTTGGGCATAGGTGGGCTGTGGAGTGGCTTGATCCTTTTCCAACTCGCCCAACAGGAGTTGGATTCCTTCGTCGGCTTTGGACGGATTGCGACCTTCCAGGGCGTTCACGGTTTGTTCCCGGACGCGCCGGGTCACGTCATCCCGGCTGGCGCCGCTGTTCTGGACCGACTCGACATGGGTGCCGATCCTGGCCGGCGTGGTGGGTTGCAAGGAGCGTCCCAGCGCTTTCCACAGGCGGACCACGGCCAACTGGGCCTGATAGCGATGGCGGACCAGATTGGTGCGCAGCGTGTATACCTCGAACTGTGCGTCCAGCACGTCCATCAGGGTGCGGGTGCCGGCATGGAAGCTCTCCTGCAAACCCGCTGACGCCTTTTCGCTGAAGGTCAAAGCCTTTTCCAGGGCAACGATGGCGGCCTTGTTGTTTTTGAGATCAAAGCGGGCCTCTTCCACTTCACGTCGGGCCAGGGTGCGCAGCCGGTCCAGTTCGGTCATGGCCGCCTCTTTCATGGCCTTGGCTTCGCGGGTTTTGCTGACGGTCTCCATGCCGTTGAAGATCGGAAGATTGAAGATGAGACTGACCGAATGGGCATTCTCATCCGCTTTGTCTGAACGCCCGCCAGAACCGCCCAGTTCGGCATCCCAGGTGCGGCTGGTCGTATAATTGAGATCCAAAGTCGGCAGATGGGCTGCCCGTTCCATCTCTTCGCCCATGGCGCTTTCACCGAGTCTGGCGCGCGCGGCCCAAATTTCCGGGCGGTCTTCGATCCATTTCCAGATGAGGTTTTCCAGATCCTTGGGTTCCTCCCAGGTATATTCGGGCAGGGCAAGACCCGGATCCGGGTTGGATCCGACCACTTCGCGGAAGAAGGAGGTCTCCTTTTCCAGGGTGTTGAGCGCATCCTGGAGACTGGCCTGGGCCTGATTGGCGCGGGAGGCGGCCTGTTGCACATCGGTTTCGGTTGATTCGCCGGCATTCAGGCGCAGGGTGTTTTCATCCAGGTGGTGCTGGGTGACTTTGATGTATTTGGTTGCCAGATCATAGACCTCCTTGGCTTCGAGCCAGTTGGAGCTGATGGTGGCCACCCGCAAGGCGATCTCCTGGCGTATGGCCATCACATCGGCATAGGCTCCTTCCACATGCAGGTCGCTTTGGGAATGATCGATCCAGAAAGGGGCATTGAAAAGCCGTTGATCCACACTGAGTGCCACGGTTCTGGGGTCGGAGTGTTGGGATGTCCGATTTCCCGTTCTGTCGTAATGGGTTCCCTCACGCAGCACATCCACAGCGCGCAGATTGACATTGGGCAGCAGTTTGGCCAAGGTTTTGGGGGAATCCTCGCGTGCCGCGCGCAGCACGGCCTCGGCCCGATGGATCTGGGGATTCCGTGCCTGGGCGGTATCCACCGCCTGCCAAAAGGCCATGACATCCGTCCGTCCCTGAGCCGGAAGCAACCCGATTGCCAGCGCCAAAATCGAACCGGACAACAAGGTTCTGAACCGTTTATGGTTTCTGTCGCGATGTGGCATCTGCGTGGTGATCCTTTGCAAAGGTCATTCTTTGTTGCATTAATTTGTGCATCATGTTGCACACGTTCTTAATCCTGTGTTGAGGGCATATCGACCAAACGATCCGGGAACCTGAGTGAAAAGTGGTTAACCCCCCTGTGTCGCCTCGGGCAGGCCGGGGAATAGAGCAGGAGATCGGAAGAAAAAGTGATTTCTTGTGATCGCGATCTTGCCCATTGCAGGCTGTTCTGGTAATGTATGTCCGCTCTGGTCCTGTGCCGACGTAGCTCAATTGGCAGAGCAACGGATTTGTAATCCGTAGGTTCGGGGTTCGATTCCCCGCGTCGGCTCCAAGAAAATCAAATACTTACAGCCACCCGCAAGGTGGCTGTTTTGGTTTGACGGGTTTCATGGGTTCCTTTTTGGGTTCCTTTTGCATTTTGCTTGATGCGTGGGTTCCTGCCTGGAGAGCCTGATTTTGCTGTGCTGGTTCCCGTGGGAATTCCCGGGTCGGTCTCGTCGATGCCCAATAAAAAACCCGGTCAGGTTGCCCCGCCGGGTGGTGTGCGCATTTTCCGTTTGAAAAGAAACCGTCCGTTGGCCTGATCGTGATATCGGTCTGATATCATCGTGATATCGTGATGATATCATCACATATTTTTTGACCGATCAGTCAAAAAATCAAGCCTGAATTCTACACTACGAACTCAGAATCGCGGAAAATTTAATCGAATTTAACTATCAATATCAAATATTTGCATTGTTGCATAATTGGTTTGATTTTTTTCTCAACGGCAAAGAATGGGGTTTTGCATTTCAACGGGTGTTCAATTGGCCTTGCTGGTGGGGCGAACCGGTGCCAGCAAGGCCAACTTGCGATCACCCGGCCATTCTGACCGCATGCGATGTATTGGCAGGAGCAGGCAGGGAAGGGAACGGCACCGCCCCGCTCATGAGAGCCGCCAAGGACGCAACACGCTCTTTGGCGATACGGAAGCATTCCTTGTAAGGCAAACCCGCCTGCATGGCCTCCTGAAGCGACTGACCGCAAATCCTTTCGGCCATGGTCAAAGACACCAGTTGCCCAGCCTCAAGATTATCACGGCTTACTTGGCCGCCCAGGATGACAGCGTTGACCATGTGGGAAATGGCCAAATAATACCGGTCGGCGTGTTGACTGCCTTGGCCCTTGGCGTATGCAACAAACGCATGGATGATGTCCGTCAAATCGTGGCGGATCAGTTTGCCGGTGCCACGGGCTTGCTACCATTCCAAGGATGCCCGGCGTTCGGCTTGACGATTTCGGCGTTGCATCTCCCTGGTGGCTCGATCCTCCAGGGCAGAAAACGCCCGCATGATCTCGACCGACCTTTGAACGGCGACCGGGGATTTCAAAACCGTGGACAACATGTTGGCCCCGGACCGGGTGAAGCCAAGAGGATTTTCCCGGTTGGCCTTCCCAGACAGATTTGAAGTCACAAATTGTGATTTCAAAAAAGTGGTCTCGTCATCGCTCAACCTAAAAACGAAATCTTCCGGAAATCGATCCGGGTTTCGTTTGACGGCTTGAACGACCGCCCGTGGCTCCGTCTCGTAAATCGCCGCCAAATCCTGCCCAAGCATGAAAGGTTCGCGTCCAGGAAGGGTAACGATGGCATTTTGAATCGTTTGGAGTGTGACAAGTTGCTGATTCATGACTTCCAATCTCCTTGGGCAATCGCCCGGCCTGCTTCAATGTTGGCATTCAAGTTGGCCTGCATGATGTCACCAAGCCTCTGGAGTGCTTCCGTCTCGCTTCCTCCAGACTCACCCGATTGACGGCCTGCAATCGTCGCCTGTTGCGACACCATGCCTATCAAATCGCGCCCCGCCTCCAGGGAGATTTGACCGCCAACCACGGCTTGCAAAATGGCTTCGCCCGCACTCGCCAACCCTTCATCCAACGGGATGGACATTCGGAGCGGTTCGGCAGTTGGCCGCAAAGGTGGCAAGATCCGTTCGAGAACCAATTTTGCCGCCCGCATGTCGCCGCCTTTGGCCGCATTCAAAACACTCTCGACCACCTCGACCCCGTGCGCCTCCAATTCCGCCCGCAATCGTGCCGAAAAACCGGTTCCGCGCGGTCGGCCCGCAGGATTTCCACTTTTCCCAGGCCGAAATCGACCCTGCAACTGCTTTTCGTCTGATTTTTCAGGCATGCAAGCAACTCCTTTCGGCTCTCTCGCCGATTTTCGCGCCGATTTTTCGGCCAATTTTGTGATGCGATCCCTTTTTCGTCATTCTTCTCCCCGATTTCTCAGGTTCGGCGCATGACCAACGCACCAAGCAAATGCACCCCCCACATGGTAAATTATATGTGCCCCTCCAGGAGGGACCGTGAACGGGTCAAAAATCGGGGTCACGGTCCCTTGCAAGGGGATCGTCAGTCCCTCCAGCGGGGACCGGCAAGGGGTCACAGTCCCTCCCTGGGGGACTGTAAATCCCTCCAGAAGGGACCGACTTTTGATTTTTAGGGTTCTTCCAGGACATGAAATCCTTGGTCGGGGGGTTGTCCTTCAACCTTTCGGCTGTCAAAATCCATGTGGTTGCGTGGTGTGTTTTGAAGTCGAACGATCCTTTCTCGGCGACTTTCAAGAATCCCTTTTCCATGAGTTCACGGAAAAGTCCGCCTGCTTGGTTTTTCCCGCACGGCACCAATTGTGCGGCCTCTCGATTGGAAAAACTGATTTCGCCGTTGTTCTCGCCGTTATGCCGTTTCCAAACCAAAAGGAGCAGTTTACAGGCATTGCCGCTCAAACTCTGCCACGCCTCGCTTTTCAATATCCAATGATAAAGCCTGACGTGCTGTGCATCCCCAACGCCGGACCGCCCACCGGGCGTCATTTTTTGGGAAGGTCGCTGTTTACGAGCGGCCATGATCATTGCCCGATTCGGCAGTTTTTTGCTTGAACACTTCGTCCACATCACTTTCAAACCAATAATTCACCCCATTGACCACTTGCGGTGCAGGCAGGATGCCGCGATGTTTCCACATGCGAAACAGGGTGCTTGGTGAAATGCCGCCCAGGAGTTCGCGGACTTTTGCCGACTTGATACGTTTTTGAATGGCCATTTTTGTTCCTTTGACGTACTGAAAGATTTGGAAAGATGCTTCTTGATCTGGCTTTTGGCTATATTTGCACAAGGGAAAAATATGGTCAATAATTTTAATTATTCCACGAAACGCACCACTTTATCGCGTTATATCAATCAGATAACCGCATGGGAAAATGTGGAGAAATGTGGGAAAATTCGTCCGTTGAAAAACTCAGACGGATGGTCTAAATGTCTTCTCTGATGATGTCCAAAATGGTCAACGCTTTTATTCTTTGGGATGGGTTGAAAATTTTACTTTTATAAATCTTTTCTGCGATCTCTTTTTTTGACGTAACTATTCAGCACCCCCGTTGCCACCGTATGACGGCGTAGGGCATCGGTCA
>JADFWP010000051.1 GCA_015234115.1 Magnetococcales bacterium
GAGGCCGGAAAGGTCAACGTGGTGGTGGTCTACAAACTGGATCGCCTGACCCGCTCACTGATGGATTTTGCCAAACTGGTGGAGTCCTTCGACCGGCGTCAGGTCACCTTCGTCAGTGTGACCCAATCGTTCAACACCACGACATCCATGGGACGTTTGACCCTGAACGTGCTTTTGAGCTTCGCGCAATTTGAGCGTGAAATCGCGGCAGAACGGATCCGGGACAAGTTCGCGGCCTCGAAGCGCAGAGGGATCTGGATGGGCGGGCATTTGCCGCTTGGGTATGAAGTCCGGGAGCGCAAATTGCTCATCGTGCCGAGCGAGGCGGCAACGGTGCGGTCGATCTTCCAGCAGTTTGCGGAGGGCGGGTCCGCCACCCAGATGGTCAAGACCTTGGCCGAAGCCGGTGCCAAAGGCAAGAACGGCAGGCCCATGGACAAGGGGTACATCTATCGGATCCTGTCCAACCGCATCTACCTGGGAGAGATCGTCATGGGGCAGGAGTCCTTTCCCGGCGAACACGAGGCGATCATCGACCGCGCGACCTGGGACAAAGTCCATCGCATCCTCTCCAGCAACGCCCCGCAGGAGAAATCAGCCAACCGGGTCCAGTCTCCGGCCATCCTGAAGGGGATCGTCCTTTGCCACCATTGCAACCGGGCCATGAGTCCCACCTTCACCAGAAAGAACGGTCGCCTGTATCGATACTACACCTGCCAGACCGCCGCGAAGAACGGCTACGACGCCTGCCCATCCCGCACCGTGCCTGCCGGGGAGATCGAGGCGGTTGTGGTCGGACAGGTGCGCACCATGTTGCGAACACCGGAGATGATCGTCAAGGCGTGGCGGGCGGGGGATGGGCAAGATGGCGGGATTCAGGAGCGTGACGTGGCCGACGCCCTGCAACGGCTCGATCCGGTTTGGGAGGAATTGTTCCCGGTGGAGCAGCAACGCTTGGTGCAGCTGCTCGTCGCCAGGGTCTATGTGGCCAAACGGGATGTCCAGGTTCATTTGCGGGCTGAAGGACTCGGCACCCTGGCCAGGGAATTGAAACAGATCACAAAGGAGCAGTGGCGATGAAAGCGGAGATGAGCCGGGATGGCAGGATTATTGTGGTGACGGTGCCGATCACTCTGCGGCGACGCGGTGGCCGGACGATGATCATCGCCCCAGAAGGGATGGCGGTTGCGCCTGTCTCTTATAACGACGATGCGGTGCTGAAACTGGTGGTTCGGGCGCACCAATGGTTGCGCCAGTTGGAGAAGGGGCGGTTTGGCTCCATCAAGGAGTTGGCGGAACATGAGCAGCACGACTCCTCCTACATCTCCAAGATCCTGAGCCTGACGTTGCTGGCGCCCGATATTGTTGAGGCCATCCTTGACAGGCGGCAGCCGGACGTCTTGACCTGGGAGGAATTGCGCAAACCGTTTCCGATGATTTGGAGCGAACAGCGCGCCAAGTGGGGATTTCCAGAGCCGGTGTGACATGGGTGGCGGTGGCATCGGGTGCATCCGTTTCTGCCCGATGCCAGGGTGACAGGCGTGCGGAGAAATATATCTTGAGTCATCAAGAGGGGCGAGGTATGGTCCGGTCATCTCCTGAAACCTCTTGCCAAGGATGCGCACATGGACAACAGACACACCCTGACTCTGCATCAGATCGACACCATCCGTTTGAGCCTGGACAAAGCCCTGGCCGTGGCGCGCATGGTGGCCGAATGCGGCACCGCAGCCCGGCCTGACCCGGATGACATGCCGCCCGTCGCATCCCTGTTCATGGTGATGCAGGTGATCGTCGATGAGTTGGAGAAGATCGAAGAGGTTTTGAACTCTTGCAACTGTGACTCGGAGTCCCGGTCTGCGTCATCCCCGGCGGGCTGATTGCTGCAACGGTGTCGTCGTCCTCGCACAGAAATAGAGGACTGGACATCCGGTCCTGTGGGGAATTTCGGGCTTTGCCATCTTCCGGCAATTTCAGGCTTTGCCATCTTCCCGCAGGCACATTATCATTCTCAACCAATCCCTTGCCGACACTGGCGTGGTCCACACCAGTTTCATCGGACCACGCCTGTAGCTTCTCCTGAATTCCGACGGAACCATGCCGACTACCACCAAAGCCGATCTCGTTGCCGCAGTCCATGAAAAAAGCGGATTGAGTCTGCCGCGTTCGACCTCTCTGGTCGAACAGGTATTTGAGGCCATCGTTCAAGAACTGGAGAAAGGGGAGACCGTGAAGCTGTCGGGCTTTGGGGTGTTTGCCGCGCGCAGCAAGAATTCCCGGCCAGGGCGGAATCCGAAAACCGGCGAACCCATCGAGATTACGGCCCGCAAGGTGGTGACGTTCCGGGCCAGTCCGTTGGTGTTGAATGACGACGAGCAGTAGCGCGACATCCTGAAACCAGCCCACGCCCTATGCGCATCCCGGACCCCTGGATCGAGGCCACACTGCTGAAGCGCTATCAACGCTTTCTTGTCGATGCCCGCCTGCATGACGGATCGACCATCACAGCCCATTGCGCCAATTCAGGATCCATGCTCGGCCTCATCCCGCCGGGAGCGTCGGTGCTGCTGTCGGCGGCCACCGGACCAAGCCGAAGAACCGCCTGGACCCTGGAATGGATCCGTCTGCCTGAGAGTTGGGTTGGGGTCCACACAGGACGCACCAACGCTCTTGTGGCCGAAGCTCTGAGCCGTGACGTCATTCCAGAATTGGCCGGTTACTCCGAAATCCGGCCCGAAACCCCCTTCGACCGCCACACCCGACTGGATTTCCGTCTGCGCGGCTCAGACAGACCCGACTGCTGGCTGGAAGTCAAGAGCGTTACACTGCGACAGGGCCATCAAGCCCGTTTTCCGGACGCGGTGACCCGGAGAGGCCGTCACCATCTGGAAATACTGCAACAGGCCGTTTTGCAGGGGATGCGGGCAGTCCAGTTGTTCATCGTACAGCGAGAGGATTGCCAAGGCTTTGCCCCAGCGGCCATGATCGATCCGGCGTACTCGGACGCCCTGCACCAGGCCCGACGCCAGGGTGTGGAGATTTTGGCCTATGATTGCGCTCTTCAGCCTCCGGAATGGAGCATCCGGAAAGCCATGGCGTTGGATTTTTGAATTTCCATTGGGAGTGGAAAGAGGGGGGCCCCTGGCGCCACCCGTCGCGCCGTGTCGGGTTTTGTTGGTTGGTTGCAAGGGCGTGTTGGTGGTTCTGGCGTCTCGCGACAGGGTGGCACACAGGCCGACCCGTGCGAGGAATGAATACCTCTCAAAGTGTATTTCTGTACCCAATAAAACAACTATAAATATTTATAACAACACCAAATCAATCGGACCAGAGTTCGTTTCCATGTTTGACAACCATCTTGTTTATCGAACTGGTCCGACATTAGAAACTGATGTTAAACATTGAAATTGCGCATGAAAAGTCTGGTCCACAGGCTGTGGACCAGAAGGGTGTCTGGTCCACAGGTTTTGGAGAATTCCGGAGGAGAGGAGAAAAAAGAGGGCGTTTCCGACTCCTTCTGGTCCAGAGGCTACCAAGTCGAAATCGAAACGATATCGGCTAACCATTGGAAATATTGGACTTTTCAGGCACAAAAAAACCGCCTGGAAGGGCGGTCTGAAATCGAAGAAAAGCTCGCGGAATTGGAATGGCGTACCGAAATGGGATTTCCAAACCAAATTCTCCAGGCTTTGTTGCAACGCAACATGGAGTAAAGTTCAAAGGCACTTTGGTCGCCAATTGATCCAAGGACGAATAACGCGATTGATCTTCAAAGTTTTTCCATGGCGCATCAGAATTTCTCCTTGGCACCACATGGCATCTGTGGACCACCTTTCAACTCCCGATGGCAGGCGATGACTTTTCCCCCCATCTTTCCCAGGGCCTCAAGCCTGGGTCACGAGGCGAACACCTCATCCATTGAATTGGTGAACGTTCTCCTCAGCCCCAAGGCCCTCCTGCTCCCCACTTGGCAGGAAAGGATGTTCCGGCATTGGCGGCCTGAATAACTGGCATCAGAAAGTCTGCGAGTGCCGATACGATCTTGTCCAGTGATGGCGCGTCCAATCCGTTCTTTCTCAGGAAAGCCTGCCACTGCACCTGTTTTTGCCGGTCTTGCGCGAATTCCTGGGTGAGACCTGTGGGAGGCTGATTCGGCAATCGTGTCTGGCGGCGGTCGAAAGTTTCCCGGATGGCTTGGAGGATCATTTCGCCTTCAAACTCGGTGTGCTGTGCCAGCACCCAGAGGTCAAAATAATCTTTCATGCGACTGTTGGCGATCCCCAAAGAGGTCAATGCCTCGGTTTTTTCTGCCACAACAGTGTAGCGTGGATAGACCCTCAACCTTGGTGCATCGAACCCGGGCAGGATCACCGGGTACTCGACATTCTCAGGTGCAGGGGTCACGGCGTCTCCGAATCCGATGTCAATCTGGAGTGGGCAACGGGCGTTGTCGAGCATCCCAATCAGGGTGACGCGCACACCTGCGTAATTGGCATCCTTGCGGATTTCTGCTGCACGCACCGAGTCGGGCTGGAACTTCATGCCGTCTGGTGCCTCGATCTTGCAGATATCCCGGAAGGTGTCCGTGATGTGCGGCAGATCGGATGACCCAAAACCGAGAAAATCCGCATCTCTGGTCGGGCGGTTGGGGATGTCAAACCACAGGTCGAAAAGCAGTGCCCCCTTCAATATGAACTGGTGAGCATGTTCCGAAATGCTGATCCGATAGAGCAGACGTTCGATGGCATAGCGGGTGAGGACGAAATTGAAATCCTGTCTCGACTCCCGCGCATGGTTTGCCAGCCTGGCGCGTACTGATGCCGCCATGTTGTGGAATCTCATGTCAGGCTCTCCATATAGGGGCGCATGACATTGGCGACCCGACAAACGGCAGCAGCATGCCAAAGCTCGTCCATGGTGAACCGTTTCACTTTCCAGGATGCTTGCAGCGCCTCGAGAGCAACGTCCAACCCGATCTTGTTGCGGTATTTGAAGCAGTCGGCCACGGTTTTGGCGACACTGGTCACGCGCACGGGTACGCAGTCAACCAAATGCTCCTGGACGCCCTCGGTCAGCGCATCGCCTGAAAATCGAACGATCCGGAGCGGTGGATACGCCATCCGGGGGGCGCGTGCCTTGTTGGGAATGGCCAGCCAGACTTCAAAAGGCGTGTGCGTGGTGAGATCATGGAATTGCAGGGCGGACAGCAGACAGACAATCCCCTGGGGGTGCCTGCGCGCAACTTCGGCCAGGGTACCATGCTCGGATACCGTCCGATCAGGGATTGCATAAAGCCCCCGCCCGACCAGGACAAGTTCTCCACGTCGAACCAGTCGCGAGAGTGTCACCCGAGGCAACCCCAGGATGTTCAGATCGCGCGGTCGAATGATCCCGTGGGTGCGGGCGAGATTGATGATTGTTTGGCAGTGGTTTTCCATGCCCCCAAGGATATTCCATATTGTCGGTATATGTCAATAAATGCCGACGATATGGAACGATTTGTTCCCATCTTTCAGGCCTGTGCCTTTCAAAAAGGTCACGGTTTGAAACGATAAATATTTTATTGAAGCCTCCTTAAAAATGACAATTGTCAGTGTGAAAAGTCATCTCAGTGCACGGAGGAATGTCGCATGACATCGCCAAAAAGTCCGACAATTGGGCCGAATGACCGTTTGACAGGGGCGGGATGCATTATGGCATTGACATCAACGATTTGATTTCACAACTGTTTACAAATTCAGGGATGGCATGGCGTGCAATCGATCGCGGGACAATCAGTGTGTCTCGGAACGATGAGGTGATCTGCCTGACAATTGACGTCATGACCGGCGGACAAACACCGTTCCCAAGCACCTTGATTTGATCCCTCCGGCAGCCCTGCTGCATCCGAAAATCGTCAGAGAACCCCATGGCGCGGCGCAACTCGGGCACCTGCAGCATTCTCAGTGTCGGGATGTTATTGTCCCATTCCACCAATCCGAAGCGATCCAGGGTGGTCAGTGTCCTGATGGGACGATCCAGTGGTTGCCACCCGCCGGCTGCGTCACTGCCATAATAGACAATCAGAAACGGTTTGCCTTCCCCCAGTGCATCAATGGCCCGCCGTGCCCGTTCAAGGGTCGGGAGGGCGCGCCTTCCATTGTCAAGGGGACCACGTTTCCAGGTTCTGCAAGTGTCCAGAATGTCTCCCGCCGTCAGTTTTACTGTCCCAACAACCGGGGTGATCGCAGGGATATCGCCATTTCGGTCGCAGACGATAAAAAGACGCCGCCGGTTTTGGGGCACGCCAAACCATGCAGCGTCTTGTGTTTGTTCCTTGATCTTGAATTCCCGTTTGCGAAGTTCGGCGATGAATTCGTCGTATCTTTCCCACTGTTTCATGTGGACAACGTTTTCGATGACCACCCAGCGCGGTTCGAAATGATCGATAAACTTCAGCACCAGAAAGGCCGTGTTCCGACTGTCATCGCAGCGTTCCCGCTTGCCTCTGGCGCAGGTATGGCTGGTGCATTCAGGGGATGCCAGGATCATGTCAATCCGGCCAAGATCACCGAGTTGTGCAGGATTGAAATCAGGCGTCAGACGCTCCTGGACAGCTTTTGCCTCCGGGAAATTGTCCTGGTAAGTCTTGATGGCGACATCCCATGCGTCAACGCCGCACACAATCCTGGCACCCGCCTTGTGCGCGCCCCAGCTGCTTCCCCCACCACCACAGAATAGATCAAGCACTCGAATGTTCATGTCTGGCATCATACCAGGTTATTGCCGAAAAGCCAGGCGCTCATGTCGCATCATCACGTTGTACTGGATTGCCCCTCTGGCCGGAAAGACATCCAGAGATGACAAGCAGCACTTTTTTGATGCACATGGCTGAATCCTTTTCGATTTGATGTTCCCATAACCGCACAACTTTCCATCCCATGCGCCTCAATTTTCGGTGATTCCGCTGATCACGTTTTCTGGTTGCGCCAATTTTTGCTTCCCACTTCTCGGACAACTTGTCCTGCCAAAGGGGGAAACGCCATCCGTGCCAGAAATCCCCATCGACAAAAACAACCATTCTGGCCTCCCTGAATACGAAATCAGGACGACCCGGCAGATCACTGGCATGCCGATCAAATTCCATGCCTGCTTCGAAAAGCAAACCTGCAACAATCTCTTCGATTCCTGTATACTTGCCACGAATCCGCGACATCACGGCACTTCGTTTTTCGGGCGACATGATGTCTCCCTTGTGACGCCGTCTGGTTGTGGGTGATGACAGGTCATCCGTGGTCGTTGCGGAGGACAACGTTTGACCAATGTGATCGGTACATTGTATTGTAATCATTAATGTCAATGAACCATTGTGTATTGTTTGGGTGGTTTTTCATGAACGATCAACTCGGGTTTGATCTGGTTTCCTCTCCTGCATCCGTCCTGAAGGAATCACTCAGGGGAGGAGGATCTCTCATGCCCACTGCCATTGCCAATCAGATCGGCCACAGCATATCCGCCAATGCATCCATGCTGCAAATTCGGAGTCCATGGAATGGTCGTGATTTCGTCATCACACGGCTGAACGACGAACAGATCCTGGATTGCGGCGAACCGGTCAACGCCGAGCGGTCTGGATGGGGCATTCCTCTTGACGAACGCTTGGTTCCAGACCTGGGACGATTCGACCTCGGCTTTGACATGGCCAGAATCCACCAGTGCATGACATTCCCTCCGCTCCTCCTCCATTGTATCAAGTCGTGCATTCTGAAGGCGTGGATTTGATGAGCAGACAGCCCTCATCATCAAGGAACACCCTGCCGATGCTGTTCAAGATGGCCGCCATCACGGGGGTGAAGGCAACCGTCATGTTTTACCTGCAGCGCGGAGCCGACGTCAACGCCACGGATGGCAAGGGAAAGACCCCGCTCATTCTGGCTGCCGAAAAGGGACACACCGAGGTCTGCCGGGTTTTGCTGGAGGCTGGTGCTGATCCTGCCTTTCGGGATGATGACGGGAATGATGCGCTTTCGGCAGCGGTCCAGAAAGGTCATAGCGAGGTTGAGTCCATTCTGAAGTTGCATCATCTGCCTGCACGGGATAAACCGACTGTGGAGGACGCCACGATTACGGATTTCATGGTGCCTGACCATTCGACTGCACCAGCAGACGGCACTTTTTCTGATGACGAACTTTCAAATGCCTCTTTTGACGGGGATGATTTCGATCTCTCGGTGTGGGAGGAACAAACAGAGTCGCCCGCGCCCCCAGGCGATCCCTTCTGCCTGACAATGGCCGGAGAGATCCAGAAGCGGATTTCCCGTCACATCCCGGTCGATACCGACGTGGACTGGTCTGACATTGACATAGATTTGCCGGAACTGTTTGCATCCAGGAGACGAAGAGGGTCGGAAAAGAATGCTGCATGGCAAACTGCGGCCAGAAACCTGATTCTGGTCGGGATTCACAACGGATGGGTGACTGAAAAACAACTGGTTGATGCGGTGCCTGTGGATGTTGAGGATCAGGAATCTCCGGATGTCGAATTCCTGAATGCACTCCGGGTTGTCCTGGGAGACCTGGGTATTCTGGTGGAAGATGCACCTGACTTTTTTGCACCTTCCCTGCCACCAGCAGAAACAGTCGAGGAGAATGAACTCTTCGAGGACCGGGATGATCCCGTGGCAGACGAGGCTGTTGCCTTCCTTGCCGATCTTCAGGCCCACATCAATGATCCCCAGGAATTGTACATCAAGGACGTCGGGCCCAAAAAGCTGCTGACGCGAGAAGAAGAAATTGACCTGGTCCATGAAATCCTTGATGGCACCAGGGATGCCTGCGCGCTCATCCCCCGATCACCCTCAGCGATGGCCGAATTCCTGAACTGGCTGAATCGTGCAGAAAAGGGGGAAATTTCAATCCGGTCGATCATCAATGGTGGAGGCATTCCAGAAAGCGGGGAAGATCTGGAGCTGACCGGACAGGGGGAGATCATTGATGAAGATGAAGCAGAAAACAAAGCCGAAGCCGACGAGTGCAGCGCAGGTGCAACCCGTTCTGGCTGCCCGCTCTCGCCGGATATCCCATCCGAAATTCTGGGCAGGATCACGACCATTCGAAACCTCTGCGCAAGCATGGTCGAAACTTGGTCGTCTGCCAAAAGACCGGCTGTTGCCGTCAGGTTGCGGGACGAGATACTCGCACTTGGCCTGTCAAGCGGGTTTGTGGAACGGTTCTGGAGAAGTGTCGAACACGATAGCCTGGACAGTGAAACCCGCAACATCCTGATGCAAAGCCTCAATCGCATGCAATCGGCAAAAAGAAAGTTTGCCAAATTCAACTTGAGGCTTGTATTGTCGATTGCCTGGAGATACCGCAGCCAGCTGCCGTACATGGACCTGGTCCAGGAAGGGAATATCGGCCTGCTCAAGGCCGTTGATCGTTTTGACCCTGCATACGGTGCAAAATTTTCGACCTATGCGACTTGGTGGATCCGGCAATCCATTACAAGAGCAATAGCAGATCAGGCACGCATCATTCGGGTTCCGGTGCATATGATTGACACAATCAACAGGCATGAGCAGATCAGCCAATTGTTGACCCGGGAAATGGGACGGGAGCCGATACCGGAAGAGATTGCCGAACGCATGGAACTGCCATTGGAGAAGGTGCGCCGGATTCAGGGCATGGCGACTGAGGAAATGGTGTCTCTGGAGTGTTTGACAAACGAAGACGAAAAATTCTGCCTGGAGAACATCATGGAAGACGGTTCAATACTCTCTCCTTTGGACAGGGCGAGCAGATCCAATGTGCATGTGATCACATCGCGGATTCTGAAAACATTGCCACAGCAAGAGGAGAGGGTGTTGTTCATGCGTTTCGGGATTGAAATGCACAACGCCCATACCCTGGAAGAAGTCGGCCAGCAGGTCAATTTGACTCGTGAACGTGTTCGCCAGATTGAAGCCAAGGCTTTGCGCAGGTTGCGACACCCCGGCATTTCCCTGAAATTGCGCAGTTATCTGGAATCCTGAGGCCATATTCATGACAGCAACCAGCAGAAATTCCAGGAACGCCCCTCCAAAAGCCTGCGCAATGATCGAGGCTCTGAGAGGGCTTGGCTACTCCACTGCCACAGCGATTGCCGACATCATAGACAACAGCATTGCCGCAGGTGCGCGAACGGTTGATCTGAGGTTCGACTGGAGAGGGCCAGACAGTCGTATTTTGATTCTGGATGATGGTGGCGGCATGGACGATGGCGAATTGGACCGGGCCATGCGTCTTGGCGAAAAAAGTCCTCTCGACAGCAGGACTGCAACCGACCTGGGACGCTTCGGCATCGGTTTGAAGACCGCATCCTTTTCGCAATGCCGGTGTCTGACGGTCGCCAGCAAAAAGAAGGGCGGGAATTCTGTCTGCCTGTGCTGGGATCTGGATTTCCTGGCCGCGAGTGCCGATGATGGATGGCATTTGCTTGAGGGACCGGTTGAGACCTCCCGCGCACTCCTGGCCCCTCTTGCGACTGCCGAAGCGGGAACGATGGTCCTGTGGGAGCGGCTTGATCGCATTGTCGCTCCCGGCTTTTCGGAGCAGAATTTTCTTGACCTTGTCGATTCCGTCGAACATCACTTGGCGATGGTCTTTCACCGCTACCTGGAAGGACAGAATCCCGGGTTGCAGATCCGCCTGAACGGCAGACCCATGGCGCCATGGGATCCATTTCTCTCCCGCCATCCAGCGACATGGACATCACCACTGGTCCTTCTGAAAACACCCGGCGGGAAGGTCGAGGTGCAGGGCCACGTCCTTCCGCACAAGGATCGTTTAAGCCAGAATGAACACGAAGTTGCCGCCGGCCCGGATGGCTGGACCGCACAACAGGGTTTTTATGTGTATCGCAACCGGCGACTTCTGGTGGCTGGAAGCTGGCTGGGTCTGGGATCGGGGCGTTCCTGGACCAAGGAGGAAGCGCACCGTTTGGCACGAATCAGACTGGACATCCCCAACTCCGCTGATGCGGACTGGAAAATCGATATTCGCAAATCGATTGCAAGACCCCCCGTCCAGGTTCGCCCGGCATTGATTCGGCTTGCCGAGGATACCCGATCCCGCGCCCGGCGCGTCTTTGCGCACCGGGGCAAGACAATTCGTCTTGGCGACAAACAGCCGATTGTGGAGGTGTGGCAAGCAGAACATTTCCAGGGTGGCATGCGGTACCGGATTGATCCTGCACATCCTGCAGTCAGAACGGTTCTCGAAGAAGCGGGCACGTTGCTGCCTCAGATCAAGACCATGCTGCGCATACTTGAGGAAACGATCCCTGTGCAGAGAATCTGGCTTGATACCACCGAGTGTCGGGAAACACCTCGCACCGGGTTTGCCGGAGATCCGCCCAGTGAAGTCAAGGCCATTCTTGATGTCATGTTCCAGAATATGGTTGCCAGGAAGGGATTGAGTCCCGCATTGGCCAGGGAACGCCTTCTTCATACGGAACCCTTTCAGAATTATCCGGATCTCGTGGCCGCACTGCCGGACGAGACATCAACCGCCGAAGAGGTGCGACCATGAATGGCAAGTCCACGGATATCCAGCAAAAGGTGGTCAAGTTTGTCCAGGAACTCCTGCTTGACGAAGTGGACAGGTCGTCAATCACTCCCGCTGTCATTGCGGAGAAGATGGATATGGTGCTGAAAATGAACCCAAGGTGGGGCGAGGGTCTCAACAGGGATTACGTGACAGACGAGTTGATCCGCCGGTTCAGTCTTTGGATTGGCCAGGATACAATTCTCACAAGCAATGATGGGCATGAGGCTTGGCTCGTTGCATCGCGGAAGCGGGAGTGGCGGTACTGGCAGCGATACAGCGAGTGGTTGGAACGCACACTTTCCTTCAAGGCGATCGATGGCCTGGATCAGTCTACGGATACGGTACTTGGTCTGCTGGAAGATCCTCTGCGTGCAGGCGTGTGGGACCGGCGAGGTCTTGTGGTGGGACATGTGCAGTCCGGCAAGACCGGGCATTACACGGGACTCATCTGCAAGGCCGCAGATGCCGGATACAAGATCGTGATTGTGCTCGCCGGTCTTCACAACAACCTCCGCTCACAAACCCAAATGCGCCTGGACGAGGGTTTCCTCGGATACGAGACCAGGCCTGTCCAAGGCGACATCCAGATAATCGGCGTTGGTGAAATCGACAAGGATTCCAGCATCCGCCCCAATTTTGCGACCAACCGCTCGAACAATGGCGACTTTACCACGAGCGTGGCCAAAAACCTGGGAATATCGCCAGAGGAGAGACCGTGGCTGTTCGTGGTCAAAAAGAACAAGACGGTTCTTGAGCGGCTTTTCAGATGGATTCGGAACCATGTGGCCGACCATCATGATCAGGAGGGTGGCCGGAGGGTCGTCACCAACCTCCCCCTGCTCGTGATTGATGACGAGGCGGACCACGCCAGCGTCGATACAGGGGAGCAGATTTTCAATGCTGACGGCAGGCCTGATGAGGAACACCAGCCGACGGCCATCAATCGTCTCGTTCGAAGCATTCTGCATTCATTCGCCAAATCAGCCTATGTGGGATATACGGCGACGCCGTTTGCAAACATCTTCATTCACGAAAGGGGCGAAACCCGCGAGGAAGGGCAGGATCTGTTCCCGTCCGCATTCATCATCAATCTGGCCGCACCTTCCAATTATATCGGTCCCGCGATGTTGTTTGGACAAAAAAGCGATGATGGGCGTGATGGCGGCATTGATCTCGTGCGCGGCATCAGCGATCACGCAGCCGAGAACGACCTCGACGGTTGGATGCCGCCCAGACACAAGAATGGACACATCCCTATGTTCAATGGCGTGGATGCTTTGCCTCCCTCGCTTGGCGAGGCCATTGACGCCTTCCTGCTTGCATGTGTGGTACGGAAACTGCGCGGGCAGGAAAACGACCATGCGTCGATGCTGGTTCATGTAACCCGCTTCAATTCGGTTCAGCGGCATGTTCATCTCCAGATCGAACAGCAGGTCCGTCACCTCCGTCAGAGGCTTACCCGCCGGATCGGGCATGAGCAGGTGCTTGCAAATCTGAAAGCGTTGTGGGATCAGGATTTCCTGCCGACATCCCGTCATCTCGGAAAGATCCACCCGGACCTGGTGCCTGAAGAAATGCCCGGCTGGGAAGAAGTCGTCGCTCATTTGCCCGATGTGGTGTCGGACATTCAGGTCAAAATGATCAACGGAACAGCGAAGGATGCCCTGGATTATTCCGAATACAAGGGTGCCGGTCTCAAGGTGATCGCGATCGGCGGCGACAAGCTGGCCAGAGGACTGACCCTGGAGGGGCTGTGTGTGAGCTATTTTCTCCGCGCATCCCGCATGTATGATACCCTCATGCAGATGGGGCGCTGGTTCGGGTACAGACCCGGCTATCTCGACCTTTGCCGCCTCTATACGACCTCCGATCTTTCCGAGTGGTTCGGCCACATCACTGATGCGGCTGAAGAGCTTCGGGAGGAATTCGATATCATGGCCGCGACGGGTGCCACTCCGAGAGAATACGGTTTGAAGGTGCAGTCCCACTCTGTCCTGATGGTCACATCAAGATTGAAAATGAGATCGGCAAGAAATCTCATGCTCTCTTTCAGTGGGCAGTTGCTTGAAACGGTGGTGCTGTATCGGACAAAAGAGGTGCTTGATCGCAATCTGGTGACCGCCCGACGCCTGATTGCATCGCTTGGACGCCCGGAAGTCGATCCAGAACGCATCCGAAACGGCAGCCGACAAAAATGGACAGGTAGTTTCCTGTGGACCGATGTCCCTGCAACCGAACTGGTTGATTTTCTGACACACTACAAGACGCATCCCGGTGCCCACAAGGTCAACAGCCTGCTGCTGGCGGAATTCATCCAGTCGATGAGTGCCACGGGTGAACTGACCCGCTGGACTGTGGCCGTGATCGGCGGAGGCGAGGGGTCTCCCTTGGTACTGCGTGATGATATCGTGTTCAACACGATGAAACGCAAAATGAAGGGAACCCAGGATGATCGGTATTCGATCGGCAGACTCATGTCGCCGAGGGACGAGGCCATTGATCTGGATGAGGATGCCTGGAATGCGGCTTTGCAAATGGCCAAGGCTGCCTGGCATGCCGATCCAGGCAGGAGAAAGGAATCCGGCGAGCCGGACACACCGAACGGACCTGCCATCAGAAAAGTCAGGGGTTTTGGTGCGCCGGGCGTGGCCGCCCACCCGGAACGCGGATTGTTTTTTCTCTACGGTCTGGACCCCAAAGAGGCCGAGGCGGGCTTTTCGGAGGATACGCCACCGGTAGTCGCCTTTGCCATCAGCTTTCCGGGAAGCAACTCCGGCACAAAGGTCGAATACAAGGTCAACAATGTGCTCTGGGAGCAGGAATATGGCTCTGCAGAATGACATCTCAAGGCTGCAATCGGCATGGCGTGCCCTTGCCGGTGAGAGCGAACAGGGTGGTTGGCGAACAATCCCGATCGAACCTCATGGATCTCTTCATCTGCTGGCCGGGCGCCATTTCCCGGGCAACGAGGAGGCCATCCTGGTCGGTTTCAATACAGTCCATGTCCCACCCGACCGCCAACTCCCTCAGGGGCACGGGTTCCGTGTCGAACGTGTCAGGCATGAAACACCAGGTCAGGCCAAGGTCTGGGTCTCCCTTGCACGTCAACCAGTCGGCAGTCTGGACATGTTCTCGCGCATGGCCGAAGATGTCCTCGGCATGCTGAGGGGCTGTGAGCATGTCGATGACCGGATGCTGTTTCGACTTTTCATCGACAGGATCGAGGCTTGGCAGGAATTCATGCACCAGGGCCGGGCCTTGGTGCTTGGACCCGAGGCGGAAGTTGGCTTGGTTGGTGAGCTTTTTTTTCTGAAGCTGCTTCTGGAAAGGGGGTTATCGGCCACCGTAATTCTGGACGGCTGGCAGGGACCGCTTGATGGACTGCACGATTTTCTGATTGGCTCAGGTGCCATCGAAGTGAAAAGTACGGTGGCTGCCCAGGGATTCCCGGCGACCGTTGGATCTCTTGAGCAGCTTGATCCATCGCTTGTCCATCCCCTGTTTCTGGCCGGAATTCGTCTGGCATTGAACAGTTCGGGCAAGACCCTGCCTGAAATCGTCGCCAGTCTTTCGTCTTTGCTGGATGGTGCGCCAGAAGCAAAAGGAAGGTTCGAAACTCTTGTGCTGAAAGCTGGATTTTTTGCTGCATTTTCGGACCGGTACAAGCGACTTTTTTCTCATGTCGAAACAAGAATGCTGTTGGTCAATGAAGAGTTTCCCGCACTGACCCGTGGCAATGTCAATACTGCGATCAGAAAGGTCCGCTATGAATTGGACCTTGATCTGATCGGCACCCCCGGTATGGTGCTGGACCGGGCATTCGAGGTACTGGAGGTACTTGGATAATGGAACTCGTGGATTTTCTCCGGCAGACCCAGGCAGAGGTTCGCTCCGAGATTGGCGATCGTCTTGGTGAACCCGACAATGCCTATCCTTACCCGGAATCGGTGTTTGCCGAAGTGGTCATGCAGCACATGTCGGAAATCGGCATGACGTTCGACCCGGTGGTGTGCCACTACGCCGCGAAAGTCGGAAACGCCAATCTGCGTCTCAGCGGATACGCCGTCTCGGAGGATGCGGACCAGCTTGATCTGTTCGTCAGCCTGTACGAAGGAGCAGATGAGATCACCTCCATCTCGGACACGCAGACCAAGACGGCAGCCGAGCAGTGCCTTCGCTTTCTTGCCAAGTGTGCGCAGGGCCGATTGGCGACTACCATGGACCAGTCGAATGACGCCTATGCCTTGGCGCTAACGATCCAGGAGTGCTATGCAAAACTGGACCAGATCAGGATCTATGTTCTGACCGACAGTCAGGCCAAGGCCAAGAATTTCAAGACCAGGGAAGTCAGCGGAAAAACCGTAAAGCTTGAGGTCATGGATATCGAGCGCCTTCACCGTCACTGGTCTGAAGGCAAACCGCGTGATGAACTCGTGGTCAACTTCGAGGAAGTGGCCGGGGGGGCGCTTCCCTGCGTCTACATTCCGGGAGACATGGATGAATACGACTATGCGCTGACCGTCATCCCCGGTGAAGTGTTGCGGTTTGTGTACGAAAAGTATGGTGCCAGACTTCTTGAGGCAAACGTCCGTTCGTTTCTGAGTATGACGGGAAAGATCAACCGGGGCATACGGGATACCCTGAAGGACGATCCCCAGAGGTTCATGGCCTACAACAACGGAATCGTCGTGATCGCCGACGAGCTGCATCTCGGGAAGACGCCCGATGGCGGAGCAGGAATTCTCTGGCTGAAGGGGATGCAGATCGTGAACGGGGGGCAGACGACGGCATCGATCTATTTCACGAAAAAGAAGAATCCCGATCTCGACCTGAGAAAAGTCAGGATTCCGGCAAAGGTTATCGTCCTGAAGTCCGACGATCCGGTCAAGGAAGAAACACTCATTTCCGACATCTCAAAGTACGCCAACAGCCAGAATTCGGTACGGCAGTCTGATCTTTCTGCCAACAAGCCGTTTCACGTCGAGGTCGAGAAACTGGCCATGTCGACCTACTGCCCGGATGGGGTCGGTCGCTGGTTTTACGAGCGGGCGGCCGGAAGTTTCAACACGATGCTTGCCAGGGAGGGAACAACCCCGGCGAAGTTGCGCAACCTCAGGCAGGCCATTCCGCCAGCACGAAAAATCATCAAGACCGATCTGGCAAAGTACATCAATGCTTGGGATCAGTTGCCCGACTCCGTGAGTTTCGGGGCACAAAAGAACTTCATGAGGTTCATGGATCGGATTGACGGTGCTGACGGAAATGGCACCCCCCTTTCCCTGCCTGACGTCACGGAGTTCAAAAAGATGATTGCCAAGGCGATTCTGTACAAGGATACCCAGAAACTGGTTCGTCCGATGTTTCCGGCCTTTCAGGCGAACGTGACGACCTATACAGTCTCCCTTTTGGCAAACCGTCTGGGAAACCGGATGGATCTTGAAAAAATCTGGCTCAGGCAGGCCATCTCCCCTCGACTGAAGGAGCAGATTCAAACCTGGGCGACAGAGGTCAACAAGGTTCTGCATGAGACATCAGAGGGCAGGATGATTTCCGAATGGGCCAAGAAGCCCGAGTGCTGGGTTGCCGTGCGAAAGGGCAGCTATTCCCCACCGGCCACGGATATCCCGGAGTTGCAGTGAGGATTCATGCGTCCAATAGTGCGAAGGGGAAAGATTGCCATGAGGCTCCATGGCTGAAGTGAGAGTTGCGCCCGGCGAAGGCGAGCGCCGTGCCCAGCGTGGCTATGTACGCCAATACAAGTCGTCAGCTGCAGCGATCTATGCGGCTTTGGATCGCAATGACCTGCTTTGGGTTGGTCTGGCTGACCGAACAGCCGGCATTGCGGATGATGTGGTGCTCGGCTTCGCAGACCGAGTTGTCGGTCATCAATTCAAGACGTCGCAATTTCCTGAAACATTTACGCTGCGCACACTCCTGATGGGGAAAGATGGCCTGCTCAAACCACTTGTCGCAGCATGGCAGTCCCTGAAATCTGCTCACCCCAATCAGACGATTGAGATTCATCTTGTTACCAACGATATCCCATCAACCAATGTCAAGGTGGGCAGCAATCCTGCGGACCATAGCGCAGCGTTCCTGGCAGAATTCGAACAACATCCGAGGCGTACACTTGATGAGTGGCGAGCAACGCGCTGGTGGAACTTTATGGATGAGCTGCGTCAATCTTCAGGCCTTGCCGAACAAGACTTCGAGCAGTTCTGGTTGGGCTTTCGCCTGTTGCACGGTTCTGCTGCCGACTTTGTGCAACTTCATCGGCTCACCCCGGAGGGTGCACGACTTTCCGAGGAAATTGCAAAGCTGCTGCCCAGATTGGTGGCCGATTCGAGGAACAAGGATCGCTGGAGCAGGGCAGAGTTGCTGAATGCGCTTGATTGGAGTGACAGCTTCATTTCACGTCACCCCCACCTTTTTCCGGTCGGAGCGCATGTACAACGCAATGTCGAGACCGAGAAGGCCCTGTTGCAGGCCATCAGCAAATTTGTGAACGGCTACATCGCCCTTGTCGGACAGCCTGGCACGGGAAAGTCCACCCTTTTGCAGACATCTTTGGCCACAGAAAGCAATCTTCGGGTGATACGGTACTTGGCCTATGTCCCTGGAACAGGCCAGGGGATTGGGCGCGGAGAGGCGGATGATTTCCTTGACGACATTGCATCCCAACTCAAAAACACCGGTCTGCAAGGAGTGCGTTTTCGCAACAATACACGTTCGGAACGGATGGAGGACTTTTATGCCCTGCTTGGACAGGCCGGAAATCGTTACCAACAAGATCAGATTAGGACTCTCATTGTAGTCGATGGATTGGATCATGTGCCGCGCGAAGAGAATCCGCAGCACTCATTTCTTGCAGAACTGCCACTGCCTGCTTCCATTCCTGATGGGGTGCTGTTCGTGCTGGGCACCCAACGGCTTGACCTGAATGATCTGAAGTCCTCGGTACGAGATCAAGCCGATGCAGATGGTCGGAAGGTCGTTGTCTCGCTCCTGAAACGCGAGGCCGTCCACAGAATGGCCAACTGCCTCAATCTAGTGGGCCGACAAAGCTAACCTGACACGATTACGTTAATGTGCTATACCTTCTGCTCCATCCAATGGGTTCGAGCAGGAGTGTGTGAAATGATCAAATATGCGGTACGCCTAACGCCGACAGAGCGGGAACTGTTGGATGACTTGATCAGCAAGGGACGAGCAGCAGCATCCGTTCTCCTTCGTGCCAGAATTTTACTCAAAGCGAATGCAAGTGAGGAT
>JADFWP010000052.1 GCA_015234115.1 Magnetococcales bacterium
TTTAAAGTCAAAACCCTGGGGGATGAATCCCCCAGACCCCCTCTTTTCTTTCAATTGTTGGATCCGCTCTGTCGATCCGCGAAGGGATTCTCCCCGCCGCCGCGAAAATCAAGCCGCAACGGCACGCCCTGGAATCCGAACTTTTCCCGCAACCGGTTTTCCAGATAACGCCGGTAACTCTCCTCGACCGCCTCGGGACGATTGACGAAAAACACCACCAACGGCGGCGAACTGCGCACCTGGGAGACAAACCGGATGCGCACCGCGCGACCGCTGCGCCGTGGATGGGGGTTGGCCTCCACCACTTCGGCCAGCCAGCGGTTCAGGATCCCGGTGGAGATGCGCTTCTGACCCGCCTCCCACACCATGCGCACCGCAGGCAGCAACCGATCCACCCCGTGACCGCTGCGACCCGACATGAACAGCACCGGCGCATGATCAAAACGGGGAAAAGCCAATCCCAACTCGCGCTGAAAGGCTTTTTCGGCCTCCCGTCCGCGCCGGACCGCATCCCACTTGTTGACCGCGAACACCAGCCCGCACCCGGCCTCCAACGCATGCCCCGCCACCCGCTGATCCTGCTCGCTGATGCCGCGCACCGCATCCAGCACCAGCACCGCCGTCTTGGCCTGCTCCATGGCTTTCAGGGCGGCAATCGCCGCATATTTTTCAATGCGCAACGCCACCCGCGCCTTGCGCCGCAATCCGGCGGTATCCACCAATACATAACGCTGCCCTTTGGCATCGGTCAGCGGCGCATCCACGGTATCCCGCGTGGTGCCGGGCAGATCCGACGTGACCAAACGCTCCTCGCCCAACAACCGGTTGACCAGCGTGCTTTTGCCCGCGTTCGGACAGCCGACGATCGCCACCCGCACCACATCATCGGGGGGCTGTTCCTCCTCCGACAACACCTCTTCCGGTGCCTCTTCGACCGACCAGCGGGCAAAGACCAGCCGCAACAGTTCGTCCACCCCGTCCCCGTGAATCGCAGCCGTGGCCACCAGCGGTTGCAAACCCAACTGGTGAAACTCCACCACGCCGCTTGCCCCCACATTGCCATCCGCCTTGTTGACCACGCAGATCACCGGCTTGCCGCAGCGCCGCAACCGCTGGGCCAACTCCAGATCATCGGCCAGAGGGCCGGTGCGGGCATCGAGCACGAACAGAATCTGATCCGCCTCCTGGATCGCCAGTTCCGCCTGCTCACGCATCTGCGCGAGCAAAGGCTGCGCGGGATCCACCTCGAATCCTCCGGTATCCACCACGCGGAAAGAACGCCCTCCGCCCCAGTTGCCCGCCCCGTATTTGCGGTCGCGGGTCAAACCGGGCGTGTCATCCACCAAAGCCGCGCGCGTGCGGGTGAGTCGGTTAAAAAGCGAAGACTTGCCCACATTGGGACGCCCCACCAGAGCCAGCAATGGCCCGCCTGGTCCGCGATTATTCATAACGCAACAGATCACCCTCGTTGGTCCACCAATAAACCCCTTCCTCTGCGGCCACAGGCAGCGATGACACCGGACCGGAGAGCGTCTCCAGACCCGTCACCCGTCCGCTGGTCGGATCCAGGGAAAAGAGATGTTTTTGATTATCCGCCACCAGGATCTTGCCCTTGTAGAGCACCGGCGAAGTCAACAGCCCATCGGTCAAACGCACCCGCCACAACTCCACCCCGTCATCCGCGCTCAACGCCACCATATTGCCTTCCATGTCGGCCACATAGAGCCGTCCCATGGACCACAACGGCTGTTGCAGCGCGGAAAGCCGTTTTTCCCAGATCCGGGTGCCATTGGCCACCAGACAGGCCACCACCCGCCCCTGATGATTCACCATGAACGCCCGCCGGGGTGTGACACGAGGCCCCTGATCTTCGGAAAAGACCACCGCCGCATCCACATCCTGAATCAGATCCAACTCGCCACTGCCGCCGAGCACCCGCAGATTGTCCGACCAGACCCGTTTGCCATCGCGCAGACGCAAGGCAAAAACCTCGCCCGAGGAGTAACCGACAAACACCAGCCCATCGGCAGCCGACGGCGTGGAAGACCCCATCACCACCAGCAATTCCGCCGGCGTGGAGTGGCTCCAGAGCCGATCGCCGGTTTGCGCGTCCAATGCATAGGTATGGTTGTCCAGGGTCAGGAAAATCACCTTGCCATCCACCACCAGCGGCGCCGAATCCACGGCTGTGGTCAATCGGGTGCGCCACAATTCGGCGCCGGTATTCCGCGACAGGGCCACCATCTGCCCCTGTTCGGTCCCCGCATAGACCCGCATTTCATCCACGCCCACCCCGCCCATGATCGCGGCCCCCAGATCGGTTTTCCACGCGACCTCTCCGCTGTCGCGGGCCACGCGGGTCACATACCCCTGAAAGGTGCCGACAAATACCGCATCCTGGCTGATCGCGATCCGACCCGGTTGCACAAAATGTTTGTCCGGCGCACTGCCGATTCCCCGTTTCCAGGCCATGCGCAGACCGGTCGCGCTTCCCGGATCGGGAAACTGAAACCGGGTGCTCCCTTTGGCCTCCCCCTTGCCGCCGCCCAGCCAGCCTGGGGCCGCACATCCGGAAAGAAACACGACCATACAGACTGCGGCCCAGATCCGGGCCATTTTTCCGTCACGCTGCCCCATTTTCATGTGTGCCTCCTATCCTCCCATGCGTTGAATGCGCCGCTCCAGACGTTTGCGCAGGCCGCTGTCGGGTTTCAAGGAGAGTGCGTCCTTGTACAGGGCCAAAGCCGCTGCCGCATCCCCCTGGGCGGCGATCAGAACGCCGGCCAACTCCAAAGCCACAGGTTTGTAGGATGACTCGCGGGAAATCTTGTCCAGAAATGGCCGCGACCGTCCCGGCTCATCGGCCAGAAGATACCCGGTCTGCAACAGGGCCAGATCCCTAAGCGGCGGATCGGCCTTGGCCACCACCTCTTCCAGCAGCGGCAAGGCCGCCTCTTTCTTGCCCTCTCCGGCCAAAGCGCGCGCTTCGGTCAGACGGGCAAGCAGCGCATAGCCATGACCCGCGTAGGTGGTCGAAACGGCGATCAACTCCTGGCGTCCGGTGGCGTCATCACTGCTGCCGAGCGCATCCACCGCGTTCAGATAACGTTCCGACACCTCCAGATCGCGTTTTTTCTGATATTCGCCCCAACCCACATAGGCGAACAGACCCAGAAAAAGCGCAATCATACCGGTAATGATCCAGGGTTGATTCTCCTGCCAAAACCTGGCGACGTTCTCTGCCTCCAGTTGGGCGTCCACCTCTTCAAAAATACCCTCGACTTCCACCCGAGACACGTGCATTCCCCTGTTTATGAAAGTTGACTATTGAAAAAAGATTGGCCTGGCACATCCATCCCCGTCCGTGTGCCGTTGTTACGCACAGGCCGTGGTATATTGACCAATCAATCCTGCCAAGGTCCTGTTTTCGGCAATGGCGTCATGGGGAACCAGCAGATACTGCCTGTTTCCCGCCTCTGTTCATGGAACCTCTCCCTTTGCCTCGACCACATCACCGGCCCAACACCGGGCATCTTCCATCATCGCTTCCGCTTCCTCCAGGGACAACCCTGCGACATCAAGATCTTCGTAGCGCAAAAGTACGGCGAAGGGATTGAGAAGACTGAAGCGATCATCTGCAAAGGGAAAAGAGATGCCCTGGTCCAGGATTCGATCCACCAGCGCATCCAGGTCATGGGTCCGGCGAAACGCCACGCCTTTTGCCAACAACACCGCCTTCAGACATTTTTCCACCGCCTGCTGGGCGTGAAAGCAAGCCATCTCGGCGTCGATACCGGATTGATGCTTGATGGCGTGAAAGACGGCCCGGTCCTGGTCAGCCTTGCGCAGCAAACGATGCGCTTCATCCCAGGGAGTCATGGATGATCCTCCCCTCATGCAATGCCCAGTGAATGGCCCCGCTCGATATCCTGGCGCGTTCGTTCAGTTCCGACAAAGAACAGACCAGCAGGTCCACGGGAATCCGCAAAGGACGCAACACCTGACGCAAGCGGGTCATTTCCAACAGACGATTGTTGACCATGGGTTCGACCACCAGAAGATCGATGTCCGATTCTTCCCCGGCGTTGTTGCGGGCCTGGGAACCGAAAAGAATCACGCGGGACGGTCCAGCGGCGGCGGCCAGCATGGCACCGATTTTCTGAATCGTTGGTTCGTCGATCATTCAGGCTTCTCCTCATCAAACAGGCGGCTGGCGAGAAGTTCAATCACCTGAGCGCGCCGCATGGCCATCATCCGGTCAACTGCCGCAACCGTTCCACCAACCCACCCACAGGCAGGCTCTCCTGCGTCCCGCTCTCCATCTGCTTGAGCATCACCGTGGCCTCCTGGGCCTCCTGCTGACCCACGATCACGGTCAACGGCGCCTGGGAACGACCCGCGTGCTTCATCTGGCTCTTCATGCCGCCACCGGTCAGATGCATCTCCACCCGGAAGCCCGCTCCGCGCAACGCCTCCGCCACCCCCAGACCATACCCCTCCACGCCCTCATCCCCGGCCACCACCAGATAGACCTCCGGAGCAATCGCACCCCCTAAACTCTCATCCATCAACAGCAGCAACCGCTCCAACCCCATCGCGAAACCGACCGCCGACGTGGCCACTCCCCCCATCTCGGCCACGAGGCCATCATACCGTCCCCCCGCAGCCACGGCGTTCTGCGCGCCCAATCCCTCGGCCACAGCCTCAAAAGCGGTCCGATGATAATAATCCAAACCCCGCACCATGAGCGGATTGATCCGGTACGGCAATCCCAACCGCTCCAGATGGCCCACCAGCCCCTGAAAATGGGCCGCGCACCCGCCACACAGATGATCCCGCATCTGCGGCACTGCCTCAAGCAACGCGGCATTTTCCTCCTTGCAATCCAACACCCGCAATGGATTGCGCTCCAGACGCCGCTGACAGTTGCCGCACAATGCCGCGCGCACCGACTCCAGATGAGCCGTCAGTCGTTCCCGGTACGGCCCGCGACAGACCGGACATCCCAGCGAATTGATCTCCAGCGTCACCGCACCCGCAATGCCGATCTCACGCAACAGCCGCAACACCAAAGCCATCATCTCGGCATCGGCCAAAGGCCCCTCGGGACCAAACAGCTCGCAACCGAGTTGATGAAATTGCCGGAAACGCCCCTTCTGGGGCCGCTCGTAGCGAAACATCGGCCCGAGATAAAAAACCCGCCACGGCAGGGAGCGATGGCGACTCCCCTCGATGAACGAACGCACCGCCGAAGCCGTCCCCTCGGGCCGCAGACACAACGACTCCCCGCCCCGATCCTCGAAGACGTACATCTCCTTTTCCACGATGTCGCTGGTCTCGCCCACGGCACGCGCAAACAGCTCGGTTCGCTCGAAAACCGGCGTGCGCAACTCCCGATAGCCATACTGGGCCAGAATCCGTCGCGCCCGCTCCTCCAGAAACAACCAACGGCCACTCTCTTCCGGCAGAATGTCCCGCACGCCACGCACCGTCTGAATCGTCACGCTTTCACTCCATTTTTTTCCGTCGGATGATCCCGCATCTGCGCGACCAGACTTTCCACTTCGGCGACCAGTCGCTCCACCACCTCCCGGTCCGCCACCTTGCCCACCGGTCGGCCTGCCCGATACAACAGATTCTCCCCGTCGCCGCCCACGATCCCCACCTGACTCTCCTTGGCCTCGCCAGGCCCGTTGACCACACAGCCGATGATCGAAACCGTGATGTTTTCGCGAATGTTCGCCAGCCGCTCTTCCAGTTGCGCGGTCAACTCGATCACCGGCATCTGCTGACGGGAACAGGTGGGACAGGCGATGATGGTCACGCCCCGATTGCGCAACTCCAGGGCTTTCAGCAGTTCAAACCCGACCCGCACCTCGTGGACCGGATCCGCCGACAAGGAGACCCGCAGCGTGTCCCCCAATCCGTCCGCCAGCAGCAGACCCAACCCCACGGCGGATTTGACCGTGCCGGGGATCAATCCTCCGGCCTCGGTGATTCCGAGATGCAACGGATAATCGACCTTGCCCGCCAGCAGACGATAGGCTGCCACGGTCATGGCCGCATGGCTCGCCTTGAGACTCACCTTGATCTCCCGATAGTCCAGATCCTCCAGGATGCGGATGTGACCCAAGGCCGACTCCACCATGGCCTCGGCGCAAGGCTCGCCGAAACGCGCCAGAAGCTCCCGCTCCAGCGATCCGGCATTCACCCCGATGCGAATCGGCACCCGCCGCTCGGCTGCCGCCCTGGCCACCTCGGCGACCCGCGCCCGCGAGCCGATGTTGCCCGGATTGAGCCGCAAACCCGCCACCCCCTTTTCCAGGGCGATCAGCGCCAGACGATGATCGAAATGAATGTCGGCGATCAATGGCACCGGCGCCTGCGCGCACAACCGCTCCATGGCCAACGCAGCATCCTCATCCGGACACGACACCCGCACCAGATCCGCACCCGCCTCTGCCAGAGCCTGAATCTGGGCCAGGGTCGCGGCCACATCGCGGGTGTCGGTATTGGTCATGGACTGCACCGAAATCGGCGCATCCCCGCCCACGGCCACGCTGCCCACCCGGATCTGACGGGTCACGCGCCGGGGTGCGGTCAAGGCCGGAGCGCGACTCATCGCCCACCGTTGCGCTTGCGCAAGGCCTCGGGATTGAGTTTCAATCCCTCCACCATCTCACCCGGCTGACCGGCCAAAGGCACCTCCTGACTTCCCACCCGCACCCGCACCGACGCGACATTGCCCAAAGTCGCACTGTATCCCCCTCCATCCGGCACGCGGAACAGATAACCGGGTTGCAACACCATATCCTTGACCACCGCACCGCTGGCATCGTGGATCTGCACCCAGACCAACTCCTTGGCCTGCAACGAAATCGCCTGCGGCGACTCGGGCGCCAGATCCGCCTCTCCGGTTACCGGCTCGGGATAACGCTCCTTGATCCCCTTGGGCAATGGTTTTTTCTTGCCCGCGGCCTGGGCTGTCGCCGCCGGGGTTGTTGCCGCCGAAGGGGGCGGGGTCGGCTTGGCCTCGACCACCGGAGCCGGGACCGGAGGAGCCGGTTCCCGCTCCTTGCTGCCAGTCCCTCGCGTTGGCACCGGGGGATGTTTCTCTCCCGCTTTGGAATCCTTGACCTCCATCGTCTCCTGCCGCTCCACCGGTGCTGCCTCCGTGGCAGGCGGCGGGGGTTGCGGATCGCGCGCGCTGAAACGACTCCACAAGGATCCCAGCCAGGAACCCGAATTTTCTGTCGCCTCGGGCGCGGTTTCGGCAGCGTTTTTCGCGTCGGAGCGGGGCAGGGCGTTGCTCTCGACCGGTGCAACCGGTTTTTCCGGAGCCTTCTGCGCCTCCGGAGATTTGGCAACCGGTTTGGATTCCACCTTGGCCACCGTCTTGATTTCAGGCTTCGGTTTGACTTCCGGCTTGGGCTCGGGTTTGACTTCGGGCTTGGGTTCCGGCTTGGGTTCGGGTTTGACTTCCGGCTTGGGTTCGGGCTTGGGTTCGGGTTTGACTTCCGGCTTGGGTTCGGGCTTGGGTTCCGGCTTGGGTTCAGGTTTGACTTCCGGCTTGGGTTCAGGCTTGGGTTCAGGTTTGACTTCCGGCTTGGGTTCCGGCTTGGGCTCGGGTTTGACTTCCGGCTTGGGTTCGGGCTTGGCTTCCGGTTTGACTTCCGCCTTGGCCGGAGGCTTGGGAAGGGCGGTCCCTTCCGGACGCTCGGGTGGCTTGGGTTTCACCGGACCCTGGGTTGCCATGGCCAGCCGATCGGGCGACGAATCGGTTGCCGGCCATGAGGAGGGATCCTCAGGCCCGAGGCTCTTGACCACAACCGGCTCTTCCTTGACCCGCGCCACCGGCTCCTGGGTCTCCTTGCCACTCCCGGAGGACCGCGCAGGCAGAGCCACGCCCACTTTCAGGGGAGCGGCGTTCGGAGGGGCCGGAGGAAGCGAGGTTTCAGGTTTTTCGACCACATAATGATCATAATAGCCGTACAACGCCCCCAGAGCCAACACCCCGGCCACGGCCATGCTCCAGGCCGGACGATGACGCAACGTGGGAGGAGCCACCCGATTGTCGGTCTGCAAGACCTGTTTGCCATGGTCCAGATCGGCAATGCAGGCCTCGATTTCGGTCAAATCCTCGAAACCCAGATTGCGGGCGTACAAACGCAGAAAACCCGCCACGAACACCTGTCCCCGCAAGGTGTCGATCCGGCCTTCCTCCAGAGCCTGCAGGTGGGTGATCCGGATCCGGGTCCGTCTGGCCATCTCGTCCAGGTCGAACCCCTGCTCCTCGCGCGCCCGGCGCAACTGCTGACCCACCCGTTCCAGACCGGGGTGGATGACCCGGACCGGTTCGGAACCGGACTCCTCTTCCGGCTGATCCGGTTCGTTCCTTGGGGATTTCATCATGGATTTCGTTCCAGAAAAAACGTCACAACCCAAAAAAACGCGCTCTTCACGAGACGCGGAATCCGTTGGTGATCGGATAACGCCGATCCTTGCCAAAGGCCCGGCGCGTCACCCGGACACCCGGTGCGGCCTGACGCCGTTTGTATTCGTTGCCATCCACCAGACGCACCACCCGCAGCACGGTTGCGGGATCCAGGCCACGCGCCACGATCTCCTCCACCCCCTGCTCGCGTTCGACATAAAGCTCCAGAATCCGGTCCAGAACCGGATAGGGGGGCAGGGAATCCTCATCCTTCTGATCGGGTCGCAGCTCAGCCGAAGGGGGTCGTTCCAGCACCCGCTCCGGAATCGGCGGCAACTCTCCCCGCGCCTCGGCCCAACGATTGCGTGCCCGCGACAAGGCATAGACCCGCTCTTTCAGCAGATCCTTGAGCACCGAATAGCCCCCGGCCATATCCCCGTAAAGCGTGGCATAACCGACGCTGACCTCGCTTTTGTTGCCCGTGGTCACCACCATGCCCCCCTTCTTGTTGGCCACAGCCATCAACAGGGTGCCGCGAATGCGTGCCTGGAGATTCTCTTCGGTGCTGTCTTCGGGCAATCCGGCGAACTCCCCGGCCAACTGCGCCCGGAAGGCCGCAAACATCGGACCAATGGCCACCGAACCGAGACGAATCCCCAACCGGTCGGCAATGGCGCGCGCATCCTCCAGGCTGGCCTGGGAGGTATACTCCGAAGGCATCATCAACGCCTGAACCCGCTCCGCGCCCAAGGCATCGACCCCGATGGCCGCAGTCAGGGCCGAATCGATCCCGCCGGACAACCCCAGTACCACGGAACGGAACCCGTTCTTGGTCACATAATCCCGCAGTCCCAGCATCAGGGCCTGATAGATCTCCGCATCCTCGTCCGGCTCAGGGACGACCGGCCCGGAACCGAACGCGACCACGCCACCCGGTTCCCGGGTCACGGTCACGAAGGTGAGCGCCTCCTGAAACCCCTCGGCCCGCACCGCCACCGTGCCATCGCGGTTCATGGCGAACGAACCGCCATCGAACACCAGTTCATCCTGCCCGCCCACCATGTTGACATACATCACCGGCAGGCCGCTTTCGACGATGCGCTGCCAGGCCACGGTCTCCCGTTCCCGCTGCTTGCGGATGTGATAGGGCGAGGCATTGATATTGATCAAAAAAGAGGCCTCGGTACGCGCCAGTTGCGCCACCGGATCCCCGGAACGCCACAAATCCTCGCAGATGGTGATTCCGAACGGCATGCCCTCGAACGCAAAGGCCCGCACCGTGCGACAGGATTCAAAATAGCGTTGTTCGTCGAAAACGCCGAAGTTGGGCAACCAGCGTTTGCCGGCAAATCCCGCCTCGCGCCCGCCGGCCACATGAATGCCGGCATTGATCAGGCCGTGCGCGCCCTGGCGGATCGAACCGTAGACCGCATCGATGTTCAACTCGCCCAGGGCCCGGTGCCAGCGTCGCTCCACCTCGCGCAACCGGTCCAGAAACAAGGGCTTGTGCAACAGATCCTCGGGCGGATAGCCGGTCAGGACCAACTCCGGAAATACCACCAGCCGCGCTCCGGCCTCAGCCGCGCGACGGGCAAAAGCGATCATGGTTTCCAGATTCTTCTCCAGGGCGCCCACATGGGGGTTGACCTGGGCCAGGGCAATCAGGGCGTGCATGGCATGGCTTCCCGGCGGATGAAATCGTCTTTTCGCAACAGACCGTCACCAGTTTAACGGATCCTGGTGGATTTTCCAAAGATTGAAATCACGGCCATGCGCGAAACGGATCAATCACGGACAATTCGGCAATCTTGTCAAAGTCGGACAGGTTCCGCGTCACCAGGGGCAGTGCGTACTCTCGGGCCGTGGCGGCAATCAGGGCATCCGGAATTTTCAGACGACGGTGGCACTGTCGAAACGCAATGGTCCGTTCCAGAATCGATTCGGTCAACCCGATCTCAATCAGACCGCCCAGCAAACGTCGCGCGGTTTGTAGCTGATCCAACGGTAACGGATATCCCAGAATCTCAATCCGGGTCATCACGGAATAAGCAGCCCCTTCCCGCAACCCGGCCACGATCCATTGCCTCCCACAGGGGGGCAGCAAATTGTTCAGATGATAAATTAAAAGATTGCTATCAAACAGGTACTTCATATTTCCAATGCTTCCTGCCCCCAGTCCTCCAGACGACGCTGCCGGATCCACGCATCGCATTCCTCCAGACTCATCTGCCCCCAGGCACCACAAGATTCCTGCACGACCTGCTCGATTTCGGCATCGTTCAATTCTTTGCGGGGCAGTTGTTCCGGCACTCCACCAAAAGCCGTGATAATCACCCGTGCCCGTTCCCAATCGGGTTTTTCCCCGACCCAGGTCACCTGACCGTGATCATAAAGGGCTTCATAGCTGGACAGCATGATCGATCCTCCCTGGCTGACTTCCTTAAGTACCGACAAGCGGATTCAGTCTAACACGAATCCACCCCGTCAAGCCAAGGCATGACCCTGCACCAGGGCGAGCAGGGCGGATTCATCCAGGATTTCCACCCCCAGCGCCTGCGCCTGGGCCAGTTTGGAGCCAGGGGACTCCCCGGCGATCAGGTAACGGGTCCGTTTGGAGAGGCTGCCCGAGACCTTGGCCCCCAGCCCCTCCAGCCGCGCCTTGGCCTCCTGGCGCGTCCAGGCCGCAAGCGTGCCGGTCAGAACCACCGTGGCCCCGGCCAGAGGATGACCATCCGCCACGACCCGGAGCGTCGCCTGATGCCAGCCGGTTCCCGGTTCGGCCAGCAACCGGTTGACCAACGCCCGATTGCGCGCCTCCCGAAAGAAATGCCATACCCGTCCTGCGGCCACCGGTCCCACGTCCGCAACCCCTTGCAGCTCGTCTTCCCCCGCCTCCATCACCGCTGCGATGGAGCCAAAGTGACGCGCCAGACTCGCCGCCGTCGCCTCCCCGACATCGCGAATCCCGAGCGCAAAAAGAAATCGCGCCAGATCCCGTTCCCGGCTCGCCTCGATGGCGGCAAGGAGGTTTGTGACCGATTTTTCCCCCATGCGCTCCAATGCGACGAGAGGTTCGGAGCGGGTGTGCAGTTGATACAGATCCGCCACATCAGCGATCAGTCCCTGGGCAAGCAGCAATTCCACCCGCTCCTCGCCCAGCCCATCGATATTCATCGCCTTGCGCGACGCAAAATGGCAGATCGCTCCCTTCAACTGGGCCGGGCAGGAAAACCCCGCCACACAGCGGATCACCACTTCCCCTTCAGAGCGCGCCACGGCTCCGCCACACTCCGGACAAGCCGTGGGCAGCGGAATCTCCACCGCATCCGCCGGACGCTGCGCCAGCACCACCTCCACCACCTCCGGGATCACGTCGCCGGCACGCCGCACCCGCACCGTATCCCCGACCCGCACATCCTTGCGCGCCAGCTCTTCGAAATTATGGAGTGTGGCATTGGTCACCGTCACCCCGCCCACGCCCACCGGCGCCAGACGGGCCACCGGCGTCAAGGCACCGGTGCGGCCCACCTGAATGTCAATCCCCTCCACCGTCGTCAACGCCTCCCGCGACGGAAACTTGCAGGCCGCAGCCCAGCGTGGAGCGCGCGCCACGAATCCCAACCGCTCCCGCGACGCCAGATCGTTCACCTTGAAAACCATGCCATCGATCTCATACGGCAATTGATCCCGCATGGACTCCAGTTTCTGATAATAGGCCCGGCACCCCTCGACCCCGCGCACCACCTCGGCATCCGGGCAGGTGGGCAGACCCCACTCCCGGAAACGGGCCATCATTTGAGCATGGGTGGTCGGCCAGTCGGCAGCGATCCCCTCACCCACCCCGTGACAGTAGAGCTGCAACGGACGCTGGGCCGTGATGCGCGGATCGAGCTGGCGCAGACTTCCGGCTGCGGCATTGCGGGGATTGGCGAAAACCCGCTTTTCTCCCCGCTCCAGGAGCGCAGCATTCAACCGCTCAAAGGCATCGAGGCGCATGAAAATCTCGCCCCGCACCTCCAGACGCTCCGGATGGCCCGCGCCCAACAGCCGCAACGGCAACGACTGGATGGTGCGCGCCTGGGCGGTCACCTCTTCTCCCTCCCGGCCATCGCCACGGGTCGCCGCCTGAACCAGCACGCCATCCCGATAGATCAGACTCACCGCCACCCCGTCGATCTTGGGTTCGGCGGCATAATCGATCTCCGACGCTCCCAGCCCTTCGCTGACCCGACGGTGAAACTCGGCCACATCGGCCACGGTATCGATCGACAACATCGCCACCCGGTGGACCACCTTGGCAAACCCCTCCAGCGGCGCCGTCCCCACCCGTTGGGTCGGCGAATCCGGCGTGATCCATTCCGGATGGGCCTGCTCCAGTTCCTGCAACTCCCGGAACAGGGCATCGTAGGCGTCGTCGGTAATCTCGGGCGCATCCAGAACATGATAACGATGATTGTGATACCCAATCTGGTCGCGCAACTGGTGCAGACGGGCAAGCAGGAGAGAGGGATCGGCAGCCTGAAGAGGATCCATGACGGGTGGTTCCTTGACATGAACGGTTAATGCCACGAAAAAGCAATACGATCGCTGAGCGTCACGCGACAATCCGAACTCTTGCCACCGCCAAAGAAACCAGCCCATGTCCGAACCCGACCCCAAGCACCGCAAAACCCGTTGGCATTGCCTGCTCGCCCGGGTCATGGAAGAGCCACTGACTGCACTCAATGTGGCGGTTCAGACCGAGGTGGATGTGGTCAGCGGATCCCCCAAGGCCGACATCATCCTCTTGCGCCGGGAGGGAGAGGCGTGGAGCGCTGAACAAAAAAAATGGCTGGCCGACGGACTGCGTGACACCTCGGCCCAAGAGGTGTTGATCGAATTCAAATTCACCGAGAGCATGAGCGAAGCGGCCATCGAACAGCTCTTTGTCTACGATCATCTCTACCGCGCCAAGCAAAAACTGCACCGGGATGAGCTGCAAAGCTTTCTTCTGCTCGCCAAAACCCCGCAGCGCCCGCTTCTGGAAGCATTCGGCTTTCAACCCACGGACAAGACCGGCGTCTACACCTCCCGACTCCCTCTGGTCAGACATTTGCGCATCATTGTCTTGAACGAACTGGTCGATCTGCCGCATAATGCCATGGTCAAATGCTTTGCCAGTCGCGAGCAGGAGTGGCAAAAAGGGTTTGCCAGCATGATCGGTCATGGTCTGTTGAAAATCTCGATCCAGTTTGCATGGATCCTCTCTGGCATCAGGAGAACGCGCATGAAAGGCAGCTTGGAATCCGTGGAATTCATGGGCTGGACGCCCGAATATGTCATGGATCTGGGACGCCGGGAGTGGTTCGAGTCGATCATGAACAGCCTGTCCGAAGAGGATCTGTTCAAGATTGCCAGGACGACCGACATCCGGCAAAAAGGCATTGAAAAGGGACGCGAGGAGGGGCGTGAGGAGGGACGCGAAGAAGGACGCGAGGAGGCCACCGCCTCCATGCTCGTGCGTCAACTGACCCGACGCTTTGGTCCCTTGTCCCCGACAGACCGGGAGAGAATCGCCCAGGCCAATCAGGCCACCCTGGAATCCTGGATCGATCTGGTGTTGGACGCCCCGACCCTGGAGGCGGTGCTGGGTGCAGAGCGGTCGGCCACCACCCATTGACCGGGCGGGCGTTTACCCGCCGCACGTCGTGGTGATCAACTCCGGCCTGGCCGGGCCGTCCCAGATCAGATCGCTGCAATAGACCCGGATCTCGCCGTCGTTGCGGCGCAGGGCAATCGACAGGGTGACACAGGTCTGGGCATCGGGCAGAGAAAAATAGGGGCCGGTCACCTGGGGTTTGCCGAAATAGCGCATGGCGCGCCGGAAATAATCCCGACGCGACCAGTCGGCACCCTGTGCATCGCCAAGAGGGGAGAAGAACTCATCCATTCCCCCTTCCAGCAGGGATTTGTTGATGTTCTTGCCCACCTGCACCCCGTTCTCATCCAACTGGAACCAGCGCAACACGGTCGGATTGCGCAGATAATCCACAAACAAAAAAGCCTTGTACTCCTGCGATCCTTTGCTCTTGAGCTCGAAATTGTTCAATACCGCCAGAAACCGGGCCACATGCTCTTCCATCTCCAGGGTTTGCCGTGCCCCGGCATCCTTCTCTGCACACAACAGGGCGGAAGAGACCTGTTCGATGGATGCCGAAATGGTCTCCCGATTCGACAAAAACGGCGAAGGACGGGCAAAATAAAAGCCCTGCACAAAATCGACATCGGCATTCATGGCGATCCGGGCATGCTCTTCGGTTTCGATCCCTTCGAGCAGCACCAGTTTCCCGGCCTGATGCAACATGGTGGTGATGCTCGACAGAAAAGGCGAAGCGCGCGGATTGATCGCCGCCTGCACCACCAGCGAGCGATCCAGTTTGACGATATCGGCATCCAGGTTCCACACCCGGTCGAAATTCGATTGACCTGCTCCGAAATCATCCACGGCGATCAGGCATCCCAGACCGCGATAGAATTCCACGGCCTCCAGAATGAGTTGTTCATCCTGGATGCGGCGTTCCAGAATCTCCACCACCACCCGGTCCGGGGCCAGATTGTGGAACCGGAACAACTCGCGGGTGAAATTGAAATATTTCACATGCCCGGTCCGGATCACCTGGGGATTGAAATTGAGAAACAGCCAGCCCCGATCCTCCCGTGACGTCTGCCGCACAAAGTTGCGGATGTGCAGACTGCGGGTCAAACGATCCACGGTGAGCAGATCCAGATGGTGATGCCCCTCATTGAAGATGCTCAACGGCGAAACCGGCGCGCCGGAACCATCGTACCCGCGCAGCAGGGCCTCGTGACCCACCACCCGGCGGTGGGCCAGGCTGAAAATCGGCTGAAAATGGCTGTTCAGCACCCAGTCCTTGTACGGCACACCGGTTTCAAGATGCTGCCTGATCCCATCGTCCATGATTGCACTCCCCAAATCGAATCAACCGCATGAATGTCTCTGGACCAATGATCGGCCATTGCACTTTCCAGCAGGATTCACACCATCTTGCCATCAACATGACATCGTTTGAGTTTGGGGTGTTTTACGTAGATAAATAATTAATAAAAAATATAAATAATTTGCACTACAGCAAGAAATTAAGATTGTATTTCAAATTGTTACGCTCGAAATGGTCTCGGTTTCAAACACAGACCAAACAATATCAAAACGATTGGTAATTACCATAACAAACCACCGTTTGCCTAAACCACGAACACCATTGATCCGGAACTGATTATTTTGGCGGCAACCACGCCCGTTCAACCCAGCGATGAAGACGATTGATGATCCGCTTGCATTCCCCATCGGACAGGGCGGCATACAGGGGCAAGGCCAGGGTGTGACGCAGAAAACGTCGCACACCCGGCAGCTCCTCCGGTGGGGGAAACCAGAGCGGAGAACCGCAACCGATGTTGGCCTTGACGAGAAACGATTCCAGCCCGGTGCGCACCTCGGGATCCTTCAGGGTCAAAAAGAAACTCTCCCAGCTTCGACCCGAGGCGGGATTGTGCGGGGGTGTGGCCATGGTGTCCAGGCGCAGCAGGGAGAGATAGCGTTCGGCCAATTCGCGACGGCGTTGCAGGCGTTGCGGCAGATTTTCCAGCAACGCACATCCCAGGGCACAGGCTGCGGCACCGGGAGGACGCAAGCGTTGGCGGGCCAGAGCCGTCATCAAGGCCGCGTCGGTGGAGAGCAGCACGCACCCGCTGCCCACGGGCAGAATGCGGGGGCCTTCCAGGTTGACCAGTTGGATCAGGCCGTGTCCCACGCCGGGCAGAGGTTGGAGCACCGAGGAGATCTCTTCCAGGATCACGGGCGCCGGGATTGGCGTGGCAGGCAGGCCAAAGGGGTGGTGGAGCATCAGGGTACAGGGATGGGATGCTTCGGGCGGGCCGCTGGCACATCCGGAGCGCGGTTCCACATCCCGGAGCGCAGTGTGGAGCCAGGCAGCATGCAGAGCCTCGCGCCAGACAGGATCGAGCAAAGGATCGGTGAGCACGGTGGCACCGGAGGACCAGCCGAGCAGGCGTTTGAGTTGCATCACGGCCTCGTCGTGACGGGCAAAGGCCACGGCGTACCGGTTCCAGAGTCGCTCCCACAGGTTTTCCCAACGGGTGAGCAATCCGGCGTCTTGAAAGGGGGCGCGGGCCAGTTGCGCCAGCAGAATTTGTTCGTCGATGATGGCAAGATCGGGACGATAAAGCGGAATGTGTATATTCATTAATTATTGAACGAAAAGAGGGGGGTGGGGGATTTCTCCCCCAGGAGGGTCGCTTTCTGTCTCTGGTGTGGTGTTGGTGGAATCTGGTGGATTCATCGAATCTTCCAGATGCTTGCCCATGGAGGGTTGTGGTTTATGGACTCAAATGCTCCTGCAAACAGTCGATCAACTCGCTGGATTTTCCGGTGATTTCCGGGTCATTCTCGAAATGGTGCCGGGTGATGAACTGGAAAACCGTGTTGGTATGACCGGTTTTGGCTGCCAAAGCGCAGCAGATCACCAGCAGGGTGACGCCCCGTGAGATGTGTTCGTATTTGCTGGTGGCTGGATCGCCGAAGAGCACCCGTGCAATGGGTTTGATGAATTTTTCGTTATGGCGGATCACCTCTCCGGCTTCGGCGATGCTGGCGATGTCCAGATGATAGCAGGCTTCGGTCAGGGTGATGATGCTGGGACTTTTGAAGATCAGACGTGTGTCATAGTGATCCGCGATCTTGCGGTCATAGGCGGTGATCAGACGATTGTCCAGCACGAACCGTTCCATCTCCTCGTGGCGGATCTGGCTGACGGTCGGCACTTTTTCCAGCAGACCGGGGGGTCTGGATGGGGAGGCGGTCGGCACCTGGGGCTGTGACGGGGGCGATGCGTTGCTCGGGGCGGGCGGTTCGGTTTCGGGCGGAGCGAGGGACTCGAAGGCCAATTCCGGCAGCGGGGGCAGGGCATCGCCGGGTTCGAGTCCCAGTTCGGCGCGGGTCGGTTTTCTGGGTTGGTGGGCAAAGGGTTTGATCTGGTTCAATTCCAGATCGGCCAGTTCGAACAGGGCCGTGACCCGGGCATATTCCCGTTGTTTGTTGGGCGGGCAGTGTTCGCGGGTTTGAAAACCCAGATGTTTGTTGATCTCCAGCCAGGCGTGTTGCAGCACCGAACGGATTTGCAATTCGACCAGAAAGCCCCGGAAGCGGCGGTATTCGATCAGTTCCAGGCGATTGTCCAGCAATCCCACCTGAAAATTGGTGGAGTGGTAACCAAAACGGTGCGGATCGTTCTGTTGCACTCTGGACTGTTCCGGCGAGGCGAAGACATTGAACTCACGCCGGATGATCTCCGAGATGACCTGCACCTCCTCTTCGAAATAGGTGATGATGCGGATTCCGGCAATATCCGGCACATCGTTGAGTTTGCCATAAGGTTCTCTGGGATGTTCCAGTTTGTCGGCCAGGCTCTCTTTTTCCTTGATGCGTCCGACGATGGAGTGGATCTTCGGGCCATCGGGCACGATGAATTCCTGGATCAGGGTCAGGGTCCGATCCAGAAAATCCTGATAGGTCTTCTTCTGTTGATCATACTGCAACAGGATCTTATCGATCATCACCGAGTCGAGCGGTTTCATCAAGCGGCTCCTTGTTTCCCAACCATGACCATT
>JADFWP010000053.1 GCA_015234115.1 Magnetococcales bacterium
TAAAGTCAAAATCCTGGGGGATGAATCCCCCAGACCCCCTCTTTTTTTTCAATGGGTTGCATGGAACGAGTCAGGAGGGGATGAAACCATGATGCGCGTCGGCGTGCTGGAAGTGCGCCTGGAGTTGCCGGGCGTCCACTCCCTGAAGGAAAAACGCGGCATCGTCAAAGGGTTGATCGAACGCATCCGCCATCGCTTCGAGGTGGCGGCCGCCGAAGTGGATCAACTGGATCGTTGGGATGGCGCCGGACTCGGCTTTGCGGCTGTGGGCAACGAGGTGGCGGTGGTGCAGAGCCGGTTGCAAAAGGTCGCCAGCTATATCGAGACCGATTGTGAAGGAATCATGGTGGATTATCGGGTGGAGATCATCGCATGAGCGTGCGTGTGGATCGGGTGCGGGGACAGATCCGCAAGGAGTTGGCCGCCATGTTGCAAAGGGGCGAGGTGCATGATCCGAAACTCGCCATGAGCATGGTCTCGATCACCGAGGTCACCTTGAGCCGGGATCTGCATTATGCGCTGATCCATTTCACGGCCATGGGCCAGGAGATCACCGAAGTCCATGCGGGCCTCAACCGGGCGGCCGGATTTCTGCGGGCACGCATCGGTCGCGCCCTGGGATTGCGCCATTCACCGGAATTGCGCTTCGAGCCGGATCTGTCGTTCAAGCATGCGGATCAAATCGAACAACTGCTGAAAACCATTCAGATTCCGCCAGCGGACGACGGCGGGATCCCTCCGGCAACAGGGATGTGAATGCCATGGGCCAGACACGGCGCGGCAGGAAGAACGAAGGACCACACGGTTGGTTGGCGATTCACAAAGAGGCCGGGATGACCTCCACCCGCGTGGTGGAACGGGTCAAACGGATCGTGAAGGCTGGCAAGGCGGGACACGGGGGCACGCTGGATCCCTTTTCCGAAGGGGTGTTGCCGATCGCCATGGGCGAAGCCACCAAAACCTTGTCCCAGGTGCTCGATGGCGAAAAAGCCTATCGCTGCTGGATCCGCCTCGGCGCGGAAACCGATACCGGCGATCCCACCGGCCAGTTCACCCCCGGCCATACGCAGTTTCCGGATCTGCCGACCCTGCGTGTGGCTTTGGAACGGTTTCTTGGCGAACAGGATCAGATCCCGCCCGCCTATTCGGCCATTCATGTGGATGGCGAACGGGCTTACGAGCGGGCCAGAAGGGGCGAAACCGTCGAAATTCCCTCCCGTCGGGTGATTTTTCATCAGGTGGAGTTGGTGGAATATACCGAAGATGGCTTGGCGACCGTGGATGTGCGCTGCGGCAAGGGGACTTACATGCGCGCGCTGGCCCGCGACCTGGGACGCAATCTCGGTTGCTTGGCCCATTTGGAACGATTGCTGCGTACCCGGACCCTGGGCTTTGCCCTGGCCGAGTGCGTGACGTTGGATGCGTTGAGTCAGGCGATCGGCGACGGTCGGCTCAACGAATTGCTGTTACCCGTGGATCGGGCGCTGGACGACATCCCGGCGTTGCGATTGCGGTTGGAGGCCTGGTCCCGCATCATGAACGGTCAGGCGGCCTGGATCGAGGCAGACGAAATGGCACCGGGTCCGGTGCGTCTGCTCTCTCCCGAAGGGCGGTTCGGTGCCACTGGCGTGATTGGCCAGGGGCGCGATCCTTCGGGGCGTCTGTCCTGTACGCCGACACGACTGTTTCTGGGCGTCTGAACCCAGGCTCATTGGATCAATCATCATTCTACCTTAAAGGAGTCTCCCCGATGTCGATCACCCAGGAACGCAAACAGGTTCTCATCCAGGAATATGCCCTCAAAGAGGGCGATACCGGATCCCCGGAGGTGCAGGTCGCCTTGTTGACCGAACGGATCAACAACCTGACCGAGCATCTGCGCGGCAACATCAAGGATCACCATTCCCGGAGAGGCCTGCTGAAAATGGTCGGATTGCGCCGTCGTCTGCTGACCTATGTCAAGGGTCAGAGCAGCGAGCGTTATCAAACCTTGATCAAGCGGTTGAATCTGCGCAAGTAGCGCTGACTCCCGGCGGGATTCACCCCTTACCGATGGATATCAAGGACCAACATGTTTGACATACACACAAAGAGCGTTCAATTCGGCGCCGAGACCATCACCATGGAGACCGGTCGCATCGCCCGTCAGGCCGATGGCGCGGTGCTGGTCACCTATGGCGAGACCATGGTGCTGGTCGCGGTCACGGCTGAAAAAGAGATGCGCCCTGGAATCGATTTCCTGCCGCTGGGCGTCCATTATCAGGAAAAATACTGGGCTGCGGGCCGCATTCCGGGCGGTTTCATCAAGCGGGAGACCCGCGCGTCGGATCGGGAGACGTTGACTTCGCGCCTGATCGATCGTCCGCTGCGTCCGTTGTTCCCCAAGAACTTCACCCTGGATACCCAGGTGGTGGCCACGGTGTTGTCGTTCGACGGCGTGAACAGCGCCGACATCCCGGCCATGATCGGCGCCTCGGCGGCGTTGGCCATTTCGGGTCTCCCCTTCGAAGGCCCCATGGCCGGCGCGCGGGTCGGTTTCGTGGATGGCCAGTATGTCTTGAACCCCACCACCGAACAGATGGCAGCCACCCAACTCGATCTGGTGGTGGCCGGAACCGCAGATGCCGTGACCATGGTGGAATCCGAAGCCAACTTCCTCACCGAAGAGGAGATGCTCGGTGCGGTGATGTTCGGTTTCGAGGGCTATCAGCCGGTGTTGGCCGCGATCCGCGAACTGGCCGCTGCCTGCGGCAAACCCCGCTGGGAGCCTCCGGCGGTGGTCGAGGACACGGAACTGGCTGCGGCCTTGCGTTCCGGCTATCGGGAGCGGATGCGGGCCGTGTACGAAATCGCCGACAAGATGGAGCGGCAAAAGCGGGTCGCCGAACTGAAGCAGGAGGCCGCCGAGGCCTTGAGCGATGGCGACAAGAATCGCGCCGCCGAAGTCAAGGCTGCCTGCAAGCATCTGGAATCCGAAGTGATCCGCGAGCGGATTCTGTCGGGCGGTTTGCGCATCGATGGCCGCACCCTGACCCAGATTCGCCCCATCGACTGTCAGGTGGGGGTTCTGCCTCGGGTGCATGGTTCGGCGTTGTTCACGCGCGGCGAAACCCAGGCTCTGGCTACCGTGACCTTGGGTTCCAAGCGTGACGAACAGATCGTCGAGGGATTGCTCGGCGAGACCCGGGAGCGGTTTTATCTCAACTACACCTTCCCGCCCTACTGCGTGGGCGAGACCGGTCGGCTGGGTGCGCCGGGTCGGCGCGAGATCGGTCACGGCAAGCTGGCCTCCCGCGCTCTGGGCGCGATCCTGCCCGAGCTGGAAGCCTTCCCCTATACGTTGCGGGTCACCTCCGAAATCACCGAATCCAATGGATCTTCCTCCATGGCCACGGTGTGCGGTTCGGTGCTGGCCATGCTCGATGCCGGTGTGCCGGTGAAATCCATGGTGGCCGGTATCGCCATGGGTCTGGTCAAGGAGGGGGAGCGGTTCGCCATTCTCTCCGACATTCTCGGCGACGAGGATCATTTCGGGGACATGGACTTCAAGGTGACCGGCAATGCCCAGGGCATCACGGCGTTGCAGATGGACATCAAGATCACCGGCATCAATCGGGAGATCATGGCCGTGGCTCTGCGCCAGGCGCGCGAGGGACGGCTGCACATCCTCGGCGAGATGCAAAAAACCATCTCCGCCACCCGCGAGGAACTCTCCCCGCATGCGCCACGGATTTTCACCATCAAGATCAATCCGGACAAGATCCGCGATGTGATCGGCACCGGTGGCAAGGTGATCCGGGGCATTACCGAAGAGACCGGTTGTCAGATCGACATCAACGACGATGGCACCATCTCCATCGCTTCGGCCAATGGCGAAAGTGCCAAGGCGGCAGAGCGGATCATCCGGGGCATCGTGTCGGATGTGGAGAAGGATGCGGTCTACGAAGGCAAAGTGGTGCGCATCACCGATTTCGGCGCTTTTGTCAACATCCTGCCCAACAAGGATGGTCTGGTGCACATTTCCCAGCTCTCCAGCCAGCGGGTGGCCAAGGTGTCGGACGTGATCAAGGAAGGCGATGTGGTCAAGGTCAAGGTGTTGGACATCGATCGTCAGGGTCGGGTCAAATTGACCATGCGGGATATTTAAAAACCGCACCTGGTCAGCGGGGTCCAGGGGCCTTTGGCCCCTGGTGGGGTCCAGGGGCGAAGCCCTTGGGACTTTTTGCCTTTGGCGCGCTTTTCCAGCAGCGCGCCTCCCGGTCGCCGCAGGCGACGTTTTTGGCCCAAAGGCGTCGCCTGCGGCGACCGGGGCGCGCGCTGCTGGAAAAGCGCGCCAAAGTCCCAAGGGCTTCGCCCCTGGACCCCACCAAGGGCTTCGCCCCTGGACCCCACCAGTGGCCTCTGGCCCCTGGACCCCGCTGACAATGCGGTTTAGGAAACCTTGCGAACGGAATGGGTATATTGCACACTGTACCCATCCCAATCACACATTGCACCACAGACAAGGAGTTCGAAATGAAGAAAACCGCTTTCTCCCTGCCTTTGTTCCTGACCATCCTCGGTTTTGCCGGCAGCGCCGCTGCGGCGGATTGTGTCATCAGCTATCACCGGGTTGCCTGTGCCGGTCAGGAAGCGACCTCCTATGCCAAGTGTGACGGCAAGGCGATGTGCGACAAGGATTCTCCCGCCGCCACCCAGGAAGCCTGCGTGGAAGCGGCCAAGAAAGCCTGTGCCAACGATCGTACCGACATCACCAAGACCAAGATGATTGGCGCCACCTTCAAGGGTGCGGCTTTGGTGGGTGGGTTCAATCATGCCGGTGCCGCCGATCCCAAAGGCACCAACTTCTGTGCCGGTGATCGTCCCGATTTCAACAAGTGCAAATAAGCTGACGCAGTGCCTGGGGGAGCCAGCTCTCCCCCAGGTTTTCCCGCCCCCTGTTGATCCGAATTTCGACTCCAGAACGATTGAAAAAAAAGAGGGGGTCTGGGGGATTCTTCCCCCAGGGTTTTGACTTTAAACAAAAAATTTTTAAAATGTTTTTCTTTTAAAGTCAAAACCCTGGGGGAAGAATCCCCCAGACCCCCTCTTTCTTTTCAATGGGTTGATCCGTCAGGCGCCCATGCTTTGATCCGATCAAGGAGTGCTGATCCATGAAACGTTTGCGTCTGTTCATTCCTCTGCTGGCCATGCTGGGTCTGGCCGCCTGCGTGCCCACCGATTCCTCCACCGGTGCGGCCAGTTCCGGCATTCTGGGCGAACGCCGCAGCCCGGAAGATGCCATCGAGGACAACATGCTGGCCATGAAACTGCGCAGCTACTACATGCGCAGCGACAAGGTGAGTGCGGCCAACATCAACGTATCGGTGTATCAGGGGGCGGTGCTGTTGACCGGCACCGCGGCCTCCCAGGCCGAAATCGATACCGCCATTTCCATTGCCAAGGCCACTCGGGGCGTGGTCAAGGTCCATTCCGAACTCAAGGTGCAGCACGCCACCTTTGGTGAACTCACCAAGGATGCCTGGTATACCAACGAGGTCAAAATCCGTCTGCTGGCCGATGAACAGGTGCGTGGCCTGGATATCCATGTCGAAACCACCAAGGCTGTGGTCTATCTGACCGGCACGGCCCAGACTGCGGCGGAACGCAATCGCGCGGTCGCAATCGCCCGTCAGGTGGGGGGCATCAAGGAGGTGGTCTCCTATATCGAGATCAATCCCAACGCGCAGCCCCTGGCCCCTGGCACCGAACCCAGGACCGAAAAAAAACCGGCGGTGGCTCCGGTGCGCATGGGCGGATCGGGTGATAACGTCAAGGCTCCGGTCGTGACCTCGCCGGGTGGAGGAAGCGCACCGGCCGCCTCGGGCGCGCCACTGGTCAAACCGGGTGGTGTGGTGGAAAGTGGCTTCTGAGCTGGAGCCTGCCGTTCGGGAGGCTCTGGCCAACGCGGTCGGAGCCGACGGACTGCTCATCGGGGCGGCGCAACGCGAAGCCTATGCCCGCGACAACTCCGGACGGCGTTTTCTGCCCTGGGCCGTGGCTCTTCCTGCCACTGCCGAGCAGGTGGCCGGGGTGTTGCGGGTGTGTCATCAGGCGGCCATTCCGGTGATTCCCCGTGGGGCCGGAACCGGTTGTGTGGGAGGAGGATTGGCGGTACAGGGGGGGGTGGTGCTTTCGACCCAGCGTCTGAATCGCATTCTCGCCGTCGAACCCGCCGATCGTTTGGCCGTGGTCGAGCCGGGTGTGGTCCATGGGGAACTCAAGGAACGGCTGGCAGCCCATGGCCTTTTCTGGCCTCCTGAACCCTCTTCCTCGCGTTCCTGCACCATTGGCGGCAATCTGGCCATGTGTTCTGCCGGACCCAATGCGGTGCGCTATGGGGTGACCCGCCATTGGGTATTGGGGTTGACGGTATTGCTGGCCGATGGCACGCGGATGCGGGTGGGTGGATATACAACCAAAGGTGTGGTTGGCTATGATTTGACCCAGTTGTTGATTGGTTCCGAGGGGACGTTGGCGGTGGTGGTGGAGGCGATTTTGAAGCTTGCTCCCGTACCCGAAGCGCGGCGGACGTTGCGGATCGTCTTTCGGGACATGGAGCAGGCGGCGTTGGCGGTGGCCGGGGTGATGGGGCGTGGTGAGCCGCCTTCGGCGCTGGAGTTTCTGGATCCGGCGGCTTTGGCGTTATTGCGGGGCAGTGGGGCCGGGATTGAGTGTCATCCCGAGGGTCAGGCTTTGTTGCTGGCCGAGGTGGAAGGCACGTTGGAGGAGGTGGATCGCAAGGCCAACGGGTTGCGGGAACGGTTGTTGGTTTTCGATCCATTGGAAGCGGTGGTGGCGGTCAGCGAGCAGGAGTCCAAAAAGATCTGGTCCGCCCGTTATGCGCTCTCTCCGACCTTGACCCGTTTGGCGCCCCGGCGCATCAACGAGGATGTGGTGGTGCCGGTTTCCCGTTTGGCGGCGTTGGTGGCGGGTCTGGCGGTGATTGCCAAAGAGACCGGGGTGCCGATCGTCAGTTTTGGTCATGCGGGCAATGGCAACATTCACGTCAATCTGCTCACCGATCCGGCAGATCCGACCCAGGAGCGCAAGGTGGTTGGGGCCTTGGATCGGGTATTCGATCTGGTGCTTCAGTTGAATGGCACGTTGTCTGGTGAGCACGGCGTGGGGATCATGAAACGGGATTACATTGCGCGCGAGTTGGATCCTGGTGCTTTGGCGTTGCAGACCCGCATCAAGCAGTTGTTCGATCCCAGAAACATCCTCAACCCCGGCAAGATCTTTCCTGTCCTCCACCATTGAAAGAAAAGAAGGGGTCTGGGGGATTCCTCCCCCAGGGTTTTGACTTTAAACAAAAAACAATAATATTGTGACTTCATGAACGCCCATGACCTCGGATACGGCAAACTGTTCTCGCACGCACGGATGATGCAAGCGCTATTTCCTGGTGGACAAGCATCGTGAAAAGTCCGGAGCAGAGGGAACTGCGTCGGGCGTTCGCCAAATGGTTGAGCCGGATCTTGTTGCCGCGACTGACGAAGAGAGACGTTGCCATCCCGGAGGCTATGCCGGAGATGGAAGAACTGGAGGAGGTGCATACCATGTTGGCAGAGACTGCGGAACGATGGACGCGAGAGTGGATGCGGGACGGAGAAAAGAAAGGCCGTCATGATGGCAAGGCCGAAATGCTGCTCGATCAACTCCAGGAGCGATTTGGCCTGATTCCGGAATCGGTTCAGAAACAAGTGGAATCGGCAAACCTGGACGACATCAACATATGGGCACGGAAGATTTTCAGGGCCGATTCACTTCAAGCCGTCTTCCATTGAGATGCTCCGAGCGGGAGAATCAAGAGGTGTGGAGCGACACTTCGGTCTTGGCCGCAGATGACCCCTGACCAAGGCAGGGAGGATCAGTGCGGAAAGAACGATTTGAGGATGAGCGTGATGATTCCGGCCACGCACACAGCCATGCCCCATTTGAGCGGGGCGATCTCGGCCATGATTTCCAATTTCAACTCGCGCAGGCCTCCCTTTGTGGCGAGGATGTCACCCTTTGTGGCGAGTTCCTGGAGTTGGGCGTCCTGGACCTCCTTGATGGCTTCCGAGAACGCTTCAGCCTGCTTTTCCTCCACCCCGGCATCACGCAACCGGCGGACGAATTTCAAGGTATCAAACGTGGCAACGGCAGCACTCATGGTTGAGTTCTCCAGAGTCGGAGTGGATGACAGGCCAATCCTACCAGATCTCCCACCGTCAGCGCATCAGAAAAAGGTGTTTTGACTTTGTGCGGTGCCTGGGCACTCTCTCCCCTCTCAACTCGCCACGATCTGGATCTGATTCGCCGACAACCGGGTGACGCCCGTCAGGGTAGCGATGGTCACTGCCGGAACGGAGCCGGTTCCGTCGGCATCATACCGGAGTTCGCTGGTGCGGGTGTTGAACACGAAGCGTTGCGACGTACTGGTGGTTGCACCCTGCGTATTGGCGCGGAAGAGCGTGGAACTCAATGCGCCCACCGCCAGCCGACCAAAGTTGGCGCTGACGAAGACCAGTTTGTCGCTGGAACGAAAATCGGTGATCGTGTCACCCCCTTCGTTGGGTTTTATAAATTTGAATTGATCCGCGCCGCTGCCGCCGGTGAGGTTGTCCCGTCCGATGCCTCCAATCAAAACATCGGCCTCCGAGCCGCCATCCAGGGTATCCACGCCTGAACCACCGTTCAGGGTATCATAGCCCGATCCGCCGGACAGCGTATCATTCTCCGACTCTCCGAAGATCGTATCATCTTCGCTCTCTCCCTGGAGGGTGTCATTGCCAAGCCCACCCCGCAAGATGTCATTCCCTTCGCCACCAGTCAGGGTATTGTCATTGTCGTTGCCGGTCAGGGTGTCGTTGTAATCCGTGCCGATCAGATGATCAATGCCCGAAAAAAGATCATTCCCGCCACCACGGGTATCCTGCTCATCGGTGAGATTCAGGTTGATGGTGACAGCCGCAGTCAGGGAGGCGTTGGAAACGGTAGCACCTTCGGTGCCGTCGAAGATGTCGTCGTCGGGGGTGTTTTGCAATCCGTTGGTGATGTTTTGTCTTCCGTTGACTGCGATCGCAACAGACATTGATCCTACATTATTACTATAATCTGTATCGTTCATCACAACATAAAGACGACCAGACGATAACGATGTCCCTGTATAATGGGTTCCAATCAAAAAACTTTCACCGGAGGTTCCGATCTTGCCAAGTACGGTTCCGACAAAAAATCCTCCTGGTTTTGGATTGAACCATGATATACCATTTGCATTGCAAATATAGTCATCGTCGTCGGTAGCCAGACCCCATGTACCAGTTGACGTGATCTCCAATGCATTCCCTGTGGCAATATCAATTCCTGTATCCAACCATCCAGGACTGCCTGATGCTGTGGTGTTGATGGCAGGAAGAACGGTTTCTGTCATTGGTTGGTTCCTTTCATGCTATTGTCTAGGGACTAAATAATTTTTATTTTGATCGGTAACGCACGAAGACATAAATTTATATTTTATCCCCCCCCCGCAAAAGTCAAGCAGAAAATTGCTCAAATCGAATCAATTTTATGATCCTTGTTCCGGTCCCCGCGAATCGCATCCAGATCGATCCGTTTGTTCAATCCTTCTCTCCCCGTCTTTTACGGATTTCTGCCAGCACCTCTTCCTGGTCCAGCAACCTCATGTCCTGTGCGATGGCCTGTTGGCGCAGATCCCATAAGGATTGTCCCAGTTCGCTTCGTGGGTGGAAGGTTTCCGTGGTTTGCGGGAGAGTCGGTGTTTCAATGGATACCGAATGGATCACAATCTGTCTCTTTAATCTGTTGCATACTGGAGATTTGAACAAACCATTGAAAAAAAAAGAGGGGGTCTGGGGGATTCCTCCCCCCAGGGTTTTGACTTTAAAAGCAAAACATTTTAAAAATTTTTGTTTAAAGTCAAAACCTGGGGGATGAATCCCCCAGACCCCCTCTTTTCTTTTATTAGTTGACGGCGTTCAAGGCGGTGCGGATGCGTTGATCGGCTTCGGCGGCCACGATCATCAATTCCGGGTGGTTGATCATCATGCCCATGGCTTGGGGATTCATGGCGGCGATTTCGATGCCTCCGGCAGGATGTTCGCGCACCACCACATTGCAGGGCAGAAAGACGCTCACATCCGGCACGGCGGTCAGGGCGCGGTGGGCCAGATGGGGATTGCAGGCGCCGAGAATCAGGGTGCGGGGACCATCGACATCGAGTTTTTTCTTCAAGGTGGCGGTCACATCGATTTCGGTCATGATGCCGAACCCCTGTTCGGCCAGGGCGGCCTTGATGGCTTGAATGGTGGTTTCGTAGTCGGTGCTGACACGTTTTTTCAAGGCATAGGGGGTGGTGGTATCGATCATCAAGAAACGCTCCTCGTCACAATGGAAACGGCGCCAGTTCAACAGACAATTAGTGAAAAAAAAGCGGGGGTCTGGGGGATTCCTCCCCCAGGGTTTTGACTTTAAAAGCAAAACATTTTAAAAATTTTTTGTTTAAATTCAAAGGAAAAGTCAAAACCCTGGGGGAAGAATCCCCCAGACCCCCGCTTTTTTTTTTCAATGATTGTTCAAGATCCCGGCTCTTTCTTGCGATTGCCGTCCCGCGCACGCGGCGCCACCCCTCCCCCATGCAACAGATCCGACGGGGCCGTATCCCCACGCAGGGGCAACCGGAACAACAGGAAAATGGTCACCACCACCACCACCGCATAGACCTCACCCAAGGTGATCCCGATCTCCTGCCAGTGCAACGGCAACGCCTCGAAATCATACCCCGGCGGCAGAAGATCCTGATAGCGCGACAAAATCCCCTTGAAGCCATCCTCCAGCAAATACCGCAACGCCGGAATCATCCCGAAAATCGCCAAGGTCCCAGCCGTCAACGTGGCCAGCAACATCTGCCAGATCAGTTTGCCGTAAAGACCGCTCCAGGTAAAGCCGCGACTCAACAAGATGCCATAATGATGCCGCCGATGGCCAATCAACGTCCCGGCCTGGGCGAGCAACAAGGCTCCCAGGAAAATTCCGAAGGTGAGCGCATAGGCCGGAGTCATGGTGGACAACAGATCGCTCAACAGATTGAAGCGATTCAGGGCATCCTGATACATGGAGTGAATGTTGAACGCCGGTCGCCCGTCGCGGGTGCGGGTCGCCATCAGGGCGCGAATCCCCCGACTCAACCGGGTGGGATCGGGCAGATAGACCCGCACCGCCGAAAAAGCCGTGCCCGACTCGGTGACATCCCACGGCGCATAGAGGATCGGCTGCCCCGGCTTGGGCTTGCCGGTGGGACAGAGACTCTCCCGGATCGGATTGTCCATGGGAAAACGATGACAGGGCATCCACAATCGATGGTGATCGTCGTGATTGATCACATCCCACCCTTCGTCCCCGGTCGCCCGCGACCCACCCATCCCGGCTGGAAGCTGAGGACGGGCACAACGGTTCTCCGGGATCTTGGGCAGACCGGTCAGACCGGTCTTGGCGATCTCGTCTTGCAGACAAAGCGCGTGCGAGGCGATCTCGCCTTTGGGATAGGTGGAGGCGGTCAGACGACGATGCTCCTCCGGATCCCCCACCCCCTTGGATTTGACATCAAACCGGATCTCGGGAAAATGAAACGCCGCCAGCAAGGCATGATAGGTGGAGAGCGGAAACAGAAACGCCACCTTCTCCATGGCCGGAATGTGATGCACCCAGCGCACCCGGAAAGGAACCAACTCCTGCCCGTTGCCGACATTCACCTCCAACCAGATGGCGTCCAGGGCGTTGCGCAACGAATCCTGGGGCGGCTTTTCCGGCAAACGGCGCAGTTTTTTCTGCACCAGCATGGGTTGCACCGCCTCGCGATAGGCTTCATAATTGAATCCTTCGGTAAACTGGGACTCGCTCAAAACCACGGTCAATGGCAATCCCATCCAGCCATCGGCCAACTGGTTGGAATCTTCGACCCAATCCTTGGGCAACTCCAGATTCCACAGCGGATCGTTCGGATAGACCGCCCAGCCCATCCACGGCGTCCCCGGATCCCAGCTGCCGCTGCCCGGCAGACGGATCTTGGGCGAGGAGTCCCCCACCTGACGATAGGGAAAAGCCGTCAGTCCAAAGGATTCCCCCGGAATGCGCTTTTCCATCTCCTTGAGACGCCCCAGCAGATCCGAACCGATCCCCTGATGATTCTCCCAGTGGGAGGTGACCCAGACCGGCACGCCATGAGGCCGCAAGGTGCCCAGCAGAGCATCGGTGAACCGCTCCAGCAGTCCGGCCCGTGTCCCCACCAGCAACAAGGCCATGCAGATCACCAACGCCAACAGCAAGGTCAGCCAGGCGAAATCCCGCCCTCCTCCGGTGCAGCCGAACCGGCCACAGACGAACGAACGCCAATAGGCCCGCGCACCCAGGGAGACCCACACCGGAGTCCAACGTCGTTTGATCTTCTCGCCCGGCAACGGGGCAGGGTCGCGCAGCGGATCGGAAAGGTCGGTCATGGGTCGAATGGGGTTTCCACGGGTTTGCCGCCTCCCTTGAGGCGCAGATGACATCGATTGTTCGCTACCATCAGCCAGTGATTGACCCTGGGATCCAGGGCGTCGGATTGATGGTGCGTGACCCAGATGACCATGCGATTGCCGGTGGTGAGCCAACGATCCACCAGAGACATCACCTCGCGCCGGGTTTCGGAATCGAGATTGCCGGTGGGTTCATCGGCGAACAGCACATAGGGATCGTGAATCATCGCCTGGGCCAGGGCGACCCGCTGGAATTGACCGCCGGAGAGTTGATGGGGATAACGCTCCAGAAACTCTTCCGGGGTGGTCTCTTCGATGCGACTGCCGTTTTTATCCCGCAGCAGCACCCGGTCCATGGCCGCATGGACCTTGCGATCCATTTCGGCGTCCGAGTAGCCGCCGCGCTGTTCCAGAGGATAGCGCAGATTCTCCCGCACCCGCAGATAGGGGGTGAGGGTGCTGCTTTGATAGGCGAAGCCGAAACAACGGCGCCGGATGTCGGTCAGGGAGAGGGTGGATCCGGCGCGCTCCAACCCCTTTGGTCCCCAGGAGGCTTCGGAGCCGTCCGGAAAGCTCCATTTCACCGACCCTTCCTTGGGTCGTTTGAGGAAGGTCAATAAATACAGCAAGGTACTTTTGCCGCTGCCGCTGCGTCCCAGCACCGGCAGACGGCCAGAAATGGCATTGGCGTCCAGTTTCAAACCACCCACCTGGAGGATGAAATCCCCCCACCCCACGGATGCGGCCCGAACCTGAACGCCCCACGTCATGGCAGGAATTCCTGCGGCACCCAGTAGCCGCGCAGGCCACCGATTTCATGACCGAAACGGTAGTTTTTGTCCGGTCCCAAAGGCGTCTGCTGGATCGCTTCGTTGATCTGGGGCAGGGCGCGGCCATTGGCCGTGGCATCCGGGCACTGGCGCGGCTGATAGGGCACGGTCTTGAAGGTCGGACGGACATGATCCCGCTCGACGATCTCCAGGATTTCTTTGGACTTGATGGCCCACAAGGCCAGACGCCGCAGCTCGCAGGCCGGAGCGGCCAGGATCTCCTGGTTGGCCTTGTCTTTCATCGGCTTGTTGTTGGCATCCAGCACCACCAGTCGTCCATCCTTGTTGCGTGTCGTGTTGTCGGCGGAAAGCGAGGGCACCAGATAGCTCAACAGCGGACTGTGCCGCCGTACCGGCAGACCGCCACGCCGTTGGGCATATTCCGCCGGGGTTTCGCCGGCCACATCGATCGGCGGACGACGGATCTCTTGTTGCAAGCCAAGGATCATGGCGCTGATCAAGGCGCGTCGCAGTTGATTTTCCGGCAGATCGAAATACCCTTCGAACCCTTTGAGGATGCGGATCCAGGAAGAGAGCGCGCCGCTGCTGATCCAGAGTTCCTCGGCCACCTTGTCGTCGGCCTCCACATAGCCGATGCGGGTGGTGTCGTACACCCGGTCTTCGCACTGCTTGCCCAATTCGCCGCAGCTTCCCCGTTGCAAAATGTGCCAATAAACGCCGGGGATGTCAATTCTTTCCCTTCTCAACCGTTCGATCACCGCATTGAGCGCCGCGCCGCCACGCACGTCGAGGATGATTTCATCGATCAGGGCGCTGCTGCTCAAGGTTTCGACCTTGGCCACCAGACGCGAGATCAGGTTTTCCTCTTCCATGCGGAAGGCGTGATCCTTGACCGCGCCGCTCGAAACATCGGTTGCGGGCAGGCTTTGTTCCAGCAGATAGCGGGTCTGCTGCTCGAACTGCTCATAGGCGATGCGATAGGATTGGGTGTGTTTGACGTGATCGCCCTTGTAGGGGGTCTGGATGAAGAACGGAATCACGTTGTTGGTCTTGCTGCCGACCTCGGCTCCGCCGCGCATCAGTTTGGCCAGCACTTCGCGCGTCACCGGATGGGCATATTTGGCGACCGTGCGGATGTTGCCCCGCCGGTCCATCTCGGCCCGGTTCTGGGTGTAGCCATTGTCGCCGATCACGAAGAGCAGTTTGAGGTTGTCCGGGCAGGCGACCAGATCCTGTTTGAGTGCCTGTTCCAGGCCGCCATAGAGGTTTTCCTGATAGTCGTCCTCCACATCGCCCTGGGTCACCTTGACCTGGGCGATGGCCTGGGCAAACTGCTCGAACTCTTTTTGCTGCGTGGCCGCATCCATGTCGCAGGTTGCGGAGAGCGGATACCCCTCCCCTACCCCGTCACCCGGCGTGTTGGGAAAGAGTTTGTCCGCATAGGGGTCGCGATAGACCCGGAAACCGAACCGGAACTGGGTCTCCTTGAAGCCCTGGGTGTTTTTCAGGGTATGGATGATCTCCTGGATCACGCCCCGTTTGGCTTCCGTGCCGCGCACCGCGTCGATGACCGGCTCCATGCTGGCCGTGGCATCGAGCAGAAAGAAGATGTCCACTTTTTTCTTGGCCGAGAGGTTGGCCGAGAGATTTTTGTATTCCGGCATGATGCGGCTGGCCAGAGTCGGCGAGATGGCCACCTTCTCTTCGCTCACGCGGCGGCCCACCAGACCCGGACGGGCCAGAGCCACCTTGTAGAAGAGCCGCTGACCGGATTCCCCGTCCAGGCTCTCCGGCGAGACGTGCTGGTTTTTGGTATTGACCATATCCAGCACCGGAATGCGCAACGACGAGCGGAACCACTCCTTGCCGCCCACCACCGGCTGACAGGCCTGGGGATTGCGACTGACCGCATCTTCCAGATTTTCATAGGTGCACAGGGTGCCCGGCCCCTGCTGATCCGGTCCGGTGAGGTTCTCCTTGGGGCGCAGGCTGAAGGCGTTGTTCCAAAGGAAGCCATTGGCCTTGTCCACCCAGCCGAGCAGAATGCCATCCTCTTCCAGCCGGTAGCGGTCGGCGAGCAGCACGGCCCGGTCGGTTTCGTCGAACACGAAATACATGTGGAACCGCGAAGCCCCTTCGCGACAGTGGCCCGCCCCTCCGATGCACTCCTTGAGATCCGGATCCTGGAAGGGTTGCACCTTGGGTTCCTGACCCGACTCATCCCGCGCCACGGTGGAGGTCTTGATGAAGAATTTCATCTCCAACCCGGAGTCGCTCTTGATCGGCAGGTTGCGGCACAACAAATCGTGCTTGGCCACCCAGCCCGTGGTTTCGGGGCGATCCTTGAAGCGGAAGGCGCGGATCTTGACCCGATCTTTCTTCTCCTCCTGGATTTCGGCCTGCTGGTTGAACGGCAGCGTGCCGCTTTTCTTTTCGCCGGTCGCGTTGTCGTAGAGCGGCGTGTCGTTGCGCAAGACCCGGGCGACGCCGGCCCATTGCAGTTTGTCGTTCTGATAGAACCCGGAAAAGTCCAGAGCGGCACAGCTTCCCGGCTGACTCTCCCTGGCCTCGGCTGAAAACGGGCTTGCGGCCATCAACCAGCAGAGGGTCCATGGGATCAGACGAAGAGTGGATCGGGTGGTCACGGCGTGGATCCCCATCAAGTGTCAAAACGTTGTCATGAAACGACAGCCACGCCGCGCTTTATGGTTTGGTCGCAACAGGCGTGGCCTTGCCCGGTTTCGGGTCGTGGGCAGCCATGGCCTGGATCACCACACGGAATCCGGCCACGGACAACATGGCTGGCATGCACGTTGCGGACCGAACTTCCGGCAAAGGGACAAAATCATCCTCGCCGACCAGATAATAGCCTCCGGCACAGGGGGTGGCGCTCCATTCCCGCACCCCCCAGAGCAGCCGTTTCAGGGATTCGGCGCTTAAAATGCCGGCCTTGGAGGTGGTTTCCCGCGCCCCGTCCAAAAGCAACGCCGCCGCGCCCCACTGTTCCCGCGTGGGCAGACCGTAGGCGCAGCCGGTCTGACGGCCCAGCCATTCGGTATAATCCGACGCTCCTTCCCAGGAGATCCCCTTGACCGCCGCGTTTTCGGCCTCGTCCTTGTTCCAGTGCAGGCCGATGTGCGCCTTGAGCCGTTCGCGCTCCGCGCCCTGGGTTTGTTGCTCCACATGGGCGACATAGCGTCGGAACGCCTTGAGGCTCACCTCATGTTTTTCGATCAGGAAGGGTTCCTTGATTTGAATTCTGCTCAGTCCGTGGGGGGCGAGAAAGGGTTTGAGTTCCTGGGCGTTGGCGTGCAGACGATACTCTCCGGACGGCACCGGCAGCAGATCGGGATAGAGGGTGCCATCCGGCCATTGTGTCAGACAGGCGTGCCAGGCCGGCGTCTGGGCCGCAGGTTGGGTGGTCGGCTGGGTGGTCGGCGTTTTCTGGGGAGAGGTGTCTCCCGGAGGTCGGGAAAAGACCAGGGCGGCGATCACCCCGACCACGATGAGTCCGATCCCGCCCAGCAGCAGGATTTTCTTGTGCGGCAGTTCGATGGACGGCAGCCGCCTTTCGGGTCGCGGGGTGCCGGGAGCAGGTTTGCGCACCGCTCCCGAAAGTCGATTGGGCCGTTTGCGCGTGGGAATGAGGGGGCGTCTGATGTTCAAGGTGGCTCCAGGGTGTCAAGTGTCGGGGCCAGGTGCGACGAAATCTTGAAAACAGGGCGTTTTCGTGACACTGTGCCAGACTATCATTCCAGGAATTCAACCTGGATTCAAGCAATCTTGACGCCGCTTATCGAATCTTATGATCAATGCTCCCGACGAACAAGGTCTGCCCTGTGCTGCTGCCGCCCCTGCGCTGGATTCTGCGGCCAGGGTGGTGGTGATTCTCGATCGTCCGGCCCATCCGGGCAACATCGGCTCTGTGGCGCGCGCCATGGGCAACACCGGTTTTTCCCGGTTGCGTCTGGTGAATCCCCGTCAATTCCCCCATCCGGAAGCCGAGGCCTATGCGGTCGGTTGCGGCGGAATCCTGGAGCGGACCGAAATTTTTACCGACATCCCCTCTGCCATTGCCGATTGTCATCTGGTGGTGGCCACCACCAACCGTCATCGGGGGCAACGTCAGGTGGTGCTCACCCCGGAGCGGCTCGGCGAGCGGTTGCATGGTGAACTGGCCAGGCCGGAGTTGCAGGTGGGCTTGCTGTTCGGCACCGAACGGACCGGCTTGTTGAGCGAGGATGTGGCGCGGGCCGGCTTGATCTGCAACATTCCCACCCGTGGCGAACAGGGGTCGCTCAATCTCTCCCAGGCGGTGTTGATCATCCTCTATGCCCTGATGCAGGCGTTGGGGCGCGAACAGGGCATGGCCCGTGATCCTTTCTCCGAGGATCCCCCGGCCACCGCCGCGGCCATGGAGCATCTGTTCGTCCACATGGAAGAGACCCTGGCCACCATCGGCTTTCTGAAACCGGGCCAGCAGCGTCACATGATGGGCAGCATCAAGGCCATGTTCCAGCGCGCCGGTCTCGACAAGCGGGAAGTGGCGATTCTGCGCGGGATGCTGCATGAGGTGCTGGCGTTCCGGGAGAGATGAACGAAACCGTGACCAGCTTGGGATAGGTCATTTGTCCGTGGGGTCCAGGGGCCATTGGCCCCTGGTGGGGTCCAGGGGCGA
>JADFWP010000054.1 GCA_015234115.1 Magnetococcales bacterium
CTACTTCATCCGACATGCCGAAACCATGGAACGAGTACCAGACCAGTTGGATCTGCCGCCATTTCGGCATGCGTTTGAAAAGGCCATGGTGGCCAACATGACCCAAGACGAACTGGAACTGTACGACAAGGCTGGAATCGCCATTGCCGATGCACGAGGACGTATCGAACTGGCACGAGAAGAGGGCAAAGAGGAAGGCAGAGAGGAAGGACGGGAGGAGGGCCGAGAGGAGGGCATCCAGATCGGCGAGCAGAGAGGCATAGAGAAAGGTGAACAGCAAGGCGAAGCCAAAATCCTGACCCGCCTTCTCCAACGCCGTTTTGGCCCCCTGCCCGACTGGGCCAATGAGAAAATCACCCAGGCCGAATCCTCCGACCTGGAGGAATGGAGCCTCCGATTGATGGATGCCAACGCACTGGAGGAGGTGTTCGCGGACTGACACGAATGGGACCAGCAGTGTCATCGCGTTTGCATTGGCCAATGGCCCGGATTTCGTACCCGGAAGTTGGCAGTCTAAAGTCCGGAGGCATGCCTTCTGGTTGACAAACCGGCTGATCTCACGGGACCATCACCAACCGGAAACCGACATGCAGATCCGGATGGGCAGGATCGATGCCGGTGCGATTGGCGGTACGGGCATAATCGGGCCAGACCGCCCAGCTTCCGCCACGGGCGCCCCGGAAAAATCCCTGCGTCGGCCCTTTGGGGTTGTCCCTGGGCGCGGCACTGTAATAACCGGGTGAATACCAATCCGCCACCCACTCCCAGACATTGCCGATCATGTCATACAGCCCGAAGCGATTGGGCAGGAACATGCCCACAGGCGCGGTTTCGGCATAGCCATCGGTGCAGGGAAAAACGTTCCATTTGGGCCAGGTCTGCTTGGCGGTATTGTCACCCACATTGGCATAACGACACCCCTCTGCCGGCGTGTCCCCCCAGGGAAAGGCACTGGTGGAACCATCGCGGGCCGCATATTCCCATTCCGCTTCCGTGGGCAGACGAAACGACACCCCACCCCGACCGGACATCCAGCGGGCGAACTGGTTGGCCTGCTCCCAGGTGACGTTGACCACCGGTTGCAGATCGCTGTTCAGATCGCGGCCATCGTAGGCCGTGCTGTCGTGTTTGGGATCGAAACGACGGTATTGACCGTTGGTGACCTCGGTGCGCCCCATCCAGAAACTGGCGACGCAGACCTCGTGCACCGGTTTTTCGTCCGGATCGTTCTGTTCGCTCCCCATCTTGAAGCAGCCGCCGGGAATTTCAACGAATTCGATGCCGGTCACCGGTTCGGCACGGGTGCGCAGCGCGGCAGGAGACTCCGCTTTGGGGGCAATCTTGGGTGGGGGTTCGGGCGGCGCGGGTTCAGCGGGCACGGCAGGCGCGACGGGTTCGGGCGGCACCGGTTTTCCGACCCTGGCCGCAGCCGTGGGTGCGGCTGGAGACGCCCCGGACTCCCTGGCCTTGGGCAGAGCCTCGGGCGGCTTGATGACCTCTTCGCTCCCAGGCAACTCCGGCGCGTCGGCAGGGGGTGTTTTGCTCTCGTCGCTCTTGGCCACGGCCTTGGGCAGGGCCTCGGGCAAGACAGCGGGTTGCGGCGGTGTGGACATGACCGCCTCCGGGGGCAGCGGGGGCCGGGGCGGCACGATCCGGGGAGGATGAGGAGACTCCTCCTTTTTGGCGGATTCCCGTTTGACACCCTTTTTCTGGTCGAGCAGGGTCTGCACCCGTTGCGCCTTCAAGGTTCTCTGGCGGGCCAGATTGGGTTGATCGTTCTGTTCCGCCTCTTTGGCCAGTCGCTGGAACGAGGTGACGATCTTGCGAATGCCCTCCCATCCCAGGGGGTGATCGGGTTCCAGGGCGAGAATTTTCTGATATTTTTCCAGGGCATTCATCCCGGAAGGCTGGGTGAACCGTCGGGCGTGCAGATCTTTTTCCGCCGAGGCGGCCAAGGCGCGGATCGTCTCACGCGCATCGGCGGCATGCAGTTCGTGCCCCAGCAACAACAGGAGAATCCCCAGGATGGAACGGGAGAGAGCAGAGGTGGTCATGAAAACTTCCAGGATGCAGCAAATGGGTGGTTCTGGCCGGTTTTGTCTTGAGTCTGCACAGTTGGCTCCTGGTTTTTGATCCGGTATCGATGAAGCCGACAATCTAACACTTTCGGGTCAGCATGGCGAGGTTTCTGGTGGCCGCCGCGCGGCGTCCCCGATGGCATTCATACAAAGTGATCGCCGCCGCCGTCGCCACATTGAGCGAGCCGACCCCGCCGACCATGGGAATGGCCAGCAGACCATCGCACCGCTCCCGGGTCAGACGCCGCAACCCCTGCCCTTCGCCACCCAGCACCAGGGCCATCGCCCCCTGCCAATCGGCCTGCGGATCATCGATGGTCAGCGGTGCCGCCCCATCCAGACCCAGCACCCGCACCCCGCGATCTTGCAGTTCGGTGATGGCCCGCGCCAGATTGGTCACCCGCACGGTATCGATCCGCCCCGCCGCCCCGGCAGAGGCCTTGACCGCCACTCCGGACAGGGGCGCGGAACGGTCCCGAGGCATGACCACCGCCATCACGCCGAAAGCTTCGGCGGAACGCAGAATCGCGCCCAGATTGCGGGGATCTTCCACCCCGTCGAGCAGCAACAAAAGCGGATCGGGTGTGGTTTCCAGCCGATCCAGCACGTTGTCCCAGGTGGGTTGCATCCGCACCCCGACCCGCAACGCCACCCCCTGATGCACGCCACCTCCGGTGAAGCGGTCCAGGATGGGACGTTCCACAAACCGGGGCCGAATCCCCCGTTCACCGGCCAACTGCTCCACCTCGCGGGCGCGACCGCTGCGCACCCCCTGGAGCAGCAGCAGCGACTCCACCGGACGGGCGCCATCGGCCAGAACCGCCAACACCGGATTGAATCCGAACACCACCTCGGCTTCGTCGCTCACGCTTCGCGCCTCCAGGAGGTGTGTTCCTTGGTGTCCTCCAGCACGATTCCGGCTTCAGCCAACGCTTTCCGGATGCGGTCCGCACTCTGAAAGTCCCGGTTGCGTCGCGCCTCACTACGTTGGGCGATCAGCGCCTCGACCTCGCCATCGCTCAGACCGCTCTGTTCGCTTTGGCCTGCCTCCTCGGGACGAAACTGGAAATGACTCTCCGGAGCGGATCCGCACAACCCGAGAATGGCGCCCAGTCCCCGCAACAACCGGACATGAACGCGCAATCCCTCGGGATCGGTGGTCTCGTCGGTGCTCAGGCGGTTGATCACCCGCGCCAGATCAAACAACACCGCCAGGGCGCGCGGGGTGTTGAGGTCATCCTCCATCGCCTCCCGAAAGCGGACCGCATGGCCTTCGGGTCGCTCCTGCCGCTCGTGCTCCCAATCCACTGGACCCGCTGCCGGCAATTCTTTCAAAACGGCCTGCGCGCCCCGCAATGCCACATAGAGCCGATCCAGTCCGGCGCGGGCCGCATCCAGCAGGTCCAACGAAAAATCGAGCGGCGCCCGATAGTGGCTGTTGAGCAGAAACATCCGGATGGTCTCTCCGCGCCAGGCGGTCAGCAGATCGCGGATGGTGCGGAAATTGTCGAGACTTTTCGACATTTTCTCCCGCCTGCCCTCGTCATCGACCACATTGACAAAGCCGTTGTGCAGCCAGCAGGTGACCCAGGAATGACCGGTCGCCCCTTCGGTCTGGGCGATTTCGTTTTCATGGTGGGGAAAGATCAGATCCCGCCCGCCGCCATGCAGATCAAAGGATTCGCCGAGATATTTCACCCCCATGGCCGAACACTCGATGTGCCAGCCGGGCCGTCCCGCGCCCCAGGGGGAGGACCATTGGGGTTCATCGGGCTTGGCCCCTTTCCAGAGCACGAAATCCAACGGATTGCGCTTGCGGCCATCGACCTCGACCCTGGCGCCGGATTCCAGCTCTTCCAGATGTTTGCCGGAGAGTTGTCCATAGGCCGGAAAACGGTCCACCGCGTAAAAGACATCCCCGCCGCTCTCGTACGCCAACCCTTTGTCGATCAGGGTTTGGATCATGGCGCACATCTCGGGCAGATGCTCGGTGGCCTTGGGTTCGATGTCGGCCCGGTTGACCCCCAGAGCCGCCATGTCGGCATGGAAGGCCGCAATGAAGCGCGTGGTCAGATCGGTGATGGCCACTCCTTCCTGGAGCGCGCGTCGAATGATCTTGTCATCAATGTCTGTGAAGTTGCACACATGGGTTACCTTCAACCCCGTGGCGCGCAGATGACGCACCAGCACATCGAACGACACCATCACCCGCGCATGGCCAATGTGGCAGTAATCATAGGCGGTGATGCCGCAAACATAGATCCCGACCTGACCGGGTTGACGCGGGACAAAGGGTTCTTTCTTGCGACCCAGAGAATTATACAGCCAGAGTGCCATGGCGCCACTGCCTTGTTGACGTTGGAATGAAGTCCGTGTTATCTTTTTTCGGTTTGCTTTCCTACACCGTCAGCCCTACCGGGAAAAAGATCCATGTCTGTTTTATCGCAACGCATTCAGAACGTAAAGCCCTCACCCACCCTGATGATCACGGCCAAGGCCAAAGCCCTCCAGGCGCAAGGCAAGGATGTCATCGGTCTCGGCTCCGGAGAACCGGATTTCGACACTCCGGAGCACATCAAAAAAGCCGCCATCCGCGCCTTGCGGGAGGGGTTCACCAAGTACACCGCCGTCGAAGGGATCAGCGAGCTTCACCAGGCGATCATCCAACGCTATGCCAAAGACCACAACATGACCCTCACCCCGGATCAGATCGTGGTGACGGTCGGTGGCAAGCAGGCGTTCTACAACCTGATTCAGGCCACGATCAATCCCGGCGACGAAGTGATCATTCCGGCCCCCTACTGGGTCTCCTATCCGGACATGGTGCTGCTGGCCGATGGCGTGCCCGTGACCGTGGCCACCAAAGAGGAAAACGGCTTCAAGATGACCCCGGAAGAACTCGAAGCGGCCATCACCGCCAAGAGCCGTTTCCTGGTGATCAACTCGCCTTCCAATCCGACCGGCTCGGCCTATACCGCCGAAGAGTTGATCGCCCTCGGTGCGGTGCTGGAGCGTCATCCCCACGTCTGGGTGATCACCGATGACATCTACGAGAAAATCATCTACAAGCCGTTCAAATTCGTCACCATCACCGGCGTGGTGCCTGCTTTGCAAAACCGCACCGTGATTTTGAGCGGGGTCTCCAAAGCCTACTCCATGACCGGCTGGCGTATCGGGTATGCGGTCGGTCCCAAGGAGATCATCAAGGCGATGGTGAAAATGCAGTCGCAAAGCACCTCGAACGCCACCTCCATTGCCCAGCGCGCTGCTGCGGTTGCCCTGGCCGGCCCCCAGAAATGCATCAAACCCATGCTCAAGGCATTCCTGGAACGTCGTGATTTCGTGGTCAACGCCCTCAATGCCATGCCCGGCATCACCTGCCGCACACCGGAAGGGGCCTTTTATGTCTTCCCGAACGTGGCCGGACTGATGGGCACCACGGCACCGAACGGCACCCGCATCAACGATACCCTGGAATTTTCTGCCTATCTGCTGGAAGCCGTGGGTGTGGCTGTGGTGCCGGGTTCGGCCTTTGGTCTGGATCCCTACTTCCGCATCTCCTTCGCCACGTCGATGCAAGACCTCGAACAGGCGATGATCCGCATCCGCAAGGTCGCGGAAGAGTTGACGCAGCACAAAGCCGGATAACCGGTTGGAACCCTCTGGAGGCGCGCGCCTCCAGACCTCTCCCGGGGGCGCTCCTCGCCCCTGGGACGCTCCCCCCCAATCATCCTGCTCGACCGTTGGCCTGGTTGACTGACGATATCAAAAGAAACCGCCTCAACCGGCATCAAGAGGCTGCGCATGAAAGGATCTGCACACACCATCGAGCCTGTGGGCTGGACCCCGGAGACCGTGATGGATCTGGGACGAAAAACATGGTTTGAGGCCATGATGAACGCCATGCCGGAAGATGAGTTGGTTCGGTTCCGCAAGGCAACGATCATTCGTGAGCAAGGCATCGAGAAAGGCATCGAGAAAGGCATCGAGAAAGGCATCGAGAAAGGCATCGAGAAAGGCAAGGCAGACATCATCCTGCATCTACTGACCCGACGTTTTGGTCCTTTGCCCGCCATCATGCAAGAAAAAATCGCCTGGGCCGATTTAAACGCGCTGGAACGCTGGGCAGATCGATTGCTCGATGCCGGTTCCCTGGAGGAGGTGTTTGCTGAGGAAGACCCGTCAGGGCGGACGCATTAGAAACGCAGATCAGCGCAGATCAGCGCAGATCGCCTGCTTGACGAAAGCGACTGTCCCCCGCGCACGAGCCACGCTATGCCCGAGTATGCTTTGCGGCCTGCCATCTGCAACCAAACCCCGATCGTCGCCGCTCCCGCCAACGTCGTCAGCGTGGTTGTCAGCCAAAAATCACCCCTGATCCAGCACGAAATGATCCTTGCCGGCATCGCAGTCCGGGCACTCCCACGAGTCGGGCAGATCCTGGAAACTGGTCGCAGCGGGAATCTGGCGTTTGGGCATGCCGATCCGTTCATCGTAGAGAAAATTGCACACCTTGCAGCGCCATTTGCGCATGCCGGGCTGTTTTTTCATCGCCTTGCGCACCTGATCGACAATCTGGGTGCGCAACGAGGCATACTGCTGGGGCGCGGCGGTTTCGATCTCTTTCAGACAGGCTTTGTAGTCGGCAGTCAGTTGGTTTGAATCCCGGATGATGACCGCAGCCTCGGGCGAGGGATTTTTGCTGGCCAGCAGGGTGGCCGCCCGTGGCGTGGCCAGGGAGGACTTCAGTCCCAGATCGATGGCGCGGGCGATGAGGGTTTCAAGAGGCGTCGGCATGGTGCGGGCAACTCAAGAGGGTGGACGTGGAATCCTGGATGAGGGCTGAAAAATGATCCCGCGATCCATTGTCAAGAGCACCATGAATCGCTGGCGTGTCACCAATTCCAATGCAAGACACAGGCCATTATTCTGAATGATTGCAGCGCCCAACGCTCCAGTCCGCATTCCACCATCCATCCTGCGCCCCTTCAATCCTGCGCCTCGCCCCGGACAAAATGGCCGCTCTTTCCTCCCCGCTTCTCCAGCAGTCGCACCGCGCCGATCACCATGCGCCGATCCACGGCCTTGCACATGTCATAAATGGTCAGACCTGCAACCGAAACAGCCGTCAACGCCTCCATCTCCACCCCGGTGCGACCCAGGGATTTGACTTCGGCGCGAATCAACACCCGATGGCCCGCCAGATCCGGCTCAAAAGCCACCGCAACCGAAGTCAGATCCAAGGTGTGACACAAGGGAATCAACAGATCCACCCGTTTGGCCGCCATGATGCCGGCCAGTCGGGCAGTCTCCAGCACATCCCCCTTGGCCATGCCCCGATCCAGGATCAGACGCAGGGTCGCAGGCGCCATCACCACTTCGCCTCCGGCCACCGCCACCCGCTCCGTGACCGCCTTGGCCGAGACATCCACCATGTGGGCCGCACCGTTTTCGTCGAAATGGGTCAACTGGTCAGTCATGATCGATCCATTGAATCCAAACCAGGTCGCCATCCACCAGACGGAGCGGCTCCTCGGGCAGCAGAATCAAGACATTGGCCCGAGCGAAACTGGTCAGAATCCCGGACCCCTGCGGACCCGTGGTTTCGACCCAGACCCCCTCCGCGCCAAAATGGGCCACACCGCGCAGAAAATCCTTGCGGTTGTGCTTTTTGTGCAGAGTGCCCCGAAAGAGCGCGCGCATTTTCCGGGGCGGTTCGTCCAAAGCCCCCATCATGCGCAGCAACGCCGGACGCACCATCAACAGAAACACCACCAATCCGGATACCGGGTTGCCCGGCAGGCCGAAAAACCGCGCCCGCCCCAACTGGCCGTAAGCCTGGGGTTTGCCGGGCTTCATCGCCACCTGCCAGAAGTGGATCGATCCCTGCCCCTCCAGCATCTCCTTGACCAGATCGTGATCCCCGACCGAAACCCCGCCCGTGGTGATCACCGCGTCCGCCTCGGCCCCGCCGCGCGCCAGAGCGGCAGCAATCGCCGCACGATCATCCCGCACCAGCCCCAGATCGAGCACCTCCACCCCCAACGCCTGCAACGCGGCACGCAGACCACTGCGATTGCTGTCATAGACCTGGCCCGGCAGCAACGACCGCCCCGGTTCGACCACCTCGTTGCCCGTGGACAAAAGCGCCACCACCGGCTTGCGGAACACCTCGATGGTCGCGAAACCCAACGAGGTGAGCAATCCCAGATGGGCCGGACGCAACCGGCACCCTTTGGGCAGCACTTCCGCTCCGGCGCGAATGTCTTCGCCCGCCGGACGGATGTTCTCGCCGGGCTTGCGCCCCGCCGGAACCACCACCCGATCCCCGTTGCGCTGCACCAACTCCTGCATCACCACGCCATCGCAACCCGGCGGAATCGGCGCGCCGGTCATGATGCGCACCGCCTCGCCCGCACCCAAAGTGCGCTCCAGCCGATCCCCGGCGGGCAGATCCGCCACCACGGTCAGCGTGGTCACCCCCTCGGCGGCGATATCCGCGCACCGGATCCCATACCCGTCCATGGCCGAATTGTCATGATTGGGCACATGCGCCGGAGCCAGCACCGGCGCGGACAACACCCGCCCCAACGCCGCCTCCACCGGCAGCGACATCACCTCTGTCACGGGCCGGGTGTCGGCCAGGACACGACTGTAGGCCTCTTCAAACGAAATCATTTCACGAATGTCCTCCTCCATGCGCCATGCGCACCACATGCGGCACCAGATCGGCCACGGCAGCCAGACTGTGCACCGCTCCACGGGTGGAGCCGGGCAGATTGATCACGAACGTATTGCCACGCAACGCACTCACCCCACGGGTCAACACCGCCGAACGGACCTGCTCCAGACCGGCAGAACGGATCAGCTCGCCAAAGCCGGGCAGCTCCCGGTTGCAGACCGCGCGGGTGGCCTCGGGCGTGACATCCCGTGGGCCGGGACCGGTGCCGCCGGTGGTCAGGATCACATCCAGCCCCTCCCGATCCGACCAGTCGATCAACAAGGCTTCGATCAACGTCTGCTCATCCGCCAGCAGCCGTCGCGCCGCCACCACGCCCCCATATCCCAACACCGCCCCTTCCAGGGCGTCGCCACTTTTGTCCGTGGCCCGCGCCCGGCTGTCGGAGAGGGTCAGAATCCCGACCCGCAATCCGACCCAGGAGACCGCCCCCCTGGGACGGCTCTGATGCTCATGTCCATGACCACAATCGTGACGATGACCTCCGACCGCATCCGCATGCATCTCTTTTCCCCATTGGCCGGCAGCGGCTTCGCAACCGGGACAGACATCCACCCACCGTGGCCCGCCCTGCGCGGTGATCTCTTTTTTCCAGAAGGTGGCATAGAGTTTCAGATGATCGATCAGATAGCGGCAGGCGTCGAACGCATCCGCGCGATGGCGCGCCGCGGCCACCACCAGGACGATGTTGTCCGCCACCGCCAGCCGACCCACCCGATGGACCACCAGCAACGCCTCCACCGCGAAACGGGCGCGGGCCGCATCCTCGATCCGGGCCAGTTCCGCTTCGGTCATGCCGGGATAATGCTCCAGTTCCATGGCCAGCACCTGATCGCCGCTGGTATAGTCCCGCACCGTGCCCACAAAAGTGACCACCCCGCCCACCACGTTGCGATCGGCGATCAGGGCGGACACTTCGCGTTCCACGGAAAAATCTTCGGTTTGGATGCGGATCATCTCTCTTCCTGAAGCCGTTGGAATTTCCCGATATTGAAAATTGTTTTTTACGACAAGAACAAAATAAAAAGAATTTCATTCGTGCCAAATTCACCGCATTTTAGACCTCCAAATCCGGGTAAAACAAGCGAAAATATGCATTGGTTTCCAGAATTCCGCCTGCACTTCCGGTCAATCCCGCTTGCGGGGAATTGACAGAAACGGTTATTATCGAGATTCAAACATCCCAGACAAAGGATTGAAGAACCGATATGGCGGACATTTACGGCAGACCGATTGCCGAACGAATCGATTGGCTGGTGGACCTGGCGAATCGTCACGGCGAAACCTTCCGCAGTCCCGATGCCTGGCTGGCGCGGCAACGTTATCTGGCGGAACACACCACAGCAGTCGTGGTCTTGAAATGCATGGATGGACGCATCAACCTGCCGATTGCCACCAATACCCCGCCCGGCATTCTGATGCCCTTTCGCAACCTGGGGGGCATCTTTGATCTGGGATGGCCCCACCTGGGAGAAGTCTTGGCCCATCATGTTCTGCGCATGGTTCAAACCGGTCGCCGGGTCATGATCCTGATCACCTACCATTGGTCCAAAGGGGATCCCAAACGGGGGTGCGCCGGTTTCGCTTTCGACACCGCAGCCGCCATTGCCCACACCCATGAAATTCGTCGTCAGGTCGAACACATTTTCGGCACCAGGCATGGAACCGTCTATCCCCTGGTTTGCGGCTTTGAAACCGATGAAGATGCCCTCGTGATCCATGGCACCCAAGGCGCCTTGCTGGATATGGCGACCCTGACCCCCAACGATGCGGCAACCCTGGTGCCGCGACTGACGGAACTGTTGCCCGACATGCCCGTACCCATGCGCGCCGATCTGCTGCCATTGCTGCGGGGCAATCTGCAACACATCGCCAAAATACGCGAGCAAACGAAACGAAACGAACGGGTGCTCGGCGTCGAACACCACGAGTGGATGATCTGCCTGGGACGGGGTTTCGATTTCTTGCACACCCCCAATCTGGCCCTGATCATCGGCCCTTACAGTCCGGATCTGGCCGACCCGCTGCGCAAAGCCGCCGCCATCATCGCAGGCAACATGCAGGCCGGTCGCATTCCCGACGACGGCTTTCTGCTGCTGGCCTCGGTTCCCTACGATGAAATCGGCGTGGATCGGGCACGGGCTGAGATGAAATCGCGCTTTCTGGCCAACTTCGCCACTGAAGTGATCCAAAACGCCTTCCCCGCTCTGGCCCGGAAAATGACCCGACGCACCGCCATTCTCGACTGGAACAGCCTCCTGCTTGAATGGCTGCCTTGAAAACATCGCTGCCCCGCTTCCGACCCGGCAGCCAACGCTTCCTGGCCTTGGCATTGACCGGACTCTTTTGGCTGCTCGACCACTCCGGGCCGCTCCAGACCCTGGAAAACTGGGCCTATGACCGGGGATTGCGGGCCGTCACCCGCCAGGCCCCAAACCAGGTGGACCTGATCACCATCGACGATGCCACCCTGGAACGACTCGATGGCTGGCCGCTGCCTGCCCGGCAGATCGTACGCCTGATGGACATTCTCCAGCGGGGCGCGCCACGGGTGATCGGCTTCACCTTTCCGCTCACCAGCGACGACGACTCGACCCCGCTCCTGGCCAATGCGTTCCGCCAGGCGGGACATGTGGTGCTGGCCGCGCCCGCCGCCAACCACCCGGTCGCTCCCACGCCAACCATCCTCTGGCCGCGCGCCGAACTGGCCGCAGCCGCTGCCCGCATCGGAGTGGAACGCCTCCAGCCCGACCCGGACCAGGTGATCCGCGCCATTCCGCTGATCGTGCCGGTTGACGACCGGCTCTTCCCCTCGCTGGCCCTCGATCTGGCCAGCGAGGCGCGCCATCCCGATCATCAGACCCTGCTCGCGCCACAAAACATCCGGGCGGTGCGTCCCTATTTTCATCCAGGCGTCAATCGCCATCCGGATTTTCCGACCTTCTCCATGCTGGCGATCCTCGAAGGCAATGTCCCGGCAGAGCGGTTCCGGGATCGGGTGGTGCTGATCGGCCCGACCGCCCCCCGTCTGACCCCTTATTGGGCCACACCCGCCGGACGGGACATGCCCCCCCTGGAAATCCAGGCCCAGGCGGTCTCCGCCCTGCTCGACGGACAGGAGTTCCACCTCCCGGAATGGGCCGGGGGAGTGCGCTATGGACTCTATGCAGGCGTGGCCATGCTGTTGCTCCTGGCGCCAGCCGGAGGCGTCGGAGCGCGCACCGGCACCCTGCTGGTCGCGGTGCTGCTGGGACTGGCGGTGCCGATCGCCCATGTCCGGCTGCTCGACGCCTATGGTCTGTGGGTGCCGATGATGGGACCATTGGCGCTGCTCATGGTGGGATCGCTTCTGCCCATGCTGGAGCGCATCCCCACCCGCGCCCCTCCCCCGGCACGCCCCTCCGCAGCGACCGACCCGCTTGCCATGGCCGCCGGTTCGGAGCGGCTGCACCGGGTGGGACGCTATCCGGTGCTCACCGAACTCTCCCGCGACGGACTGGGCACGCTGCTGTTGGGCCGGGATCCGGAGTCGGGACAGGCCGTGATTCTGCGTCTGCCCGGCCCCTCCCTGCACCGCGACGCGCATACCCGTGATCAGGCGCAACAGGCCTTTCTCGCCGACGGGGAACGGTGGCTGCGACTGCGCCCGGCAGGCGTGGTGGCCCTGTCGGCCATCCAACTGGAAGCCGACCCGCCCCATCTGGTGATGGCCCATGTCCCGATCTCCGGCAACCTGGAACGCCATGTCCATCCGGATGATCCGCTTCCCCTGTCATTGATTCTTTATATCATCACGCGCGCTGCCCTGACCTTGGATCCGCTCCATCAGCAGGGGCTGACCCATGGCAATCTGCGCCCCGAGGATCTGATCTTCGATGCCACCAGCCGCCAGGTCTGGATCAAGGAGTTCGGACTGGCCCGCCTGCTTGGCGCCGATCCTGTCGGCACCGGCCTCTCCCCCTATGCCGCACCCGAAGCCCTCGACGCCCCGGTCCGGGATCCGCGCAGCGATCTGTATGCCCTGGGCGCGATTTTCTTCCATCTGCTCACCGGCCACCCCCCCTTCAAGGCCGACGATCCGGAACGGTTGCGCCTCCAGATCCTGAAAACGCCCGCGCCCCTGCTGACCGCTCTGCGCCCCGATCTGCCGGCGGGATTGAACCCCATCGTGGCCCGGACACTCGCCAAGGAGCCAACCCAACGCCACAGCCGTGGAGAAGAACTGGCACGGGAACTGGTCGATTTCATCCGCGCCCAGGTCCAGAACAAAACCTGAAGAAGCCTGACAAAAACCGCCCCTGCCCTGCCGACATCAGGGCGCCGTCTCCAGCAGACTGTCCAGCAGACCGGCTGAAAGATCCGCAGCGGTTTCGCCGAGGATCTTCTTGTAAATTTTGCCGTGTTTGTCGATCAGATAGCTGGTGGGCAGCGCCACGACGCCATACTGTTTGGCCACCCTGGAATCCGGATCCAGCAGAATATCGAAGGTGAGGCCCCGTTCCTCGACAAAACGTTGCGCCGTGGCGCGGTCCTGACCGACATTGATCGCCAGCACCCGCAGCCCCCGCGCTTTTCTTTGTTGGAATTGCTGTTCCAGAACGGTCATTTCGTTGCGGCAGGCCGGGCACCAGTCGGCCCAGAAACGTATCACGAGCGGCGGTTGCGTCCCCTCCTCGGGAAAACGGCGCAGTTTTCCCTGGAGATCCTCCAACTGGAACGGCGGAGGCGCCGTGCCCGGCGACAAGGCCGGAGCCTTGTCACAACCCACAAGCCACGCGGGCCACAACAGCACGCAGAACAAAACCAGCCGCCAACCTGTCATCGATGCAGGACTCCATGCCAGCCATGGTGAGATGAGGCGCACCCTTTTCCTGAGCATACCAGACCCCACCCATTCCGGGATACTGAATTTTGAGAGCCAGGGGATCTGAATCGGCCCAAAGGCGTCGCCTGCGGCGACCAGAGGGCGCGCCTGCGGCAAAGCGCGCCAAAGGTCAGAGGCCAAAATCCCAAGGGCTTCGCCCCTGGACCCCACCAGAGGCCAATGGCCCCTGGACCCCGCTGACAAGGCATCCGCAGTCAGGGCGGGCGGTCATGCCCAGGCAGCCTGCCGCTCCGGCGGTCCGGCAGCAGCCAACCGATACCACAAACGCGCCTCCTCGTCATCCTGCTCCACCCCCTTGCCGTGTTCCAGCATGTCGCCGAGCCACGCCTGACCCACCGCATTTCCCTGATTCGCCGCCCGACGATACCATTGGGCCGCCTCGGCTTCATCCTGGACGACCCCCTCGCCGTATTCGTACTTTTCACCCAGCATGCACTGGGCGTCGGCATGACCCTGCATGGCCGCCAGACGAAACCATTTCACCGCCTCCTGGTCATTGCGTTCCAGCCCACCCCGTCCGTTCTCGTACATCCTCCCAAGATTGCACTGGGCCAGAGGATGACCCTGCCCGGCCGCCAGACGATACCACTTCAAGGCTTCGGACTCGTCCTGCTCCACCCCTTTGCCAAATTCATACCGCACCCCGAGCGTACACTGGGCCAAAGGATGACCCTGCTCCGCCGCCTTGCGATACCAGCGCATTGCAGACGGCTCATCCTGACGCACCCCCTGCCCCTGCTCGTAAGCCAAACCCAGATTGAACTGAGCCTCGGCATGCCCCTTCTGGGCCGCCTTGCGATACCACTTCACCGCCTCGTGATGATCCTGCGCCACCCCGGCGCCACGCGCATACATCTCCCCAAGCCACAACTGACCGGTGATCTCCCCCTGCTCGGCGGCCACCCGCAACCAATGAACCGCCTCGCCGTCATCCTTGGGAATCCCCTCGCCCTGCTCGTACTTGACCGCCAGATTGCAGCACGCCACCGCATGCCCCTGTTCAGCCGCCTGACGGAACCAACGCACTGCCTGCCCGTCATCGCGTTCGATACCCTTGCCATATTCATACATCAGCGCCAGTTGATACTGGGAATCGACATGTCCCTGCTCGGCGGCACGATGATACCACAACAAGGCCTCCTTCCCGTTCGGCAACACCCCCTCGCCACGGGCATACTTGCCGGCGAGAATCGCCTGCGCCTCCACATGCCCCTGACTGGCCACCCGGCGATACCACTGCACCGCCTCGGCATCGTTGCGCGCCACGCCAATGCCCTGGGAATAACGGGAGGCCAGGGTGAACTGGGCAATCAGATGGCCCTGCTCCGCCGCCCGATGCCAGCAGGACATGGCCTCCTGATCATCCTGCTCCACCCCCTTGCCCAGAGAATACATCACCCCCAAATTGCACAAGGCATCCGCATGCCCCTGCCCGGCGGCCTGACGATACCATCGCACCGCCTCCTGCTCGTCCCGGGCCACGCCTCTGCCTTTTTCGTACTTTCTGCCGAGCATGTTCTGGGCTGCGGCATTGCCCTGTTCGGCAGCACGACGATACCACTTCACCGCCTCCCGATAGCTTTTGCGCACCCCTTTGCCAAACTCGTAACGCACGGCCAGATTGTTCTGCGCCGTGGCCTTGCCCTGCCAGGCCGCCTTGCGATACCACTTGACCGCCTCCTGGTAATCCTGGGCAACCCCATAACCTTTCTCATATTTAATGCCCAGCATATTCTGGGCCGAAGCATTGCCCTGTTCGGCAGCCAGACGATACCACCTGACCGCCTCCTGATAGTTCCTGGGCAGCTCCTTGCCGCTTTCGTGGAGCATGCCGAGTTTGTACTGCGCCCCGTCATCCCCCCGATCCGCCGCAGCACGCAAACGGGAGAGAGCAGCATCGGTCATCATGCGGCAAACACCTCCGGATAGTCGCGACACGCCTGACGAAAATCGCCCATGCGGCCAATGTCCATCCAATAATCGAGAAACGGAAAGGCCGCCGTGGTCTCACCCTGCTTGATGATGCTTTGAAACAGAGTCGGCATGTCGAAATACTGTCCCTTGGGAATCAACGGCAAGACACCCGGATCCAGCAGATAGATCCCGGCGTTGACGAAATACTCCTGAATCGGTTTCTCTTCGATGTTGACCAGACGATGGGCATCGAGACGAACCACGCCATAAGGAACGGTCTGCTCCACCTTGCGCACGCAAAGCGTGGCGCGGGATTGGTGTTCGAGATGGAAATTCAATACATGCTGGAAATTGATCCGGGTGAGCAGATCCCCGTTCATGACGAAAAAGGGTTCCCTGGGACGTTCGGGAAACAAAGACAGAGAACCCGCCGTCCCCAGACGACCGTTCTCTTCCAGATAGACGATCTCCACCCCCCAGGCCGAACCATCGCCGAAGTATTCCTTGATCATCTCCCGGCGGTAGTTGACCGACAGAAAAAACCGGTAAAACCCGTGCGAGATGAAACTCTCCAGAATCACTTCCAGAATCGGCTTGGAGCCGACCTTGAGCAACGGTTTGGGAACCATGTCGGTCAAGGGCGAAAGGCGGGAACCCAGTCCTCCGGCCATGAGCACCACCCAGTTTTCACGCGAGGGCGGTGCGGAGAGGTTGTACAGGGTCTCCAGCCCCATCACGCATCCCGCCTCGTCGAGGATCGGCAAATGTTCGATCTTTTTGGCATGCATCATGGAGAGCAGACGCTCCCGACTCTCCGAGGCCCGTGCATAAGAGGGCGTGGCATTCATGATATTCATTACCGGCTCCTTCATATCCACCCGCTTCAACAGGGCGCGGCGCACATCCCCATCGGTCACCACACCCAGGAGGCGGCCCGCATCATCGGTCACCAGGGCCAGACGCACCCCTCCCTTGTCGATCACCCGAATCGTCTCCAGGAGCGGCAACTCCGGACGAATCATAATGGCCTGCCACCACAGTTGTTCCAGACTCATCTCCCCATCTCCCCGGCTGGACACCCCACCACCACCATTCCATCGCCCACATCCCGCACCACCACAGCCCCGGCGCCGACCACCGCGCCGGCTCCGATGACGATCCCCTGACGGATCACCGCCCCGGCGCCGATGTGCGCGCCCGCTCCCACCCGCACCCCGCCGCACAGAACGGCTCCGGAAGCGACATGGACATGATCGGCCAGCAGGCAATCATGCTCGACCACGGCTGCGGTGTTGATCAAAACATTCGCTCCGCCGCGCACGCCGGTTTGCACCACCGCACGCGCCATGATCTGCACCCCCATGCCGAAATCGCTCCGCTCCGACACCCACGCCGCAGGGTGGATCACCGACAGAAACTCAAACCCCAAACGGCGACCGTTCTGAAACAACGCGGCCCGCCGTTCGCTCTTTCCCACGCTCCCCACACCCAGCAGCAGTCGAGCGGTCGCAGGAGCAATGGATTCCAGAAACGCATCCCCGCCCAGATGGGCCATCCCCGGCAAGAGGCTCTGCTCCGCAACGCTCAGGCTCGGCGCGACCACACCCCAAACCCGTGTGTGCCAGCCCAGTTGCTCCAGGGTTGCATGCAGCACCCGCGCATGGCCGCCGCCGCCCAAGAGGATGATTTGATTGATTTGCAAATTTTGGGCCATTCGAATCATACCCTCGTTATTCCGCAATCGATCCATGATCCAACGATTAAAAAAAAGAGAGGGTCTGGGGGATTCTTCCCCCAGGGTTTTGACTTTAAACAAA
>JADFWP010000055.1 GCA_015234115.1 Magnetococcales bacterium
AAAAGAAGGGGTCTGGGGGATTCTTCCCCCAGGGTTTTGACTTTAAACAAAAAATCTTTAAAAATTTTTTCTTTTAGAGTCAAAACCCTGGAGGAAGAATCCCCCAGACCCTCTCTTTTCTTTCAATCGTGTCATCCTGACGGATCGTTGCGGTCATGTTTGATACAAATCATTCATCCGCTTCCCCGTCACTTTAAGCGAGCAAACGCGCCGCTGTTAAGATGAAGCCGTGCGGTGATGATTTTTCCCGGTGGCGAACCTCCTTTTTTCCGTTATTCTAAAGGAGTGATCCTCACCCCCTTTTTGGCACCCGCATGGAAACCCTGCCCAGATCCGTCTCCAATCCGCGTCTGATTCCGTGGCTGCTGCTCGCCCTGGGATTGGCCTGCACTTTCTGGTACTGGCACCATGAAACCACCCGCGATTCGAAATTGACCCGCGAACAGTTTCATGAACTGACCGAAGCCCTGCGCGCCACGGTCCGCTATCGACTGGAGGTGCATGCCGATCTGCCCCGGGTGATGGCCGCCTGGTTCGTGTCGGAAAAAGAGGTCAGCGCCAAAGACTGGCGCACCTTTGCCGCCGCCCTCACGCCCAAAGGACGACATCCCGGCTGGCTGGAGCTGGCCTTTGTCGAATCGGTCAACGAAGCCGACCGGGAGGGATTCGAACGGGAGATGCGCCAATTGCTGGGGGATCCGAGCTTCCGGATCGTCAGCGACGAGGCGCGGGACTCCTATTGCACCGTGACCTATCATCAAGCATTGGAAACCGATCATCTCCCTTTTGCTCCCGGTCACGACCTTGCCTCCGAAAAACGACGCCGCCAGACGCTCCGGCAATCCGCCGATTCGGGTTTGCCCCTGTTTTCACCGCCCTTTGTCCGCACCGGCCAGGATGGCGTGACGCGCAGCGAACTGCTTTATTTCACTCCGGTCTATCGTTTGGGGATGCCGGTCACCGATACCGAAGAGCGTCGCCATGCCCTGCTTGGCTGGGTGGCGGTGGTCTATGATGTCCGGCTGCTGTTTCAGGATCTGTTCCGCAACGAGTCGGATCAGATCCGGGTGGAAATCTTCGATGGTCCCTCGTTGCGCAGCACGGCGTTGATTTTCGACTCCCATCCCGACCTCCCGGAGTCCGTGCGCGAAGAGGGATGGAGCAGCGTGGTGCGCGGCGCGGACGAGGGGGGCGGCTGGACCTATCGTTTCAGTCCCGGTCCGGTTTTTTTGCAATATCATTCCAAGCGAGGTCCGGTGATCGTGCTGATCGCCGGCGGTTTGATCAGTCTGGCGTTGGGATTTGCCGGCTGGTCTTTGACCTCCAGCCGGGAGCGCGCCCTGGCCCAGGCGGTGGCCATGACCCGCGCTCACCGCGAAAGCGAAGAACGGCTGCGACGCACGGTGTTGCACGCCCCGATTCCGATCATGATCCATGCGGCGGACGGCCATGTGATTCTGGTCAACCGTCGCTGGTGCGAGCGTTCCGGCCATGCCTTGGACGAGCTTGCCACCCTGCACGAGTGGGTGGAACGCGCCCTGCCGCGTGAGGAACGCACCAAGGCCCTGGAGTTGCTGGATGCGACTTTTCCGGCGGACGCCCCGTTCAAGGAGGGGGAGTTGGTCATTTTGCCGATCAGCGGCGAGCGCCGGGTTTGGATCGTCCGTTCCCGTCCGATTGGCGCCATGGACAATCCGGGGGATCTGATCATCTCCATGGCCATGGACATCACCGAGCGCAAAAAGGCCGAAGAGACCCTGCTGGAGGCCAAACTGGAGGCCGAAGAGGCCAATCGGGCCAAAAGCGAATTCCTGGCCACCATGAGCCACGAAATTCGCACCCCGATGAATGTGATCGTCGGCATGGCCGAAGTGCTGGAAGAGACCGAACTCACCCAGGAGCAGCGTCGTTATGTGGGGATTTTCCGGCGTGCCGGGGACAGTCTGCTGGAGTTGATCAACGACATTCTGGATCTTTCCAAGGTGGAGGCGGGCCGCATGGAGTTGGAGTTGGCCCCCTTCCCGTTGCGCGAGACGTTGCAACGGATTCTCGACATCATGGGGATGCGCGCCCGTGAGAAAGGTCTGTCGATCACCCTGGAAATCGACGACGCGGTGCCGGATGGACTCAAGGGGGATGCCAAGCGGTTGCGGCAGATTCTGATCAATCTCATCGGCAATGCGGTCAAGTTCACCCTGGAGGGAGGCATCGTGATCCGGGTGGTTTGCGAGCCGGGGTTGGGGGTTGGAGGCTTGAGTTTTGCCGTGCGCGATACCGGGATCGGCATTCCGAAAGAAAAGCATGCGGCGGTTTTCGACGCATTCACCCAGGCGGATGCCTCGACCACGCGGCAGTTTGGCGGCACGGGTCTGGGGCTGGCGATTTCGCGGCGTCTGGTGGATCTGATGGGCGGGCAGATGACCCTGGAGAGCGCGCCGGGACAGGGCAGCACGTTTCGTTTCACGGCGTTGTTCGCGCTGGTCGAGTCTGCGCAACCGGGTCTGCCACTGCCTCTGGATGAGCGGGACTGGAGTCAGGTTTGTGTGCTGGTGGTGGATGAGCGGGCCGAGAGTCGTCTGGCATTGACCCGTCTGGTGGCTGGTCTGGGCGCCAAGGTGGAACCGGTGCCGGATCGGGCCATGGTGGGCAGTGCCTGGCGGGCGGCCCGTCAGGCGGGTCGTCCCTGTCGTTTGCTGGTTGTGAGTTGTCAGGAGCCGGAGGTGCAGCTTGAGGAGCGGATCCGGCATTGGCGGGGCGAGTTGGAGCAGCCCGAATTGCCGGTGATTGTGGTGGGTTCCGGGAGTCTGGTGCCCGACCTGTCGGGTTTGTCGGGCGTGCGGGTGTTGGCGTTGCCGGTGAAGCGCGAGGCGCTTGCGGTGGCGTTGCGGGCGTTGTTGCCTGCGGAACCGGTGGTGGCACGGGTGGTGAATCCGGAGCCGGTGGTTGCGGGCCGGGGGTTGGACATTCTGGTGGTGGATGATTCCGAGGATAATATTTTGCTGGTCAAGGCCTTTTTGAAGAAGACCACCCATCGTTTGAGCGTCTCGCACAACGGTCAGGAGGCAGTGGCGCGGATCACAGCCGGGGAACGGTTCGATGTGGTGTTGATGGATGTGCAGATGCCGGTGATGGATGGATATGCCGCCACGCGGGCGATTCGCGCCTGGGAGATGGCGCAGGGTCGGGCTGCGGTTCCGGTGATCGCCCTGACGGCTCATGCCTTTGCCGAGAACGAGCGTCAGACCCTGGAGGCGGGATGTTCCGAACATCTGACCAAGCCGATCACCAAGCCGCGTTTGCTGGCGGCGCTGGATCGCTATGCGGGCACTGGGCTTTAACTGTTCTGACCGCCCTTGACCGATGCTGGTTGAGGCTGTAACCCAGCCCAACGAACACCAATAAAACTATAATCTATCTGTCATGTCGGCTTGTCGATGCTGTTATCGACAAACCGTACGCCAACCACCTATGCCAAGACGACGGAAGGGTTGCAAGGAACGCTGGATGTCCATTTGATCAACCACAACTTTATTAATCGTTATTGGACGACAGGTGAGGTGCCGGCAGTCAAACTAAGACTTTTAGCACAACTCACGGCAGAAGTAATCTTGCGAATGAGGAAAGCAGCTTGATCATGGGGTGAGCCATGGGGTTGGTCGACCAACTTCGCGCCATGTCAGAATCTTGCGAATCGTTGGAGTCCAGTGCCCCCTCCCCGTATCAGAACAAAATAAAGAGTCATGAATATTCGGTCAAGGCCATCGACATGTACTGAAATGACGTCCTTGGTGGAGAGTGGACGTCCATCGAGGCGTTCATGACTCTCCATCGTCTGGAAAATCAGTAAGGTGTACTTGAATTTTGTCCCGGCTTTTGAGATTGCAGTTGATTTTAGAATCAAGACAGATTAACATGCAGCCTGTTTAAATCGCTGATGGTTGCCATGCACGGTTCGATCTTAATTATTTATTATATTATCGTGTTGTAATAAAACCAAACAGTCGTATAATCTATGAGAAATCAAATGGATATCAGTGTCATCGCAAAACTTGCTCAGGCATGCTTTTCCAGCAACCCGGCAATCATCCTCGGTAGTGGCGCTTCAATGCCTTACGGGTTGCCGAGCATGGATGGATTGCAAAAGCATCTAACAGATAATATAAAACCGGACAAAGGCGCGGAATCCGAGGCGTGGACTTCGGTGCGTAACGCATTGGTTTCTGGTGATCACCTCGAAAAGGCTATGGAGAACAAAAATCTCCCGCAAAAGTTAACACGAAAGATCGTTGAGGAGACGTGGAAATGTGTGAACCAAGCCGATCGCAAAGTGTTTATAAAGTCAATTAATAATAATATAGAATTTCCGCTCGGAAGGCTCCTGGGAGGACTTTTAAAGACAAGCAATCTTATAGTTAATATTGTTACACCAAATTATGACCGGATTGCCGAATACGCTTGCAACGTTCATGGGTTGCTTTATTCGACGGGCTTTACACCTGGATATATTCAGCGACGCCCAGGTAAACAGATCGCATTTCAGTACAATGAAAAATCCATGCAAATGATTCGGATTTGGAAAGTTCACGGATCACTTGATTGGTTTTCCATCGAAGGAAGGGAAGTTTTCTCGGCGCAGGTGTTTGATATACCGGCCAACTCCAGACCAGTCATCGTCACGCCTGGCCTCCATAAGTATGAAGAAACACATAATGAACCCTTTCGATCCATTATAGCAGGCGTGGATGAAGTTTTCGAAAAGGCGAACGGATTCATCTGTATCGGATTTGGGTTTCGCGACAAGCACATCGTTCCAAAACTGCTTGAGCGATGTAAGCGCAGAACAGTCCCAGTTGCGGTGATCGCCCACATGTTGACCGATGAAGCGAAGCGTTTCCTGAAAAATAATGCCGGAGAAAAATATATCGGTCTGGAAATGACCGATACCGGGACGCGCGCTTTTACCGCAGAGGAACCGGATGGCATTGAATTGGATAAGCCTGATCTATGGTCATTGAACGGATTTCTAACCTTGGTAATGTGAGGTGCATTCATGGCGATTTTTGATTTCGAGGACAACGAAGCCCTTGGCAACGTCGTTGCTGTTGACACCGCGACTGTTGTAGTCCGTGTTGATTCGCTGGAACGTCTACGGTCTATTCAGGTGAATCGGCTGACCGTTTTGCGGAGCAGCAAAGCGGGTCATCATCTGATCGGATTGATCACACGCATAACCCGCAAGATTGACGAGGAGGGCAAATCAACAGACACTGAGTCTGACACTGGCGGCGCGGCACTTCCAGAGAACAATCTGGTTCGGATCACCTTGATAGGCACATTCAAGGATCGTGATGGCGAGGCGTCCAATGTGTTCCTTCGAACTTTGGAGACGGTGCCCGACATTGATTCCATTTGCTTTGCTTTGGACGGGAGACGCCTTACCGCATTCATGCAGGTGATCTCAAACGTGGCAATGGAAGGCCCGCGACTCTCTCTCGGACGTTTCACACTGGATGATGACGCCGAGGCATTCTTGAATGGCAACAAGCTCTTTCAACGTCATGCAATCATTGTTGGCAGCACAGGTTCAGGAAAGTCTTGGACAACCGCTCGCTTGCTTGACCAAATAGCGAAGCTTCCCCAGGCAAACGCGATCCTCTTTGATATTCATGGTGAATACAAACCGCTCAAGGGTGATGCGTTTCGCCATATCCGTATCGCTGGGCCGAACGACAGTGAGAAAGATTCAGCCCTGAATGACGGAGTGCTGTATTTGCCATACTGGCTTCTGGGATATGAAGCGATCGTCTCTTTATTCGTAGACCGTAGCGACCAGAACGCGCCGAACCAATCGATGATCATAACCCAGTGCATTCTCGATGCGAAGCGCGCCGTACTCTCGGGTCCAGAACACGCAGCGATTCTGGAGAATTTCACAATCGATAGCCCCGTGCCATTCGACTTGAAAGAAGTCCTCACAGATCTTGACATGTTTAACACACAGATGGAGCCTGGAGCGAGAACCGAAAAGCAAGGTCCATATCACGGAAAACTTACCAGATTGATTGGACGTCTTGAAGCCAAAAGTACCGACCGGCGATTGAGTTTTATGTTTCAGCCACCCCAAGAATGTATGAAAATGGACTGGCTTGAAAAGATGGTTCACCAGCTCATTGCTGGACGTGGTGCGCAGTCTGACAAGAAGGGCGGCATCAAAATTATCGACTTTTCGGAGGTGCCGTCAGACGTTCTTCCATTGATGGTTAGCCTTTTGGCACGCGTCATTTTCACCACCAATCAATGGACAGAAAGGAACAAACGTCACCCCATTGCGTTGATGTGCGACGAAGCGCACCTGTATATTCCTGAGCGAGCTGGCGCTGACAGCTCCGACGCGGTATCGGTAAAAATCTTCGAACGTATCGCCAAAGAAGGCCGTAAGTATGGAATTGGGCTTGTGGTGATTCAGCCAGAGACCTGCCGAGGTGAACCGAACGGTGCTCAGTCAGTGCAGCAATGTCATCGCCATGCGCCTGACAAATGGCGATGATCAAACTGTTATTAAACGCCTCCTGCCAGACAGCCTCGGCAGCTTTGGCGATCTTTTGCCCGTTTTGGATACTGGAGAAGCGCTTGTTGTTGGTGATGCCAGTCTCCTGCCAACCCGTATCAGAGTGGCGAAACCTTCGCAGGAACCAAATAGTCAAACTGTGTCATTCTGGGATCGTTGGAACGATAAAAATCCAATAGCGGATACAGAGAAGGCCGTGAGCGCGTGGAGACGGCAGAGTTATCAATTGTAAATGTGTAGCAGGCAAGACTTAATCTGACATTTCTGGCAGGATGGACGCAAACCAACCAAGGAGGATGTCTGCGATGAATGCCGAAGAAAAGATCATCAAGAACAAGGTCGGATTGTTGATCCTCCACCGTCTTGGTGATGCAAGCGCGGCAGGAATTGGAGCAACTGGCGCACCACCCTGAAATGCCGCCAGGGGGAAAAGCTCTCATTTCGGTGTTGCTGGCCATTCTCGACGACAACCGGGATCCCGCTTTGGCCGATGCGCCGGGGCTGAATATGGTGATGCGGTGGAGGTGATGTTGCTGCTGGAGCGACTGAAGAGGGGGTAAAACCATTGAAAAAAAAAAAAGCGGGGGTCTGGGGACGAATGCCCCAGACCCCCGCTTTGCAGCTCTCACCGGTTGGGGTCTACATCTCGAAGCGCACTTCCGCAGCATTCAGGGAGAGGACTTCCATGCCATAGAGGGTGGTCAGCTCTTCGCCGGGATCGGCCCCATAATATTGATGCAACTCCCAGCGCAGCGCCTTGGCCAGATCCTGAGGCAGATGCACCCCCATGGCCTGGCGTCCATCGGCCTCGAAGGCCTGTTTGCGTGCCAAGATGTCTTTGATGTGATCCATGATGATCCTGACGGAATGCGCGGTTGATCGGATTCAGGCGTTGATTCAGGCGGCAACGGGTGGTTCGGTTTCCGGTTGTCCGGTCTCCTGCTCTTGCTGTTTTGCGGCCTTTTCTGCGGCCTTGGCCGCTTTTTTCTCGCTCTTGAGCCGTTTTTTTTCAGCCTTGATCGCCTGTCTGGTCTCTTTGAGTTTGGCTTTCAGTCCTTTTTTATCGGCTTTCAAGGTCAACAGCGATTCCGGTTTGGTCATGCTCGTCTTCAGGGCCGTCCCCGACCCCCTCCCTTGTGATGAGTGACTGTGAATTTTGATTTTGATCAGAAATGCCGGTCAATAGTATCATCCATTCACCTCCGACCCGTCAAGGGTGCAACAAAGCCGTTGCCCACAGGACAAGAATGAATTATCATTCCACAGTTACCTCTCCAAGTCCTCGTAGCTCAGCCGGATAGAGCAACGGATTCCTAATCCGTAGGCCGTGCGTTCAAATCGCGCCGGGGACACCAAGAAATCAAATAGTTGCAGCCACCCGCAAGGTGGCTGTTTTGGTTTGACGGGTTCCTTTTTGGGTTCATTTTGCTGGATGCGTGGGTTCCTGCCTGGAGAGCCTGATTTTGCTGTGCTGGCAACCTTGCCCGTAGTAATGCTTTCCCGTGTCGGTCTCGTCAGGCTCTTCCGGCAGAAGCGTACCTGAGGGGGGTGACAAGGCCTGGACATGGTTGGTCTCCTTTTGGTTGAGGGTTGCACCCCCATTAGGAGACACATGTCCACGCCTTGTCACCCCCTCAGGTACGCTTCCGCCGGAAGAGCACTCATTCTCCTTGTCGCGTCACATCTGCCCCTCCATCAGTTCAGGCAGCACCTCTTGTATTTTTTGCCGCTCCCGCATGGACACGGCTCGTTCCGACCGATTTTCGGTGGTCGGATCACGGTTTCTCCAGCCGATGACGGCAATGGGTCCATCAGCAATGACCGTATAAAAGAGCCATGGCGTGGACGAGGAGTCGTGCGTTTCTCCCGGACCCCCATCAACACCTCCACGTCCTCCAGATCGCCCATGATGCTGAGTTCGACGCAATCTTCGGTGTAGGCTTGACGAATCTGGTCAAGGGACTCGGTGGCCGACAGTTGTTCCAATCCGTGGACCAGGAAGGCGTTGAACGCTGGATCGTTGGCTTTATACTGTGCCAGTTGGCGGGTCAAAACCTGCACGCATGCGTCACGAGAGTCCGGATGGCGTCTGCCGATCTCTCCAAGGGCGGTGGCAGCCAGATTTCGGTTGTCGGTCGAGATGTCGTCATCGCTCAGGATATCGGCCACCACATCAACGGCAGGCTGACCGATCAAGCCGCAAACCACTGGCAACTCTTCCAGGAGCCACTCGTCATAATTCTCTCCCTGTGCTTCCAATGCCTGAAACAGAGGACGAATCACATCAACCGCACCAAGTTGGCCGAGTGCACGCCAAGCATGCGTCCCTGCCCATAATTCCGGGTTGTCTGAATCCGCCTGGTTCAAGGTTGTGTCTGTGACCATCCGGATCAACAGAGGGATGTGTGCGGTGGTCAGACCTGCCTCTCGGTAATCCAGCCAACCGTCCGGCTCGAAGGATTCCGGTTTGCCCATGGTCAGCAACCGGACTATCGGCTCTGGGTATACGGATCGTGGTGTGGGATCAGCCGTTGGTTCTTTGGCGATCAATGGGTGGTTTGGGTCGTGTTCCGGGTAGATCATCTTTGGGTCTCTGGGCTGTAGGTAACTGCTTCACCGATGAGCGGCTGCATTCGGAGCCATACGCTCTCCATTGTCGGCTGCATCCAGGATCACGGCCTTTGGGACGGGGCTGCGTTCACCCCGGTTATCCAAAGTGGCATGCAAACCACCAGGAAGGATCTCCAGTATAGCGCATTCGGGCGCATCCATCCAGATGCAGAGCGGCTGGTGTTGCATACGTCGCGTCACAAGAGCCACTATTCTCCCCGCGCATAGCGTCCCACCATGGGATTCTCCACCCCGCCTTCGGTGCGAATCCGCTCTGCCGTGGCTTCGGCCTCGGGTCGAGTGGCAAAAGGACCGACAAAAACACAATCAAACGTCCCATTCTTGACCGGCTTGTGATACACCGGCAAGGACATGCCCCGCATCTTCGCCTCCAACAGGGCCGTATGGGGAGAACCACTACCAAAACAGGAGAGATGCACCACAGCGCCTTGCCGGATCTCCTCTTTGTCCGGTGCCTTTTTTTCGGTCGCGGCCGACTCGGCCGGCCGTGATCCGGCGGGAACCACAGGAACCTTGCCCCCCTCCTTGCCAAAGGTGGTGGGCATGTAGGCCTCCAAAGGCACGATGGTCGGCGGAGTGATCACATAAGGTTGTTGTTGCAACGGCAGGTTCATCGGTGCGCCGCGCGCCGGACCCACGGCCACCTCTTTGACCTCGGAAACCGGAACAATCGGTTTGGAGTCGCTGCGGGGCGCAGACGCGACAACCGGCTCCGACTGCACGGTCCCGGCAACAGGCTTGTCCAACTCCTGAATCGCCCGACTCACCCGGATCACCTGGGGATGATCCTTGCCATAAACCGTGATCAGCACGGCCTCGGCACGCCGCAACAACACGCCTGCCCGCTCCCTGGCCCCCTCCTTGTGGAGAATGATCCCCAGATTGGCCAACCAGTCCGACAATCCCAGCGGATTGCCCTGAAAAAACCGTTCCGCCGTGGCCACGGATTCCCCGAACAACCGCTCGGACTCCTCGGCCCGTCCGCGCCGCGCGACCACCTGCGCCAGATTGCCCAGAATGAACGCCTCTTGCAGATGATCTTTCCCCAAATGTTTCCGGGTGATGGTCAAGGCACGCCGGAACAGCTCTTCAGCCCCGGCCCACTCCTCTGCGGCCTGCCGCAACAAGGCCAGATCATTCAACACCTTCACCAGGCCGGGATGCTCCTTGTCCAAGGCGCCCTCGCGCAGTTTCACCACCCGCTGCAACAAAGGTTCGGCTGCGCCACGCTGCTTCATGCCGATCAGACAACTGCCCAGATGCTCCAGACTTTCCGCCAACTCCAACGGAGCGGCGTTGCCGGATTTTTCCAGAATTTCCACGGAACGACGCAAAAAAGGTTCGGCAGCCGCGAATTCTCCCCGCACCACCAGTTGATGCCCCCGTTCGCGCAGGGATTCGGCCACCAGTGGATGATCGGCTCCCAGGGTTTTTTCCCGGATGCGCAACGCCTTGACCACCGACTCCAAGGCGGCATCGGGTTTGTTCAGAGCAAACTGGATCCGGGACAACACCATCCAGGCTTCCGCCACCCGTGGATGGTCGGGCCACAATCCTTTGGCCAGCACCGGCAAAGCCTTTTCCATCGCTTTGGCGGCTGCGGCGCGCTGTTCGGGTTCGGCCATGAGCAGGCGCGCCAGATTGACCCGTGCGCTGGCGGTGTTGAGATGATCCGGACCCAATGAACGTTCCAGGGATTGGACCGTTTTTTCCAACAACTCCCGTGCAGACTGAAACTGCCCGACATGCAATCGGGCGCGAGCCAGACGGGTACGGGCCTCAGCCACTTCCGGATGATCGGCGCCAAGCCTTTTTTCCAGAATGATCAACGCCTTGCCCAAGGCATTTTCGGCTTCGCGGTGGCGTCCGGTGGCCATGGCGATCTCGCCGAGTTGGGTCCAGGCCGCAGCCGCCATGCTGCTGTCCGCACCAAACTGGCGTTCTGCATCTTCCGCCGCACGGCGCAGACGGGTTTCGTCCGATGCGCGCTCTTCGGCGTCAACCGAAAAAAAAGGCAGTAATATCAAAAACGACACCAACCCCCAAACGGGGATGCGCAGCGGAATTGATTTCAAGGTGGAAGATCCTCCGGACGAATGATCGGTTCACTCCATTATCCTCCAGGATCTCGATCCAGGCAACGATCAGAACCCGTTTGAAAAAGAGCGGGTCCGGGGATTTTCCCCTGGGACCGAGATTTTGAACCACGACCATTTCGGGATGCACATTTCTGAAAGAAAAGAGAGTGTCTGGGGGATTCCTCCCCCAGGGTTTTTACTCTAACCGCGACCAGCTTGGGATATGTAATTTGTCAACGGGGTCCAGGGGCCATTGGCCCCTGGACCCCGTTGACAAATATTACCGCCAGAGCAGTTTGATGCCGACCAGAAACAGAAACAGACCAAAACCCTTCTTGAGGCGAACCGGATCCGTGGCATGGGCGAGACGCACCCCCAGAGGGGTGGTCAACAACGAGCCGGCCACAATGCCCAGAAAAGCGGTTGGCACCAGAAAACCAATCGAGCCGGGAGGCAGGGAGGTGACCTGCCAACCGGCCTGGATGAAACCGAGAGTTCCAGCCAGAGCCAGAGGCACGCCGATGGCCGAAGAGGTGCCCACGGCCTGTTGCATCGGCAATCCGGAAAGCAGCGTGAGCGCCGGCACCGACAAGGTGCCTCCTCCGATGCCAAACAGGGAACTCAAGGTGCCGATTCCCAGGCCGATGAATGGAGTAACCGTGGCAGAGACCGGTTTGATCGGCGTTGCGTCGGTGGTCCGGGAACGGAACATCTTGAAGCCGACATAAATTTCGAACAGCGCAAAAAGCATCACCAAGACTTTGCCCGATATGGCGGCGGCCAGTTGCGATCCGATCCAGGCCCCGAGCAGACAACCGGGCATATAGTGTCGCGCCGCCCGCCACTGCACGGCGCCGCGCTGATGGTGATTCCAGGTGGCGGACAGATTGGTGATCACGATGGTCGCCAGCGAGGTGCCGACAGCCAGTTGCATGGAGATCACCGGATTGATCCCATCCACATAGAACAGGAACAACAGCACCGGCACCACGATGATGCCGCCGCCCACTCCGAACATGCCGGCAATGATTCCGGCCACCAATCCGCACAACAGGGAACCCATGAACAATAACGACATGATGGCTTGTTCCAATCCGACAGGGCGTGAAAAGGACGAAAGCGGATTCTACCCCAATTCCCAGGCCGATGCATCCGCCGACTCACCTGGATTTCGCATCGTCTTGCACCAGCCGGAGATTCCGCAGAATGCCGGAGCCATTGTGCGCACCTGTGCGGCTGCGGGGGCGCAATTGCATTTGGTCGGGCCGTTGGGATTTCGACTGGATGCCGCCGGAGTGCGGCGGGCAGGCATGGATTACCGGGAGTGGACCACGGTGCAGCGCTGGAACGACTGGAACCATTTCCAATGCCATTTACCTGGAAATGCACGTCTTTTTGCCGCGACCACCAAGGCCGCGCAGCGTCATGTGGAGGCGGTTTTTCAGGCGGGCGACTGGTTTGTGTTCGGGTCCGAAGGGAGCGGTTTGCCGCCTGAAATTCTCACGGCCTGCATTGATCGTCAATTGCGCATTCCCATGGATCCTCGGGCGCGCAGTTTGAATCTGGCGCAGAGTGTGGCGGTGATTCTCTACGAGGCGGCGCGTCAGATCGGCTTTCGCGGTCTGCTGTGATTTGGATGTCCGATCGGCCCAAAGGCGTCGCCTGCGGCGACCAGGGGGGGCGCCAAAGACCAAAGTCCCAGGGAGCAATGGCCCCTGGACCCCAGACCATTTTCACGCGTCTGCATTGACACAAAGGGGAGAATGGGCGGCTTGGAACGCCAGAAAATGGGGACAGCCGGAGGCGTTGTTCAAACACCAACGCCTGAATTGCGCAGAAGACAATGCCAAACGATCCTGATTGGCTCCGCACACCGAAAGACTCAACGCATTGTCCTGCTTGGTATGCAACAAGGGACAGGGATCCTGCTCAATGGGGATGATCGTCTTTTCAGTGCCATGGCAGACCACGGCCCAACGGTGATCCGCGCCAGACGCGCGCATGCGCTGTACCCAGGCTGCCGAAGGATGAGAGGTCGCCGCCACGATCAAACGCTCGCCGGCACCCGAAAAACGCAGAAAAAACAGTGCCGCAATCAGTTCCTCCAATTCCTGTTCCGGATTGTCGCTGAAAAGCACCACGCCTCTGGTCGGTTCCGACATGGCTGCTTGCAGACGTGCCAATGGACCGCCGACCAGTTGCCAATCGGATGAATCCGGATGCCAGGTAATCTCCATGAGCCACTCCCGTCGGACGATGATCCATTCCCTATGCGAAGCATCATTTAACAGAACTTCCTGTCAGAATGGTGTCAGATCCGCAAGCTGTCGCATCAAGATTTCATCAAACCAGACCCATGATTTTGAGAAACGGATTCCTGGTGCAAAAAAGGACAGAAAAGACGTTTGCAAGACAAAAAAAGGGTCCTGGAGAGACAGATCCAAGACCCTTTTTTCAACGATCAAACCCTGAAATTATTTCCATCCCTTCCAGAAACGCGGAAAGAGCAGAATCAGCACCGTAAACAGTTCAAGCCGACCGGCGATCATGGTGAAGGTCAACAGCAGCTTGCCCGCATCGTGGATGAACGCATAATTTTCTACAGGCCCCACCTTGGCAATTCCAGGTCCGACGTTGGCAATGCAGGCCAGAGAAGCGGAAAAGGCGGTCGTAAAGTCCAGTCCCACAGCCGTCAACACAATCACGGAAAGCAGCATGACAAACAGAAACACCACCACCATGATCAAACTGCCCTCCATCACCTCGGGCGAGATGGAGGTGCCGGCATACTTGGGCAGGGTGATCCGGCGCGGAAACATCAATCGATCCAGAATGGCCAGCAACAACTGCCATACCATCACCACCCGCACCACCTTGATGCCACCTGCCGTGGAACCGGCCATGCCGCCGATCACCATCAGATTGAGCAGAATCACTTGCAGATAAAGGGGCCATTTGGCGAAATCGTCGTTGGCAAATCCCGTGGTGGTCAGAATCGAAACCACATTGAAAAAGGAGTGCCGCATGGCCACTTCCAGCCCCTTGTCCTGATGAAACATCAAGGCCACGCCGCACACCAATCCGGTTACCAGAATAATCCCAACATAGGTCCGCAGTTCCGGATCCTTGAAAATCCCCAGATCCTGGAGATAGATCAAACGGTAGTGCAACAGGAAATTGACCCCTGCAATGGCCATGAACAGGGTGCACCACCACTGGGCAGCCGGAGAAAAGGCGGCCAGACTGGCGTTGCGGGTGGAAAATCCTCCGGTGGCCATGGTGGCGAAGGCATGATCGGTCGCTTCGAGAAAATCCATGCCCGATCCCATGAAGGCCAGAATATTGGCCACGGTGATACCCAGATAGATCCCCCACAAGATGCGCGCCGTGGTGGCCACGCGGGGCACGAGCCGATCCTTGGTGGGGCCGGGCACTTCGGCTTTCATGATTTCCATGCCGCCCACGCCCAGAAAGGGCAGAATGGCAATGGCCAGCAGCAGAATCCCCATGCCTCCCAGCCACTGGATTTCCGAACGCCAGAAGAGCTGACTCTTGGGCAACACCTCCACATCGGTCAAGATCGAAGCACCGGTGGTGGTGAAGCCGGAAGCGGTTTCAAACCAGGAGTCGATCCAGCCCATCCAGCCGCCGAAGACAAAGGGCAGACCGGCCAGCACCGTTGCCATGGCCCAGCCGAGGCCGACGATGAGAATGCCGTCGCGGGCATGGAGTTCCTGTCTGGCGGATCGGGTCTTGAAATAGAGCGAGCCGATGGCCAACCCCACCACGATGGACCAGATGAAAGGCAGAGGATTTTCGCCCAGAACCAGGGCAACGCCCAGCGCGGCCAGTTGACAGACGGCCAAAAGGGTGGCAAGCAGGGCCAACACCCGCAGATTCATGGTCAGATTCATTGATGTCACCGCCTTGGCGTGATCAGTTGACGCATCTTGCGCTTCATTTTGTTCTGCCGGTCAGAGACCGTCAGAATGAGATCATTGGGTCGCAACAAGGTATTGCCATCCGGCAGCATGAAATGTTTACCACGCATCACGGCGGCAATGATCATCCCTTTGGGAATTCCTGCCTGATGCAATGGTTTGCCAATCATGACTGCGCTATGATCGAGTCGGATCAGCACGGCTTCCAGTCTGCCACCCATCATCAGATGGGCATCGACCACATCACAGTCACGCAACAGTCCGATCACCTGTCCGATGGCGGTAAAATTGGGATGAATGGCCGCATCGATCCCCATCCCGGAGGAGAGTGCGATGTAGCCTTCGTTATCGAACATGGTGATTGATCGTCCTGCCCCCAGGCGACGCGCCAGGATCGACGACATGAAATTGATCTCCTGGTTGCCCGAGACGGCAATATAACTGGTGGCAGGGTCGATCAACTCCTGCAACAAGGCCGGATCCGTGACATCCCCATGGATGATGCGGGTATTGGAAAGTTGTGCGGCCAACTCCAGGCAACGATTCCGGCCCTTTTCGATGATGGTCGGATGGATGCCCGCCTCTTCGAGTTTCTTGGCCAGATGCAAGGCCATCCGCCCACCTCCGCCAATCAGATAATGGGTCTGGAGCATGCGGAGATGGCTTTGTTCCAGCCCCATGAATTCAAAAGAATCCGAGAGTTCACGGCCTGCCAGCAGCGAAATATAGAGATTGTCCTGGTCTTCGAAGACAAAATCACCGTCAGGGATGACGGTCTGATTGTCACGTTCCACCGCCACCACCAGGGTGCGATTTTCCTGGGTCTTGTCGATCTCGCTTAATTTTTTGCCAATGAGCGGACTGTTTTCCTGCAAGCGGAAGCCGGCGACGCGAATCTTTCCATCCAGAAAAGAGGCCACCTCGAAGGCCAAGGGAATCTCCAGCAACGCCATCACCTGGTGCAGGGCATTGCGTTCCGGGGTGAGCAGCATTACCTGTTCGAGGGGGCTGTTGTTCCACAACGTATTGTTTCCGGTCAACTGTTCATCCCGCACCCAGATGACCCGGCGCGCCTTGGGTGCCAGGGTATGCAGACCCAGGGCGGAAACGATGTTGTTGGTATCGGATTGAGTGACCGCCAAAACGAGTTGCGCGTTGTGAATCTGCGCCTCACGCAGCACCTCGGTATCCCGGATATCCCCCTGCAAGGCGCGTACATCCACATAACTTTGCAAGTGGGCGATGGATTCCGCACTCGGGTCCACGACATGGATATCATGCCCCTCTTCAAGCATGTATTTGGCCAATACGATTCCGATCGGAGTAATTCCAAGGATAACTACATTCATTTTACTCTGCTTTCTGGCTGGAGTTTTTTTTAAGTCAACGCTGAACCGAATTGCTGGTTCTAGCAAAGCAGAGATCAAGATGGTGTTAAAAAATCAGAGGAAGGTATCAAGATTTTATCAAGATTGGAGTATTTTGTCGGTTGAGCGGGTCGGGGGCGAAGGGGGAATTTTTCCTCAACCAAATCGCGACCATTTCGGGATCATGAGTTTTTGGCTCAAAGGCGTCGCCTGCGGCGACC
>JADFWP010000056.1 GCA_015234115.1 Magnetococcales bacterium
TTTTTGTTTAAAGTCAAAACCCTGGGGGAGGAATCCCCCAGACCCCTTCTTTTCTCTCCATGGTTTGATCGGGAGTTGCCGTGAGTCAATCTGATCTGTTGGAATCTCGACCGCGTGTACGCAAGAAGGGGCGCACGTTTCCTCCCTGCATGGCCTGTCATGCGGATCCGGGATTTAGCTGGTCGTGTGATTGCGGCGTGGCTTTTTGTACCGAATGTCTCAGTCGCAATACGGATTTATGGATGGGAGGGGGACGGACGTGGCGTTGTCCGCAATGCGGCAAAGAGCATCTGGGACCCAACCGTTGAGCGCATTGGAAGAATGATTGAAGAAAAAGAAGGGATCCGGGGGATTCCTCCCCCAGGATTTTGACTTTAAACCGCGCCCATTTCGGGACAGGTCATGTGTCAGTGGGGTCCAGGGGCCAATGGCCCCTGGTGGGGTCCAGGGGCGAAGCCCTTGGGACTTTGGCCTTTGGCGCGCTTTGCCGCAGGCGCGCCCTCCGGTCGCCGCAGGCGACGCCTGGGCCAGAAATTCATATCTCGAACTGGCTGCGGTTTAAAAACAAAAAATTTTAAAATTTTTTTGTTCAGGGTCAAAACCCTGGGGGAAGAATCCCCCAGACCCCTTCTTTTCTTTTAATGGTTTTTCTGGAAACGGGGCTTTTTCACCCCGTTTCCGGATTCATTCAGGCCGCAAGGCTGCGGATTCCCGCCAACACCGGCTCCCAGGTGGAACTGGGCTTGTTGAGCCGTTTTTCGACATACACGGCAAAATAGATCGCCCCTTCTGCCACGCGCATATCTCCCCGCTCCAAAGCGGCTTTGGCCTTCTCGCCCTGAACCGCACTCTCCTCGCCGGCTTCGGCCACACTGCGCCAATAGGCGATGGCCTCCTGGCGATTGACAAACCGGTCCGATTGGCCCCTGGCCTCCGGCAACGAGGCGATCCGGACCGCATTGCGACCAAAGGTCATGGTCCAGCCGCTCCCGGCCCACTCCCGCGCTTCGGCAATGGCCACATCCAACTGCTTGATCACATCCGACTTGTTCATGGTCTCATTCTCCTGACGGTCAATCCATGCCCATGTCGATATACCCGGTGGGGCAGATCTCGGCGCAAATGTGACACCCCACGCAACGCTCGTAATAGGTGAACATCACCTCTCCCTCCGGATTGCCCGGAAAACGGGTGATGGCGTGCTGGGGACAGAACAGCATGCATTGGTTGCACTCGAAACACAAACCGCAACTCATGCAACGTCCCGATTCCGCCGCCGCCTCTTCGCGGGTCAGGGGGATCAGGATTTCGCGCCAGGAACCCTTGACCACCTGGGGATGATCGACCTGGCGTGTTTTCTGCGGCGTCGGGACGAAATAATCCGACTTGAGCTTCTCGAAACGGACCACATCGCGCCGCGCCGGTTTGCCGGGCAGAGGTTTGCCTTGCAACAGCAGATCCATGGCTTCGGCTGCCACGCGGCCATGCCCAATGGCCGTGGTCAGGAGCGTGATGCGCACCGCATCGCCCCCACCAAAGACATTGGTCATCCCTTCGATTTTTTGATTGTGATCCACCTTGAGCCAGGGGGTGCCGCCGGTGGATTGCTCCAGACCGGTCATCTCCGTGGTCTGACCAATGGAGGCGACCACCTGATCGACATCGAGAACGAATTCGGTGCCGGGCTGGGACTTGAAGCGGAAAAAGGGGATCGGATGATTCCATCCCTCTTCGCCCTGCTCTTTTTTGACCATCTGGATGCACTGCAAGCCCTGAACCGCATCGCCCTGGCGCATCACTGCGACGGTGCCGGCCAGATAGACCATGCGTACCCCTTCGGCCACGGCTTCGGCGAATTCGTTGGCCGAACATTTCATCTCTTCCCGAGGCACACCCGAAACCAGGGTGGCCTGTGACCCGAGACGCAACGCCAGACGGGCCACATCCATGGCCACGTCGCCATCGCCGATCACCGCCACATGACGCCCGAGCGGCATGGCTTCGCCCTCCTGCTCGAAGCGGCGCAGGAAATCGATGGCATTGGTCACATTCGGTCCATCCGCTCCTGGAATCGGCAGACCACGCCCCTTCTGGGCGCCGACCGCCAGAAACACGGCATCGTAATCGCGGCTGAGCTGATCCAGGGAGATGTCCACCCCGATGCGCACATTGCAGCGCAATTCCACCCCCAGATCGAGGATGCGCTGGCATTCGGCCTCCAGCACGGTGCGGCTCACCCGGTAGCCCATGATGCCGTAGCGCATCATGCCGCCCGGCTTGTCACTGGCCTCGAACATCACCACGTCATGGCCACGACGGGCCATCTGATAGGCGCAGGAGAAACCTCCCGGACCCGATCCGACCACCGCCACCCGTTTGCCGCTTTTCCGGGCGGGTTTGGGGAAGGCGAGTCTCTTTTCGATGGCATATTCGCCGATTGCCTGCTCCACGGCATTGATGTGGATGGTCTCGTCGCGGAATTGCCGGTTGCATCCCCCCTGGCACGGGGCCGGGCAGACCCGACCCATGACCGCCGGAAAGGGATTGGTCTGGGTGAGACGGCGAAAGGCCGCTTCCCAGGGATCCGGACCATCCTTCCAGACGCCCCGGATCAGATTGTGATAGCCGCGAATGTCCTCGCCAGCCGGACAGGCATTGGAACAGGGCGGCACCCGTTCCACATAGGTGGGGCATTTCCCGCTGCGGTCCCCATAGGCGACCACGCGATCCAGCCCCTCTTCCAGGGAATAGGGGGCGTAGACCCACTCCTTGGCCGATTGGTAGATGGGATTGGTTGCGATCATGGCGCCTCTCTTCAGAACCGGATGTGGGCGGACTGATTGAAGGAGACACGCGCATGACGATAGTTGTCGATCATGAACTTGTCAAAGGGCAGGCCGGTCTCTTCGAAGAAGCGTTTCCAGCCAATGCGGTCGATCCATTCGCCCATCCGTTCCCAATCGCGGCCACCGGCTTTGTAGGCGGCGAGGATGCGTTTGAGCAGTTCACTCACTTCGGGCCAGCGGGGGGGATTGTTCGGCAGGCCATGGGCGACCAGTTTCATGTTGGCCGGCTTGGTGCGGGCGTTGGAGTTTTTGCCGCCCACCCAGATGGCCAGTTTGGAGTGATCCGGATGGTTGATTTCCATGGCCGGGCAGGCGCCGAAGCAGGCGCCGCAATAGATGCATTTTTCTTCGACCACCATCAGCGAGGGTTTGCCGTTGACTGTGGTGGGGCGGATCGCGGCCACCGGGCAGCGGGCCACGGTGCTGGGCATTTCGCAGACATTGGCGAGGATTTCGTGGTTGATGCGCGGCGGGCGGGTGTGTTGCACCACCACGGCGATATCGGCCTGGCCACCGCAGTTGATTTCGCAGCAGGAGGTGGTGAGACGCACCCGGTTGGGCATCTCCTCGTGGGCGAAATCGTGGAACAGGGCATCCATGATGCTTTTGGCCACGCCCGAGGCATCCACCGCCGGGATGTCGCAGTGGAGCCAGCCCTGGGTATGCGCGATGGCGCTGACCGAAGGACCGGTACCACCCACCGGATGACCGAAGGCCTCCAGGGCGGCGATCAGGGGATCGACATTGGCAGCATGCGGGGTCATGAATTCGACGTTGTTGCGCACGGTCCAGCGCAGATGGCCATCGGCAAAGCGATCCGCCAGATCGCACAGACGACGGATGATGTCCACCGTGACCTGACGATGGGTGGCGGCGCGCACGGTGAAGAGCACATCACCGCTTTCGGCCACATGTTTCAGCACGCCGGGGCGGGGGCGTTCGTGGTATTTCCATTTGCCGTAGTTTTTCTGGCTGACGGGATGCAGGAATTCATCGACAGCATGGGGACCATTTTCAATGGTCTTCCAGGTACGTTGTGCAGTGGCCATGGGTCAAACATCTCCCTTGAAGTGTGGTCGGTCCGAGTGGTGGTGGTGACGACGGGCGGATTCAGGCCGCATCGCGTTCGTCATCGACCGAGTAGGTTCCGGCTTTGAAGAACGGGTTGTCACGGGGATGGGCAACCATCTCCACCGTGGCTTCCAGACCGACGGCATCCAGGAATTGTTGGATGCCGACCCGTTCGATGCACTCGCCGATCCGTTCGTGATCGAGGCCGTTTTCCGACCAGTAGTCGATCATGCGGTCCACCAGTTCGATGAAGGCGTCCACATCTTCTTCCGTATCCATTTTCATGAAGGGAACCATGACCGATCCCATCATGTTGCCCACCTTCAGATGGCCCTTGCCACCCACCAGCAGGGTGATGCCCCGGTCATCGCCGGGCGACAGGGCCTTGGGCATGACGTTCAGGCAGTGCATGCAGCGGACGCAATCCCGGTTGTCGATCACCATCTTGCCGTTCTGGAGCGTGATGGCTTTGGTGGGACAACGGGTGATGACGTTGTTGACCAGATAATCCACCCCTTTGGCCGCGATAAATTTTTCCACTTCGGCATCATCGATCTTGATATCATCTCGCCAGGTGCCGATTACCGAGTAGTCGCTGCGTTGGATGCTGTTGGTGCAGTCGTTCGGGCAGCCGGAGAATTTGAATTTGGCTTTGTAGGGAAGCTGTGGGCGGTGGGTGAGATCGGAATAATAGGAGAGGACTTTTTCGTGGACATGGAGGGTGTCGTAGCAGGCCTGTTCGCAGCGGGCGGGTCCGATGCAGGAGAGTCCGGTACGTACCGTGGCCCCGGCGCCGCCCAGATCCCAGCCTTGCTGGTTGAGTTCGTCAAAGCAGGCCTGGACGTGTTCCGCCTTGATGCCCTGGAGTTGCAGATTGCCGGTCTGGCCATGCATGGACATCAGTCCGGAGCCGTATTTTTCCCAGATGTCGCATACTTCGCGCAGGGCCTTGGTGCTGTAGTGCAGTCCGGGGGCGGGTTGGATGCGCATGGTGTGGAATTCGGTGGCTTCGGGGAACTTGTCACCGATCATGCTGTAGCGGCTGATGATGCCGGCGCCATAGCCATGCACGCCGACCACGCCTCCTTTCCAGTAGCCCATGCGGGTTTCGTAGGAGTAGTTGAGTTGATCGAGCACGCCGCGCACCATGGTTTTGCCGGTGCGTTGGGCGGTCTCCTTGAACCCCTTGATGAAGCTCGGCCAGGGGCCGTTTTCCAGTTCATCCAGCATGGGGGTGGGATTGAGTGGCATCGCCTGATTTTTTTGGTCTGTTTGTTCGCTCATCGGGTCGCTCCCAAGGGGGGTCGGAAAACTCAAGACGATCTTATATTGATTCTTATTGTAACTGTGCGCCGGTTCGGCTTACATTTCAGGATAGACGCAACAGTATATCAGAAAGTTCCAATATTCAAGCATAAATTTTTTTAATGGATCATTATATCGAACCGATTTATTCGTGGTGCAATTTTTTTGCTTGCCTCACCCTCCATTCCAGATTATCAAGGCAAATGCGGCAAAAGGAGAACACGGATCCCTTCTATCCAAGGTGACAACGGCCATGTGGAAACCAGAATACAGTGTCGGGGTAGGTCCCATTGACGATCAGCATCAACGTCTGTTTCAGATTTTCGGACATTTGATGGATGCGATCCACACGGGCGAAACGGAAGCGACTCTGGAGCGGATTTTTGTGCAGTTGCGCGGTTATGTCACCAGTCACTTCCGTTTTGAAGAGCGGTTGATGCGCAAGGCCGGCTACGAAAGCCTGGAAGATCATGAGGGATTGCACGACAAGATTCGTGAAAATCTGTGCGAATTCCGTTCCCGTTTCAACAAAGCGGGTGATGTCGAAACCCGTAACGGGGTGGTGGATGAGGTGGTGGTGTTCATGAATCAATGGTTGGTCGGGCATATTCTGGGTGAGGACAAGAAATATATGCCCTTCATGAACACTCCGGAGGTGCAGAAACTGGCCGATACATATTACCATGACGAGAAGGGGTGAGTTGGCCAGGGGCTTTGCGTTTGTATTAAAGTTTTAAATCGCACCCGGCTCGGGATACGTCGTTTGTCAGTGGGGTCCAGGGGCGAAGCCCTTGGGACTTTGGTTTTTGGCGCGCTTTGCCGCAGGCGCGCCCCCCGGTCGCCGCAGGCGACGCCTGGGCCAAAAATTCATGATCCAGAAATGGTCGCGGATTGAACAAAAAAAATCATCACACCCGGACCGGTTCGCGTCTCGCGCCCCACTGGCCGGGCGCCCCCCGCAACTGGCCCGGAATCGTCACCCCGCAAAAACGACAGGCTCCCTCGGTGGTCAGTTCCCAGCAGCCCAGGGTGTAGCCGTGGCGTTCGATCACCCGTTGTCCGCATCCGGGACACCAGGTGCTGCTGCCGCGCCAGTCGTTGACATTGCCGATGTAGGGAAATTTCAGGCCATTGGCCAGGGCGATCTGGCGCGCCTTGAAGAGTGTTTCGGTCGGGGTGCGGGGCAGGGACTGCATCTGCCAGGCCGGATGAAACGCGGTGAAGTGAATCGGCACCTCCGGTCCCATCGCTTCGACCACCCAACGGGTCAGTCGTTCCAGTTCGGCTTCGGAATCGTTGAGTCCCGGAATCAACAAGGTGGTCAACTCCACCCAGACCCGGGTCTCTTGGGCCAGATAACGCAATAATTCCAGCACCGGTTGCAGATGTCCGCCGGTCAGTTTGTGGTAGAAATCCTCGGAAAAAGCCTTCAGATCCACATTGGCCGCGTCCATATGGGAAAAGAACCAGGCGGCAGGCTCCAGTTCCATGTATCCGGCCGTCACCGCCACCGAGGCCACCCCCAGTTCCCGACAGGCCAGGGCTGTATCCACCGCATATTCGGCAAAGATCACCGGGTCGTTGTAGGTGTAGGCCACGCTGCGACATCCCCGGTGGTGCGCGGCCTGGGCAATGGCTTGGGGAGGGGCCAGTTCGGCCACCCGTTCCATCTGGCGGGATTTGCTCAAATCCCAGTTCTGACAGAACTTGCAGGCCAGATTGCACCCCGCCGTGCCGAACGACAGCACCGACGAACCGGGATGGAAGTGGTTCAGAGGTTTCTTTTCGATGGGATCCACACAAAATCCGCTGGAACGGCCATAGGTGGTCAGACGCATCTGCCCCCCTTCGTGCGCCCGCACGAAACAGAAGCCTCTCTGCCCTTCGGCCAGTTCGCACTGTCGGGGACAGAGTTCGCAGCGGATTTTTCCGGTATCGAGCGTGCGCCAGAAGCGGGATGCGTGCATGGGAGCGATCTCTTTGGAAGAGGAATGGGAACAGGCAAAACCATCATACCGGAGGAAGCATTGAATTCATATCCAATCTGTGCCTTAATAGACGCATACCTTCTGCGGGTGCTGCTGCCCGTATGAGCCTGACGACGGTCTTTTTCTGCTAAGGAGTGATTCATGGAAACAGCAAGTGATATCATCAAACAGGCCCTCCGGAATGAAATCCATGCCTCTGCCTTTTTCGGCAAGGCGGCGGAAATGACAAAAGATGACGAATCCAGAATGTTGTTTCTTGAACTGGGTGGCATGGAAGATGGCCATGCATCGTTTCTGGTTGAAAAGTTGAAAAATACGCCGTGTGCCCAGGATGTGGATCTGGCCGCCTACCTCAAAGAACTGGAGCGTTCTTCGGAGCCGGTCATGTCGGCGGAGGAGGTGGAAATCATCGAAAACGGTGATCCCCGAGCCGTGCTGCGTCTGGCCATCGAACTCGAAAACCGGGCCAAAATGATCTATACCAAGCTGGCCGACGAGGCTGCGGATCTGGAGGTCAAATCCTACTGCCTGGAGTTGGTGCGGGAGGAGAACACCCATGCCAACATGTTGACCAAACATCTGAACTCGCTGGATATGGACGCAGACGACCGTCCGGGTTTGTGATTTCCGGGCCAGAGGGCTGCTGAAATCACGGATTAAAGGACGCGCGCGATGCATGCCAGGGAGAGCAAGGCGGAGAAAAAACGACTGGAGCGGGCAGAACGGCTGCTGGAAGATCTGGTCATGCCGTCGCGTCCGGATCTGCTGTTGGAGGTGATGCGCGCCCAATCCGGTTTTGCGCCGGATCCGGTGGCAGTGACCGGATGGATCGTGACCGACATGGCTCTGGCCGCCGCCGTGTTGCAGGCGGCCAATACCCGCCTGCCCGGATGGAAACGCAAGGTGATCTCCATCGAAGGGGCGGTGGCTTTGTTGGGTTTCGATCCGGTGCGGACCATCGTCTCCGGACAATTTCTGAGTGCTGCCCTGGTGGCCAGGGATGGACCCTTGCAGACCTTGCGCCTGCGGGCCGTGGAGGCCGGTCGGACCGCCGCCCGTCTGGCCCGTCTGCTGCCGGAAGTCGCGCCCAACTGTCTGAATGGCTATCTGCCTGCTGTGCCGCCGGATGAGGCCTATGCCGTCGGCCTGTTGCACGATTGCGGTTTGATCGCCATGTTGCGTGGTTTTCCGGATTATGCGGGGTTTTGCCGCGAGACCCATGCACAGGGGGTGGTGGATCTGGTGGCGGCGGAGAATGAACGGTTCGGGACCAATCACGCCCTGACCGGTTATCTCATGATGCAAAGGTGGCGACTGCCGGAGCCGGTCTGTCGCATTGTGCGGGTTCATCACCAGATGGATGATTTCAATCGACCGGGGGGGAAGGTCCGGGATCGTGAGCACATGGTGTTGCGTGCGATTCTGCATCTTTCCGCTTCGGTCTGCGGCGGGGAGTCCCATCAGGCCTGGCTTGCCGTGGAAGAGAGCCTCGCCGACTTCTTCGGATTGGAGACAAACCAGCTCGAACAGTTGCGCACCGGTGCCGATTCGTCCTGATGCGGGGGGTGGATTGCGTCCGGGTTGGATTTATCGTAAAAAGTGTGTTCTAATCCGGGTTCACAAAGCCGCGATCAGCGGGTTCATGAGCAGCGCATGACCATACCTTTTGGAGGATAAGATGGCACAGAAAAAGAAATCAAAGGCGAAAGAAAAGGCAAAGAGCAAGGCCCCGGCCCGGCAGGTCATGGGCAGCCAGGAGGTTCGCCTCGATCAATTGGAAAAACGGATTGTGGTCCTCGAAAAGCAGTTGGCCGATAAAGTGGATCAGCTCTCCGAGCGCAATTCCGCCCTGTTGCGCAAGACCACCGAGCAGATGCGTCAGCTTTCGGATCGTCAGGCCGCGCTGTTGCGCATGACCACGGAGCGGGATGCCCAACTTTCGGAACGCAATACCGCCTTGTTGCGCAAGGTCACCGAACAGATGGATCAACTCGCGGAACGCAATGCCGCCATCATCCGCAAGCTGGGCAACTCGATGGATGAACCAAAATCGAAACCGGAAAGCAAGTAGGCCGTGGCAAGCGGCTTTAAACCGCGACCATTTCGGGATACATGGTTTGTCAATGGGGTCCAGGGTCCAGGGGCCCCTGGTGGGGTCCGGGGGCGAAGCCTTGGGACTTTGGCTTTTGCGCTTTCCCGGCAGCCGCCCCCTGGTCGCCGCAGGCGCCGCCTTTGGGCTAAAACTCATTATTCCGAAATGGGTGCGGTTTAAATAAAAATTTTAAAAATGTTTTGCTTTTAAAGTCAAAATCCTGGAGAAAGAATTCCTAAGACCCCTTCTTTTTTTTAAAAGTGAACAACGCGGAACGGGTGCGGTTTGACGTGGCCGGGGATGACGGCTGTATTTCATGCAGAGACGGGAGTGGTGGCACGATGAGCACGCAAATGGATCACGAGGCAGTTGCCGGGCGCCGTCCTGGTCTCTCCTTTGAATTTTTCCCGCCCAGACAGCCCGAAGGGGAGAAGCTTTTCTGGCATACCCTGGAAACCCTGATTCCCTATCGACCCGATTTCATCTCCATCACCTGCGGGGCCGGGGGGAGTCGTCAGGCGGGCAGCGGCGAACTGGTGCGACAGGTTCACGAACGCACCGGTTTGTACACCGTGGCCCATTTGACCTGCGTGGGAGCCAGCCGGGCCGAATTGACCGACATGCTCCGTTTCTATCAGGAGTGCGGCATTCCGGCGATTCTGGCCTTGCGGGGGGATCCGCCCCGTGGCGAGCCGCCGGGCGCTCTGGAACGCGGGGCGTTTCGTCATGCCGAGCCGTTCGTGGCCTTTATCCGGGAATATTTTCCGCAATTTCGTCTGGGGGTGGCCGCCTATCCCGAAAGCCATCCCGAAACCCCGGATGCCCAGCGGGATCAACTCCATTTTCGTCGCAAGGTGGAGGCCGGCGCCGATTTCGCCGTCACCCAGTTTTTCTTCGACAATGAGGTTTATTTCCGTTTTGTCGGTTCCTGCCGCGAAAAAGGGGTCCATGTGCCGATTCTTCCGGGCATCATGCCGGTGACCGACTACAAGCAGATCAAACGGCTCTCCGAACTGTGTGGCTCGGCCTTGCCGGAATGGTTGACGTCGCGCTATGAGGCGATCCGGGACGATCCGCAGCAGATGCTGCAAACCGGGGTGGAATTGGGGGTGGCCCAGTGCCGGGATTTGCTGCATCGTGGCGCGCCGGGATTGCATTTCTTCACCCTCAATCAGTCGGCGGCGGTGCCGAAGATTCTGCAAGCCCTGGCTCCGGAGTTTTATCCCGGCTGAGTCGGATCCGGCAGGGGATCGGTTTCCTCCGGATCGGTTTCATTCGGATCGGTCATGTGCTGGCCTCTGGCGAGCCGGACAATGCCGATCACCTCGTTGCCCGGATCCCGGAACTCGATTTCATCGAAACTGAACATGCGCGCCATGGCGATCCCCCGTCCGTGGGGATCGAAGGCCCGTTCCGGTCGCAGGGTTTCGAACAGATGCCAGTCAAATCCCTGTCCTTGATCCACAATGCGAAACCGGATCTCTCCGGGCAGACGTTCGATGAAGACCCGTACCATCTTGTCAACATTCTCCGGGAGTGCCAGGCGCTCTTCCACCAGGATATCCAGGCCATCGAACGTGGCCATGGCACGGGATTTCTCTTCGTAGGTGATCCCCAGATTGCCATGTTCCACGGCATTGATCAGCAATTCGGAGAGTCCCATCACCACCTGGTCCGGATTCGGACAGATGTGCGCCAGGGAGGTGGCCAGGGTTTTGGCTTCGTTGAGGGTGCGCAGCCGGAACTCCCCTTCCCAGATCATGGCCAGGGCGTCCTGGGTCTGGATCACCGCGTGGCGCAACGCCTGATGGCGGGCGCAATCATCCACGGCCGCCCGGATGATGGCCAGCACGGTGCGATGGTCAAAGGGCTTGGTCAGGTAATAGAATGCCCCGGCCTGGATTCCTTCCAGGGTGTCGGTCTCCGTGGACATGGAGGTCTGCATGATCACCGGCACGCCTTGCAGGATCGGATGGGCCTTGATGCGCGTCAATACTTCCATGCCATCCATTTCGGGCATGATCCGGTCCAAAAGGACGGCCGAGTAGGTTTCCGGGTGTTTGGAGAGTCTGTTCCAGGCTTCGTTTCCGTCATTGGCGGTATGCGCCCGATATCCCGCCTCCAGCAGATTGGCTACCAGGATTTTTCGGTTGATGATGTCGTCATCCACCACGAGAATGGTCGGCTGGTCGTCCATGGCGTTCCTTGGCCGGGCTGTCGATTTTTGAGTGACGTTGCAAATCTGGCAATTGAGAATATCATGATTGCTCAAAGCATGCCATGTTATTGATGAATCCGTTGTGGACAATTCGGGGGAAAATGATGGAGACTGTATCGAGGGGATTTTTTCATCTTTGAACGCTGGTTTGGGAGGTTTGAATCATGGAACGCAGAACATTCATTCAGTCCGCCGCCTTGCTTGCCGTGGGCGGGATTCCGGTCGTGGCGGGCGCGGCCGAAGAGAGTGGCGCTGGCGGATCCCCGTCGGAAAAGGCGCGGGTGCGGGCCTATCGTCCGCTGGGCAAGACCGGCATGCAGATCGGCGATATCTCCTTTGGGGCCGGGCGGTTGAACTCCAGCGCCCTGGTGCTGCGCGCCCTGGATCGGGGCATGAATTATTTCGATACGGCGCCAGACTACGGCCAGAGCGAGGATCACCTCGGCGAGGCGCTGCGCAAGGCCAAGGGGCGCGACAAGCTGCATATTGCGTCGAAATATTGTCAGCCCATGGCCTATCAGGCCGGCAAGAGCCATCTGCAACTGGGATCCAAAGAGGCGGATTACATCGCGGCGGTGGACAACAGCCTCAAGCGGCTCGGCACCGATTATCTGGATACGGTGTTCGTTCATGCGCTGGGCGAAACCACCGATTTCGAGGCGGAAAAAAAGCGTCTGCTCGACCCGGAAATGCTCGCCGCCACCCAGACCTTGAAAAAAGCCGGAAAAATCCGTTTTCTGGCCACCTCCTCCCACGGTCCCAACCACATGGAGGCGCTGATGCTGGAGGCGGTGCGTTCCGGTCATTTCGATTACATCATGCCGGCGTTCAATTTCATGAAATTCCCCAAGGTGCCGGAGGTGCTCAAGGAGGCCCATGCGCGCGGCGTGGGGGTGGTGGCCATGAAGGTGCTGGCCGGGGCCAAGGAGGGGTCGATGAAATTCGATTCCGGTCAGTTCGAGCAGGCAGCCTTCAAGTGGGCCTTGTCCCATAAGGAGATCAGTGGTCTGGTGATCACCATCCAGTCGGCCCAGGATCTGGATCTTTATCTTCCGGCCTCGGGCCAGCCCCTGACTGCGGCGGATCTGCGGGTGCTGGACCACTATGCGGCCCTGTATGGCGCGGATTATTGCCGCACCGGTTGCGGGGATTGTCTCGGGGCTTGTGCCAGCGGGGTGGATGTGGCGTCGATTCTGCGCTACCAGATGTATTTCGAGGATTATGGCGACGAAAAACGGGCCATGCAGGCGTATGCCACCATGACGCCCAATGCGGGTGCTTGTGAAAGCTGTGCCGATGGGGCCTGCGCGCGCGCCTGTCCGTATGGATTGCCGGTGGCGGCCAAGTTGCGTGCCGCCCATCGGACCCTGACGATGGATCCCGTGGCCGCCTGAGATGGCAGACCTGGAGCGCGCGGTGGAGGAGTCGGTGGTGCTGCGGCGGGTGCGGGTGGGACTGCTCACCCTGCTGCCGCTGATTGCCGGGGCGATTTATCTGGACGGACAGCACTATGATCCGGGGCTGCTCGATTTCAAACAGGCGGCGGCCCGTTTGTCACCCCTGGTGCGTTTTTTTCCGGAAAAGATCGCGGGCTTGGCGCGTCTCGGGGAGACGCGCCGCTTCACCAAAGAAAATCTCCACGAGTATGTCAATGGCCATGCCGAGTATTTCATCTCGGCGGGTTTCAAGGAGTTGGTGGTCGGGGAGTACGGCACGCTGTCGGACTCGGCCCGGCCCCAGGTGGTGGTGGATCTTTATGACCTGGGCAAGCCGCTTTTTGCCTTCGGGGTGTTGACCGGCGAAGGAGGCAACGACGGGCGCGAGGCCGGAATCGGCGAGATGGGGTTTGTCGAGCCGCGCGGTTTGCGTTTCATTGCCGGATCTTATTATGTCAAGATGACCGCGTTTGCCGATCAGGCCCCGCTGGAGGCCATGGGCCAGGCCCTGGCGCAGGCCATCGGCACGGGCAGTGGCGGCGGGGGTGGGGCGCCGCTGTTGCGCTTCCCGGATCTGGGGCCATCCCAGGGCACGAAGTTCATCAAGGAAAACTACCGGGGACTGGACTTTTTCGATCAGGTGCTCGAACGCACCTTTCAGCAGGGCGGTCAGAGCGTGCAGGTTTTTCAGGTGCTCGGCAGCGAGGCGCAGAACCGGGAACTGGAAGCGCGTCTGCTGGCGTTTCTCAAGGGCGAAGAGATTCCCGTGGAACCGGTGGACAAGGGGGGAGTGACGGTTTTTCAGGTGCGCGATCCCTATGAAGGGGAGTGGTTTTTTCTGCGCACGCCGGAAAGAGTGATCGGCGCGTTCGGGATGGCGCTGGATGCGGCATGGACCCCAATGGAGGAGTTCCTGAATCATGGCCAGGCAGAAAAACGCCCCGCTCCTTGAGACCCAACCCCTGCTCGACCGTCGGGCTTTTCTGGGTCGGGTGGCGGGGCTGTCCGGCGTGGCAGCCGGATTGGCGGTCGGGGGGTATCTGGTTTACAGCAACGAACCGATCCGCGAGCAGGCGGAGGAGGCCAGGCGGTTCAAGGATTTCCGGGTGGCAAAGGATCCCAATCGTCCGGTCATGGCCGTGGTGCGGGGCAGTCGCGTCGAGGCCATGGCACGCGAAGCGGTGGAAAAACTGGGCGGCATCTCCCGTTTCATCGCGCGCGGGGATCGGGTGTTATTGAAACCCAATGTGGGATGGGACCGGCAACCCGAGCAGGCGGCCAATACCGGACCGGAGTTGGTGGAGGCCATGGTGCGGATCTGCCGCGAAGCCGGGGCGGCCTCGGTCTGGGTCACGGATGTTTCGCTGAACGATCCCCGGCGTTGTTTTTCCCGTTCCGGCATCGAGGCTGCCGCGCAGGCAGCGGGGGGGCAGGTGCGGCTGCCGGGTCGGGATGATTTCGTGGCCACGGATATGGGGGGCAAGGTGTTGAAGGTCTGGCCCGTGGCCCGTTTTTTTCACGAAGTGGACAAGGTGATCAACCTGCCGATTGTCAAGCATCACTCGCTGTCCGGCTGCACCCTGGCGATGAAAAACTGGTATGGGGTGATCGGCGGGCAGCGCAACCGGCTCCATCAGGCGATTCACGACTCCATCGTCGATCTGGCGGCAGCCGTCCGTCCCACGCTGACGGTCATGGACGCCACTCGCGTCCTGAAACGCAACGGTCCCACAGGCGGCAATCCGGCGGATGTGTTCCGGGCCGAAACCCTGATCGCCTCGCTCGACGAGGTGGCCTTGGACAGCTTTTGTCTCGGCTTTCTCGATCTGACGCCCGAAGCGGTCCCTTTTTTGGTTCTGGCCCAGGCGCGGGGGTTGGGCCAGGTGGCGTGGCGGGATCTCAACGTGGCCCATTCCCAGGTGGGATAAGGAGCGACCATGGGCGGATTGCGCGGAGTCAGGCGGGTTTATGCGGCATTTTTTCTCGGGTTGTTCTTGTTTCTGCTCTGGAGCGGCGAATTCGAGCGGCTGAAAGGCTATGATGTCGAGCTGTTCTTGCAACTCGATCCCCTGACCGCCATTGCCGGATTTCTCACCAGTCAAACCCTGTACAAAGGGTTGGCCCTGGCGTTGGTGATTTTGATTCCGACCTTGTTTCTGGGGCGTTTTTTCTGCTCCTGGATCTGTCCGTTGGGGATTCTCAATCAGGCATTGAGCCATCTTTTCCAGCGGCGTCGTGCGGTCGAGGCGTGGGAAGAGAACCGGTATCGTCCGCTGTACCGGCTCAAGTATTATCTTCTTGTCATTTTGTTGATTTTTGCACTGTTCGGCTCACTTCAGATCGGTCTGTTCGATCCCATTGCCTTGATCTACCGCTCGTTCACCCTTTCATTGCTCCCTGCCGTGGATCGGGCAGCCGGAGGCGGGATTTTTGCGACAGCCACGGTGTTTCAGGGTGGGGTGTTGATCGGCGGGGTGCTGATCGGGATTCTTTTGGCCAACCGGTTCATCACCCGTTTCTGGTGTCGGGCGCTTTGTCCTTTGGGGGCCTTTTTGGGTTGGTGTTCCCAGTGGTCGATCTTGCGCATTCGGCGCGATGTGGATCGCTGCAACGGCTGCAAGCAGTGTCTGAAAGCCTGTCAGGGGGCGGCGGATCCGGATGGGGCGGTGCGTGTCACCGAGTGTCATCTTTGCATGAACTGCATCGAGTCTTGTGGCACTCAGGCGTTGCATTATGGTCTTGCCGGGGCGCGCAGCTCCATCGGTCAGCCGTTGGACCTCAACCGGCGTCGGGTGGTGGAGAGCGCCCTGGCTGCCGTGGTGGCGGTGCCGATGACCAGAAGTTCGCTTTCCGCCCGCTCCACGCCCGCGCCCGAGGTGATTCGTCCGCCGGGATCTCTGCCCGAGTCGCAATTTCTCGCCCGTTGTCTCAAATGTGGTCTGTGCATGCGGGTCTGTCCCACCAACGTGTTGCAACCGGCGTTGCTGGAGGCCGGATTTGAGGGGATGTGGACTCCGGTCTTGATGAACACGATTGGTTATTGCGAGCATCATTGTGTGCTCTGTGGTCAGGTCTGTCCCACGGCAGCGATTCGTCCGTTGTCGGTGGCCGAAAAGGTTGGCGCGGCTCCTTTCACCCAGCCGGTGCGGTTGGGAACCGCTTTTTTTGACCGGGGGCGGTGTCTGCCCTGGGCCATGGATGTGCCGTGCATTGTTTGTGAGGAGACCTGTCCCACCTCGCCCAAGGCGATCTGGTACGAAACCGTGGCCATCACCAGTCGGGATGGTCGCAAAGTGACGCTCAAGCGTCCTTTTGTGCAGCCGGAGTTGTGTATCGGGTGCGGCATTTGTGAAAACAAGTGTCCGGTGACCGATCAGGCGGCGATTCGGGTTTCGTCGGTGGGGGAGAGTCGTTCGCGGGAGAACCGGATGCTGTTGTAAACCCTGACCATTCCGAGATTGATGCCACCATTGAAAGAAAAGAGGGGGTCTGGGGGATTCATCCCCCAGGGTTTTG